>JAUVXZ010000293.1 GCA_030603345.1 Pseudomonadota bacterium
AATTCTGGCCATGCGGTAGATCTCGACCTCAGATTCCGTCTCATTAACAACCCGAAACGTTCCTGTAGAGGAAGCGTAGATCGTGGTGAGCACGAGAGCAAAAATGAATATGGCAATGAGCAGCTCAAAAAGGGTGAAGCCACTTGGGTTTGTTGAGTTTATTGGGTTCATTGGGTTTGTTGGGTTCATTGGGTTTGTTGGGTTCGTTGGGTTCATGATATGGGATCACCTTTAAGCTTTTTGCACTTCAGCTCACTTTTACTTTTTTCTCATAGGCACAAACCGGTACAGCCTGAGCCGGTATTGATACTGAGCTTGCTCACCCCAAGAAACCACCAAGTCGATCTGTCTGAGATAATCCAGGGCCTCTTCTGCCCCGGCAAATCCAAGATAGCCCACAGTAAGGTCCCAGTAATAGTTTGGAAAATCCTCTCCAAAATCACCGGAATCGGAAGTCAGATCCTCAGGGTTCTCTGCCTCTACCTCGGCTATCTTACTCTGGGCAAGGAGCGCAGCCGTTGTATTGAATTTCGCCTCACTTGCAAGCGACAGACTCTGGGACTGTGACGCCAAAAGAGTCACCAAGGTGATGGCAATAATGGCAAGAGCAACCATCACTTCAAGGAGGGTGAAACCCCAGTTCCTTTTGGAGTAATGCCCCGTCCCGGGATCTCTTCGGGAGAGTATGGGAATACTGGAGTATTGATCTTTTCTGGCATTGTTCAACCTCTCCAAAACTCCATCTCTCCAATGCTCCATTGCTGTATCGCTCCGCGACTTCATCACTCCGCAACTCCACTGGCTACATGGCCACAAAATCCACATATTTATCGTAGATTTTTACCGTTCCAAGAAAAGGGCTTAGCGTCAAGGTAAACTCCCTGCCATCATCTGCCCCAAGATGGATCAGCGTTTGCTCGACATATCCCTTTTTGCCAAAATGAAGTATTACCTCCCCATGTGCCTGCTTTCCCTTTCCCCGGCGCCAGATATCCAGGACTCTAACTCCCCCGGGAAACACAAAGGCTTGCTCTTGAGCAAGGGCCCTTTCTTCTTCGCCCATGCCAGCGTACTCTATCCATAGGCGATTCGTTTCAAGATCAAGATGGACCAGGTATACCTTTTGCTCTCTAATTGCCTCGTTTCTTACCTCTCTTACTAAACCGACCATTCTCCGTGTCGTGGCCTTCAGGTCATCAGTTACCAGGGCATATCGAAACCGTGGGATGGCAAGGCCAAGAAACAGGCCCAGTAAGGCCACCACAACCACCAGTTCAATCAAGGTATAGCCCTTTGTACTGTTTGTTGCCTGCCCGTCCCGCTCTGCAGGACGAGGCCCCGCCAAGTCGGGACAGACCGGGCGAGGGTCTATTGTGTTTATTGGGACAAAAAAACCATTTCCTGACGGAAACAAGCTACTCCAATTCCCAGTTGTTAATATCCTCATCCCTATCCTCACCACCAGGTTCTCCATCGCCCCCATAGGAAGTGAGGTCGAAATCCCCGTGAATACCAGGGGAAAGATAAACATACTCGTAGCCCCACGGATCTTTGGGGACTTTTCCTCTTTCCAGGTATCCCCCTTCTCTCCATGCCCCAGGGAGTCTGCCAACCGCAGGCGGTTCCACAAGGGCCTGTAAGCCCTGTTCTGTACTAGGATACAGGCCACTATCCAGCCTGTAGAGTTTCAGTGCTGTTTCTAAGGTCTCCATCTGGACCCGTGCCTTCGTACGCCTCGCCTCTTCTGGTTTCCCCACGATGCGCACTCCGATGAAACCAACCAAAATACCCAGAATAATAACAACTACCATGAGTTCTATGAGGGTAAACCCCCGACGGTCTGATTCTTTCCTTACCATATTTTCCCCCCTTCATTCATTTGGTTGCCCCGGATCTAAATAAAACTGCCGCCTGTTGGAGCATTGAAGTATTGGCTTTTTCGCTGGTCTATGTCTCGAGTGTGCTTTTCTATATTGCTCACCTCAACCGCACCATCCCCTATTCCCAATGGCTCTTAGTGGATCATCTGGCTCATTTCAAGTATAGGGAGTAGTATGGAAAACACAATAAACGCTACCATCACAGCCATCACCAAGATCATGATCGGCTCGAGCATCGAGGTCAACGCGATGATCTGTGATTCTACCTCTCTTTCCTGGGTGTCTGCAATCTTATGCAGCATTGCTTCGAGCTCCCCGCTTTGCTCACCAACGGACATCATCTGTACCGCCATTGAGGGGAACCACGGGCTCTTGGAAAGTGAACCAGCAAGGCTTTGGCCTTCCTGAATATTATCTCCAGCCCCAATGATGACTTTTTCAATCAGAGTATTATCGACAATCCTGCTAACAATCTGAAGGGCCGTAATGAGGGAAACGCCACTCTGCAAGAGGCTCCCCAAGGTCCTTCCAAATCGAGCAAGGGCCATTTTTTGATTAAGAGGCCCAAAAACGGGGATGCGGAGTTTGAGCTTGTCCCAGAGGTACTGAACCCGTGGCCTCTTTTTGATGTGCCTGAGGATTAGAATACCACAAAGGAAACAAAGCACGATAACCCACCAGTAAGAAAATAAGAAATTGCCTACCTTTATAAGCACTATGGTGGGTAAAGGGAGGGCTTGGCGCATTTCAGTAAAAACCTTCGTAATATTCGGTACAATAAAGGTAATCAGCACAAAAAGGACAATGGTACCGACGAAGAACATAAAGATTGGATAGGCGAGGGCGGCCTTAAACCGACCCCTCAGCGCCTGTTGGCGTTCGCCGAACTCTGCCAGACGATCGAGAACCACGTCGAGAGACCCTGAAGCCTCACCGGACTGGACCATGTTGACGTAAACATTTGAAAATATTTTAGGATGCTGGGACAGAGAAAATGCGAGGCTGTTACCTTCGTTGACAGACTCCTTGATCTGGGCCATAACCCTTTTAAACAGTGGATTGGTCATCTGGGTTATGAGGGAGTCGAGAGATCTTACAAGAGGCACTCCAGCTCCCAGCAATGTGGACAACTGTCTCGTCATTACAGAAACTTCTCCTGGCTTGACCCCCCTCAGCAGTCTAACCATAGAGCCAGGACCTGAGGGAAGACCTTTGGGTTTGGAAAGCACCTCTTTTACCTCAACCGGAAAGATCCCCGAGCTCCTGAGCTTCTCGCGAGCTGCCACATCACTGTCTGCATCAAGGATGCCCTTTACGGTCTTTCCAGAGCTATTCAGGCCTCTGTATTCATAAACTGGCATATCGTATGGCTATATTTCGCTAAGTTAATGAGGAGAATTCTCAGACGCAGGCAAAGACGACGAAACCCACATAGGGAAGCAGAGTATTGAGCCAACTTGCTCTTAAACAGAAGCGGCCACTGTAGTCTAAAGTTGGGTAACATAGCTTGAATTATCGCTATGTTACCAGTACCTGTTTTTTATGTCAACTTATGTGCACAAATGCTATATTCCAAAACAAAGGCTTGGTCTGTCATGAAAGGAGGAGACTATTGATGAACGGCTTTTTCAATCGGATATTGAAGATAAATGTAACAAAAAAGGATTATCGCATTGAAACAATCGAAGATGGACTATTAGAAAAATATCTTGGTGGTAAGGGTTTGGCAACGTATCTTCTGTTGCAGCAAAATCCCGCCAGAG
>JAUVXZ010000173.1 GCA_030603345.1 Pseudomonadota bacterium
AGAGCATGAGGCCCTTCAGAAATCAGCCCAGGCAGTTCAGGAGCTGGTGGATGATTTGAAGCGACTCGGCTAACTCTTCTCTTATCGGCGCTAAAACCATTTATTTCTCGCAGAGCTCACAAAGGGCACAGAGGCTTGATCTGGATAGCTGACCCTGGTTAAATAGGTCCGCCCTGTGGAACCCGCAGGAGGGGGGATTCCGCCTAACGGGGGAAATTCAACAGGGCAAGCATTCAACAGGGCAAGGAAGGGCAATCCAAATCAAAGTGCCATCCTGCACCGCAGGAAAGCATTATGGAGAAAGATTATCTCAGAGATCCCTGCCCGCCATCGCTCTAGCTCAGGCGAGGCAGGCGGGTCTGTGCGCTCTAGCGATCAAAAAGAGCGGGCGAGAGAAACTCTATAAATTACCATTATGTTTTTTGATACTAAGTTATACAAATGAATGAGATGAAAATAGTCAGAGAAAGCCTGGTTGAAGGCGCGAAACGGGCTCACGGGGTTGCAATTATTATTGATGTATTTCGGGCATTTACCGTGACCCCCTTGTTATTCCATCTCGGGGCACAAAAGGTTATTTTGGTTGACGATCCCGAAGAAGCCTTCTCTATCAAGTCGAAATATAAGGACATAATCTTGGCAGGTGAGGTTGATGAGCAATTGATTCCTGGTTTTGATCTCGGAAACTCCCCTTCAGAACTCATTATGAAAAGCCCCGGATGGCTGGAGGGAAAAGTAGTGGTTCAGCGGACTACAGCCGGGGTAAACGGCGTGATAAAAGCAGTCAGCCAGGCTGAGGTAGCTATTCTGGGCAGCTATGTGATGGCAAAGGCTATCTCACGGCATATTCTTTCTCAAAATCCTCTTCCCGAGGTTGTTACCCTTGTAGCAATGGGAAGGAGAGGTGTCAACAGGGCGCCGGAGGATGAGGGGTGCGCTGACTACTTAGAGCATCTTCTCACCGGAAGCTATTACGATCACCTTGAGACCTTAGGAAGGATAATCTTTGATGAGAGCGCTCAGAAGTTTTTAAGGGGAGATAAGATGTATCTTCCGCGAGAAGATCCCCTCCTTTGTCTCCAGAGAGATCTGTTTGGTTTTATTTTAATTGCAGGCAAAGAAAAGGGGTTGGTCACGGTAACATGTCAGAAGTTATGAGTGAGCTAAAGTGCCTAAGGTGCCTAAAGTTAATGTGTCGCTTTGCTCCAACCGGAATTAGAAGTCGATATGATTCACTTTTTTAACTTTAGGCATTTTCAAATAAAGGATATGAATAATGACCGAGGAATTATTGAGCAAGAAAGATATTTATGATGTTGTCATTATAGGTGGTGGGCCGGCTGGCCTCACAGCTGGTATTTATACATCCAGGGCGAGACTCTCTTCGTTATTGATTGAAAAATTAGGGATCGGTGGTCAGGCCGCTATTACCGATAGGATCGAGAACTATCCTGGTTTTATTGGTGGGATTTCAGGCCCGGAACTCGTTCATAATATGGGGGAACAGGCCAAGTCCTTTGGGATGAGAACAGTCTTCGGTGAGGTTACCAGGATCGAGGTAAGTGATGAGGGTACTATTAAGAAGATTTTTGTAAATGATGATCCTGAACCTTACCAATGTCTATCCCTTATCATTGCTGCAGGCCATGAGCAGAGAAAGCTCGGTGTGCCTGGTGAAAAAGAGTATACTGGTAAAGGCGTTTCCTATTGTGCTACCTGTGACGGGGCCTTTTTTAGAGACCTGTCTGTGGCAGTGGTAGGTGGCGGGGATGTAGCACTTGAAGAAGCCCTTTTCTTGACCCGATTTGTGAAAAAAGCACATGTTATTCACAGGAGAGACAGGTTGCGGGCAACAAAGATTCTTCAAGAGAGGGCCTCTAGTAATGACAAGATAGAATTTATTTTTGATTCTGTGCTGGATGAGATTTCTGGTCAGACTACGCTTGACAGTGTGAAGGTGAGAAATCTTAAGACAGGAGAAAGAAAAGATCTTGGCGTGAATGGTGTGTTTGTATTTATTGGCTGGATCCCGAGCCTCTCCTTTCTGGGTGATATAGTTGAGAAAAGCGAGGAAGGTTATGTTATCGTAGACAAAGAGATGGGAACATCCAGGGAGGGTATCTTTGCCTGTGGGGATTGTTGCAAGAAGAACCTTCGACAGATTGTAGCTGCCTGTGGAGATGGTGCTACGGCTGCGTTTTCCGCTCAGCACTATGTGGAAAGGATAAAAGGAGAAGAGTATGTCTGATGAGACTGGGGGGAGGGGTGAGGTAACGTATGAGAGCGAGGGTTTTATCGGGACGATCACCCTCAGTAGGCCAGATAAAAGAAATGCCTTAGACTTTGCTCTTTGGCTCTCTTTATCTGAGGCCCTAAGAAAAGCGGCACAAGATAGCGAGGTGAGGGTCATTCTATTAAAAGGGGCGGGAGATTCTTTTTGCTCAGGACTGGATCTGAGCCCTACCAATGATGTAATCAGGCTCTTATCTGAAAAGCCATCTGCTGAGCAGAAAATGAGGCTATTTGATATCATTAAGAGAGTTCAGTCTACCCACTCAGAATTGGAGGTCTTACGGGTACCAACTATTGCGGTTATTCACGGACACTGCCTTGGAGCAGGTCTGGAACTTGTCTGCTCTTGTGATATGAGATTTTGCTCTTCCGATGCTCTTTTTGCCCTTTCTGAACCGAGATTTGGGATTATTACCGATGTAGGAGGACTCCAGAGATTGCCAAAGATTGTGGGAAGGGGAAAGGCAAGAGAAATGGCGTTTCGGGGCCATTCTATTGGTGCTGATGAGGCCAAAAGAATTGGGCTCGTAAACGAGGTATTTGATACACAGGAAATGCTCTTTGTTCAGGCCAGTAAGATAGGTAAGGAGATTGCTGCCAACGCACCATTAGCGGTTCAAGGAGCTAAAGAGGTACTGCTTCACAGTGAGGATGTTTCTGCTTTTAGGAGCCTTGAGTACAACGCGGCACGCTCGGCAATGATTTTACCATCAGAGGATTTGCAGGAGTCTTTTAAGTCATATTCAGAAAAAAGAGACCCGGAATTCAAGGGAAACTAAACAAGATCGGTGAAAGGGATGCAACCCTAACCTCATGATTGCCAGTCAGATGAGAGGGTGTTGTTTCTGAACTTGGAGGTGCTACCATGAGTAATCCTCTACGTTACAATATCGGCGATGTCCGGCTGACCTATAGTGGCCGTCACGAAGCCATGGAGTTGAGCAAGGACAAGGTGTCCACTTTCAACTTGAGGCATCAAGAGGTGCTGAATTTTTATGGCTTTGAACTTGCCGGGGGAACGGTGTTTGTTATTGATGACCGGGTAAACGGCCACTCGAATCTTGGTGTATTCAGGAGCAAGCAGCTCCGCCAGGCCGTTATCCTTGCTGCGGCGCTACCCGCGGCGGCAGTTGTTATCGATGGCTTTGGTGCCTTAAACAAAGTGCCCAAGGATCTTCAAACCAAGGATTTGGTCAACCGATTAAAGCGGCATAACGATCGGATTGCAGCCCAGGTGATGAGTGAAGTGCTCCAGATTACAACGGAGACCTTTGATTTGGGGGAGGAAGTGATCATCGAGAGCGCGATAACGGAAGGAGTACGGTCCAAGCCCGGCGTGGAGGCCGGCGGTAATCCGACCATTGCTGTCGGTGCCCTATTCGGCAAGGAGGAGCACTGCAGCCGCTACAGCCACGGGCTTACCCAAGAGGTGAACAGGCTTTCTATGGGATCGGATGTTATTGACGGCACCGGCAAGTCAGTTGAGGGCCTTCACAGTTCACTTACTGCGCTATTTATTACCGAATCCAATTTCAAAAGGCACCTGCCCGACATCTATGTTGAGCGTTGGATGACTGCTGCCCCCTTCCCCGAGTTTAACCCTCGGGACACTGACCTAAAAGAGGAGGCTCGGATCATCGCCGATGCGTGTGGCATAAAGGACTTCTCAGAAATGACCGCCTACTTTCTTGACCGGCCGCGCCATCATCCCGCCATGGACCAGCTCAACGGCATCGGTGTGGCTACTCCCTTTGACAAAGACGGAGACCTCTTCCCTGCTCTGGTCATGGGGCTGGATGGACTGCGCTTTCCGGACGGTCGCGGTCTCCATAGCATGATCGGGGAGATTGGGGGAAGCGCTGAGTGGACAGTTGGTGCTCTTCCCTTGGTTTGGCGGGGAGGTCAGAGCTTGGGTATGCTTACCAGTCAGAGCTCGCTCACCAGAAAGGACCTTTCACCAGAGGAACTATGGAACGAACGATTCCACTACACAGAGGAAGAACTCATACTTCTTCAGGATGCCAGGTTCGAGCAGAAACCTTTTTTCACAGTCAACGATCTCATGGAGAACCCGTTTGCCGGTGGAGTGAGTGCTTTCTGCGCCATTTCGGACAACTATTTTCTACCCCACCTTGAGGGAGTCAAGATCGACCACGAGCAAGGTCTCATAACAACCAACACACTCATGATCAACTGCCTGGGGAATATCGAGCACTGGCAGCTCAGCTTCAAATGCGTTGAGGGCTTTGAAACCACTGCCAAGAAGATCCAATCGCCGAAATCCGAATTGCGCAACCTTGAAAAGGCCCAGATCGAGAAACAGGTCAAGGACATGGTCAATAATGAGACTGATCGATTCAGGCTTAAGCATTTCTTCATTAATGAGTACTACCCAGCCATCATTCACACCGGCAGCAAGATGGTTGTGCTTGAGAAGACAATCGAGTCTATGATCGACAGGGAGGCCTTCAGCGAACACGATCGGGATATAGTTAAGGCAGTGGTAAGGGCAGCGCCAGAGTGGTTCATCAGTGCAGTATAAGGAGATGGAGCTGGGCCTTCGGCGCTCAGGAATTGGTGCCCCGGAGCACCGCTGACACCTGATCGGGGGTTTGGGGTAAATGCGGGGATCTAACTCTTTGGTAACGTTCAAAGGTTAGGGCGCAAAAAGGTCTCTATTTCAGTTATTAGCTCGGAGGGTTGGTCTGTTAATGGAATGATTTTAATGGTGGAGCTGAGGGGGATCGAACCCCTGACCTCATGACTGCCAGTCATGCGCTCTCCCATCTGAGCTACAGCCCCTTTACAGTAGCAAATAGCAGATAGAGTTTTGGGTGTCAATATTTTAATGCGACACTCACCTTTTGTTGAAAACAGCTTTAGTCATGCCTTTCGAACCTTTTGGTAACAAGCTCAAAGATGAAGAAAGGGTTTTGGTATTGTTGACTAATCTACTTGTGATAAATATAATAAATAGATAGTTTTAGGCTTGTCCAAAATGGGCTACTGATGTGAATAAACAGCCAATAAAATATTTACAAAACCGTGCTCTCATGCTGTGTGAATCTGGAGTATTGGGGAAAAGAAAAATATCCATTACTCCAGCACTCCAATACTCCAATAAATCCGCGCTTCCACATCATGAGTGCCTTTTGATTGAAAGCTCATACACTGCCTAACCAGTTATTTTGGACACCAATGAGATAGTTTACTGGCAAATCTTTAACCATCACTCTAAAAAGGAGATGAACTATGAATGATAGCATGAAACAAGGAGAGAAAAAACCCCTGAAGATCCAGGATATGACTTTCAGGGATGGCCACCAGTCCAACCTGGCTACGAGAATGCGGACCGAAGATATGATCCCTATTGCTGAAAAGATGGATGAGGTCGGCTTCTGGTCCATGGAGGTCTGGGGCGGGGCCACCTTTGATACCATGCACCGGTTCCTGGCAGAAGACCCCTGGGAAAGACCACGGACCCTTAAGAAATACCTCAAAAAGACCCAGCTCTCGATGTTGCTGAGGGGCCAGAACCTGGTGGGCTATCGCAACTATGCAGACGATGTGGCCAGGGCATTTGTGGATAAGGCCTGTGAGGTAGGGATAGATATCTTCATGGTCTTTGATGCCCTCAATGATTTCAGGAATTTTCAGACCGTTGTGGAGAGGATCAAGGCCAACGGGAAACACTTTTCCGGGAATATCTGCTACTCCCTCACCGAGCGAACCTTAGGTGGTGATGTGTTTAATCTCCCCTATTACCTCTCCAAATGTAAACAGTTAGAAGAGATGGGGGCCGATACGATCCGTATCAAGGATATGGCAGGGCTTATTGCACCTTATGACATCTATGAGCTCATAACTGAACTCAAAAAACAGATCACCATCCCCATTCACCTCCATACCCACTATACCAGTGGCATGGCGTCAATGACCTATCTAAAGGCCATCGAGGCAGGGGTCGATATTGTTGACACCTGCCTTGCGCCTTTTGCCATGAGAACCGCTATGCCAGCCATAGAGCCGCTGGTAGTAGCCCTTCAGGGTAGGGAAAGGGATACCGGTTTTGACCTGGATAAGCTCCTTGAGCTAGATGTGTACATGGAGAGTATTGCACCCAAATACCGGGACTATCTTGCCACCAACAGGATGGCAGTTATTGACACCGGGGTTCTGGCCCATCAGATACCAGGTGGCATGATCTCAAACCTGATCAGCCAGCTCAAAGAGGCCAATGCCTTAGACCGGCTCCCTGAGGTCCATGCCGAGATCCCGATTACCAGAAAAGAGTTAGGAACGCCTCCCCTGGTTACCCCGACCTCTCAGATTGTGGGGGTTCAGGCAGTACTCAATGTGCTTCTGGGAAAATACAAGATGATCACGAACCAGGTAAAGGATCTGGTCTATGGGCTCTATGGGAAGACCCCAACACCGGTTGATCCAGAGGTACAGAAAATCGTACTCAAAGGGTACAAACGAGGTGAGACCCCGATCACCGGCAGGGCTGCTGATTTCATTGAACCAGAGCTTGAAGAGGATCGGAAAAAGATCGGTGATCTAGCCAAAACCGAGGAAGATCTCCTCACCTATGCCCTGTATCCCACCACCGGTGAGGAGTTCTTGAAGTGGAAATACGGTGTGGAGGAAAAGCCTGATCACGTCAAGCCAAAGACATTGGAGGATATAAAGAGGGAGGATGAGGCGATAGCTCAGGCAAAGGCTTAAGAGAGAAGAGCATTCATACTGCCACTCCGGAAGCCAGAAAGATCGAGAGTAACGTAGGTAAAGCCGAGATCTTTGAGTGCTTTTGCCACATTGTCCCTGAGGGGTTTCTGTGCGAGCCGTCCGATTCTTTCGGTGGAGACCTCGATCCTGGCAATGGGAGGATGGTACCGTATCCTAACCTCTTCAAAACCGAGTTGATGTAACATCTCTTCACCCTTGTGTATGCGAGAAAGATCTTCCACCGTTATCGGCGTGCCAAAGGCTATCCGTGAGGCAAGGCATGCAGATGATGGCGTATTCCAGGTCTTGATCTTCCTCCGTTTGGCCTCTTTCCTTATATCCTCTTTGGTAAAGCCAGCCTGCATCAAAGGGCTTGAGA
>JAUVXZ010000037.1 GCA_030603345.1 Pseudomonadota bacterium
ATTTTACGCATTCATTCCCCTCCAACATATCTCACCGGGTTTTCTAACATATTGGAATAATGGATAAATTAGTTATACACGAGTTTTGGTATGACCGTTGCTAATGATGTAAGTAAATTGTTAAAGAACAAAAAGCTTGTGATTGAGAAACTATGAACCCAGTATTTCTAAAGATGGCCTCCTTAGTTCTACAGTGCAGAACAAGTGGGCGAGGTGCGGCCGTGGAGTCGGGAAAGAACAGCACGGGATTTATTCCCCTTATCCAAAAATCAATGAACTCAGTTCAGAAGGAATCTTTTCCCCAGGTTGGAGGGACTGCTGAACCAGGATTACCAGGTAACAAAGAATACCATTTCTATCTTGAGTCCCTTCGAAAGGGGCTCTTAGCCAAGGGAAAACCATTACAGCAAATCTCTTTGAACGGTAAGGATATCTCTATCCTTGAAAGATTTCTTTGCCAGTGTGGTTTCTCAGAAGAGAAGGCAAAGAGCTTCCTCCATGAACTGGTCGCAAGTAATCCCCGCAGGGAAATCAATCTTTCCCAGTTTTTTCGTAAGATAAGCGAGCTTGACGAATATAAGAGAAAGATGCACCTGGCTGTCAACCTTGAGCCTTCGGTTATCCCGTATATTGAATCAGCGTTGAGGGCGTGCGGTCTGACTCCAAAACAACTCGACCATGCCTTCGGGGCTGCGCGGGCTGAAGCAGGGGGTTTGAACCTGCAAAAACTCGCCACAGAATTGAAAGAAATCAGTGCGAAAATCGGTGCGCAAGGGAACAACCTGCCAAACAAGCTGAAACTAGATCAGTTTGTCAAGGCACTAGAGGGCTTGATAAATCGATTGTCAGTAAGCAAAGGGGGAGTCCCCGGTGATCAGATCAAACCGGATCACCAAGTGTTACACCAGGTTTCTGCAAAACTCGATGGGATAGGGAAGGTGACCCCTCACCAGGGTACAGGCGGTCAAATCTCAATGAAGGATTTCATAATTGGTCATGAAACGATGATACACAAGGGGAATCAGGTACCCACTGGCATAAAAGACACTATTGAGCAAATAGTGGAAAGAGCGGTTATAGCGGAGGAAAAGGAAGGGTCTTTATCTCCTGCTTTGTCTCTTTCTCGGCTGAAATTAACTGGTCTCCACGGGAGAGAAAACATCGCCACACATGGTAGGGTGGACAAAAAGGAAAGCTTCTTATCTCCTTTGAAATCTGAGGGACATGTACACGCCAAAAACGGAGAGCAAAAGGTAGGATCTCCTTACCCCGGCGGCAAAGATGGGTTGCCTTCCGGTTTGGATGTTGGCAAAGGGGTTAGAAACGGTGCAGAAGAGGAGGTGTATAGCGTCACATCAAAAACGAAAATTACTAATATGCCCCATCCTGTCTCAAGCAGCACATTTTCAGAAACAATTACGGCCGCGAAGCAAAACCAGAAACCTCTTGTAAGGGATTTTTTGCCAGCCTACCTGGTCGACCAGGTTGGAAAGCAGGTCGCCAGATCAGTTCTGAGAGGTGAGAGGGCCATCAGGTTACAACTCAAACCCCCTGAGCTGGGAGCAGTAAAGGTCGAGATGGATATAAAAGGCAGTATCTTAAGACTCGGGATGATAACCGAGAGTAGCTCGGTAAAAGAACTGTTGCTGTCTAATGTCCATGAGCTCAGAGAGGCTTTGGCGGAGCAAGGGGTAAAGCTGGAACGATTAGATGTGCATATAAACGATGATTCTAACCAATCCCTGGCTCATTCAAAGGAGGGCCCAAGGGATCGGCAAAAATGGTTTCAGGAGATAAACGGCATTTCATCGGTAGCAGGGGATGATAGAGCAGATTCACTCTCATTCCCCTTTCCTTCGGGAGCAAGTGATCATGTATTGGATTTAATAGCATAGTATCTGGGGGTTTGTTGGGTTCATTGAGTTTATTGTGTTTGTTGAGTTTGCAGTGGGTAACCAGCAACGAGTTTTTGTAGAAAGATAAAGATATAGAAAGGAAAGGCGCCATGTATATAAATGGATTGGGAACAACGCATGGGGAGACATCAGCCTATACCAGTCCCAAAAAGGACCTGGGCAGGGATGAATTTCTAACGTTACTCATAACACAGCTCAAAAATCAAAACCCGTTAAGTCCTATCGAAAGTTCCGATTTTACTGCGCAACTGGCCCAATTTAGCAGCCTCGAGCAGTTCTTCGGGATGAACGAGGCCCTGGCAAATATTCAGGATGCTCTGAGGAGTCAGGAGAGCGGGAATGTCCTTGACTACATTGGAAAGCTGGTCAAGACCCATGACAATACGGTCTTTATAAAAGACGGAACCATGGACTCAAACACCTATACCTTAGAAGATGGGGCTGAGGTAACGATCTTCATTTACGACACCGAGGGAGCCGAGCTCCGCAGGATCTACGCTGGTTGGAAGGAGACCGGCGAACATGATCTTTCGTGGGATGGCAGGGACAATAGCGGCAACCTGGTCGGTAATGGGATCTGCTTCTTTGAGGTAGAAGCTATAGGTGAAAATGGATTTATTGTTCCCCATAATGCGTATCTCACCGGAGAAGTCACCGGCGTCACCTATCAAAATAGCATTCCCTACCTAATGATCGGGAACAAGCTGGTAGCGCCTGAAAACATTATTGAGGTTACGAAAAACAATAGTTAGTGGTCAGTTGTCAGGAGCAGAAAAAACAACGGACAACACACAACAAACAATAAACAATTAAGTAAGGGAGGGAAATAAAATGTCACTATCAAGTTCACTTTTCTCGGGTATCAGTGGTCTGAGTACCCTTGGCAACGCCATGACCGTTATCGGCGACAATATTGCCAACGTAAACACGGTGGGTTTTAAGTCAAGCCGTGTTAGCTTTCAGGATGTATTGAGTCAAACCGTGTCAACTACTGCCGGTACGGCTCAGGTTGGGCGAGGTACGTCTCTGGCAGATATTACCAGCAGCTTTTCCCAGGGGTCTTTTGAGTCCACAGACTCGACCACCGACTTGGCCATTGGCGGTGCCGGGTTTTTTTTGGTGCGGGATCCCTCCAACCTAAACAACGAATATTACACTCGCGCAGGCCAATTCAGGTTTGACAAGGACGGGAATTTTATAAATCCTGCGGGCTATATTGTGAGGGGATGGGTGCTTGACCAGAACGGGCAGGATACCGGTTCAATCAGCGACATTACCTTGTCCTCATTCACGTCTCCACCTTCTGCGACCGACCGGATGACTGTGGTGACAAACCTGGACTCCGGTGCTCAAGACCTGTCTGCGGCATTGCACTTGGAATGGGATGCTCAGAATGCCGTGCCTATCGCAGACACAGCTTACGAATATCAGACAACGGTCAAGCTCTACGATTCCCTTGGCGATACGCACGATCTGACCGTGTACTATGATGTGGGTACCGGTTCCACGTGGGAATTCATTGTCACCTGCAACCCGGACGAAGATAATCGGGCAGGGGCCCAAACACGCCTAGGGCTTGGTGACAACGGAGTGGGCATGCTGGGGCGAGGGGAAATTGTATTTAACGCCAGTTCCGGTGTCATTACCGATATTAATTTCTGGGAGTTTACCCATCAAACTGACTATGATCTTGCCGAAACAGGCGGCCCAAACTGGACACCACGGTCGGAACTAACTGATCTTACCGACGGCTATTTCACCCTTGCTCCGGATTTCCTAGGCGGGTCGCCTCTGAGCGTAGAACTTGATTTTGGTTCTGTTTACAGCAGCGGTGCCGGTGCTTGGCTCAACGATTCCCTTTCCACAACCCAGTTTGCAGTCTCTTCCACAACGATCTTTCAGTCGGCTACTGGCTATGGCGCAGGAGACCTGCAGTCGGTTACTGTTGGAACGGATGGCGCCATCACGGGTCAATACTCCAATGGTGAGGTTATCCCCCTGTATCGGGTGGCCCTGGCCAAGTTTCAAAATGTTCAGGGTCTTCATAAGGAAGGCGGAAACCTCTATAGAGAGACGAGACTGAGTGGTGTGCCCATTACCGCCAGACCTGGGACCAATGGATTGGGTAGCATCGCACCTAACTCCCTGGAACAGTCGAATGTGGATATCGCCACGGAATTTGTCAAGATGATCGCCACACAACGGGGGTTCCAGGCAAATTCTAAGATCATTACCGTGACCGACCAGATGCTCGCGGAGTTAATCAATCTGAAGAGGTAGCATCAAAGAGGCAGATGTCAAGATCTTGACATCTGCCTCTCTCCTTGACGCGAGCGTGTCGATAAAATGCTTCACACGCGGGTTGAGCATTCATATCCTCTTGTAATACCTCACTTTTTTCACTCCACGAAATATATTACATTACCCAAAAGAATGGCACAAAGGTTGCTCTATATCTGAAGTGTGAGTGGTCTTGTGTCAGCGGTCTGGTTTTAACAGAACAAGGACATGGGTGGGGAAATATTCGACCAACCTCCAGTAGCTGTGGTTACGACAACAGGAATGATTTCAGCGGCGGACCACTAACAATGAGCAACGAACATCTTGAGGAGGTATTATGGACATTGCCACCATCTTAGGTGTTATTTCTGCATTTGGCCTTATGTGTATTGCCATTTCCATGGGTGGTGGGATCCAACTCTTTATCAATATCCCTGCTTTAATGATTGTTGTGGGCGGCACGCTTGGGGCGACAATGATTAACTATCCCGTAAAGGATGTGTTAGGGGTCTTCAAGGTCGTTAAGAAAGCACTTTTTGCCAAAAAGATATCCGTAACTGAACTCATCAAGCGGTTTGTTACCTTTGCCAAGAAATCCCGCAAGGAGGGAATCTTGACTCTTGAGGACGATATAAAGGATGTAAGTGATGAATTCTTGAGAAAAGGGGTACAACTCGCTATCGACGGATTGGAGCCGCAAGAGATCGGTGAGATCCTCGAAACAGAGATTGATTTTGTCAGAAGCAGACACCAACTGGGTGCAGAGATTTTTACCACTATGGGAACATTTTCTCCTGCCTTGGGAATGATAGGGACCCTTATAGGATTGGTGCAGATGCTTCAGACCATGGATGACGCCAGTAAGATTGGCCCGGCTATGGCTGTGGCCTTGCTGACCACCTTTTACGGTTCAATAATGGCCAACATCGTGTGTTTGCCCATCGCGGGAAAGCTGAGAACCCGGAGTAAGGAAGAGGTACTGACAAATGAAATGGCGATTCAGGGGATAGCATCCCTTTCAAACGGCGATAACCCCAGAATCCTTGAGCAGAAACTCCAGGCCTTTATACCTCCTAATCAGCGGGAGTAATTGTAGGTATGGCTGGAAAGAAGAGAGATAGAGATGATGAGCCCATCAGACTGAACGTGGGATTGCTTATGACTGTGTCGCTCTTTCTCATTCTTTTGACCTTTTTTATTTTGCTCAACTCCATAGCGGTAATAGATGAGCAAAAAAAGATATTGGCCATAGGTTCACTCATGGGTCCTTTTGGCAGGCTTCACGGTGGTTTATCGCCCTCAGGGACCGGTGAGTCGATCATGACACCTTTTGCTCACATGACCCAAGAGAGGGTCAAGATTATTGAACTATTATCTCTTCTGGAAAAAACCATGGTGGGCCAGGTCAAAATCGAATCGGGCGAGGGTAGGGAGGTAATCACTATTAATGAGAGAGTCCTCTTTGGAAAGGATAAATCCAGGCTCAAACCGTCTTCATATCATGTGCTCGATGAGCTCTGCCACATTACGAGAAAGGGAGACTATCCGGTAAAGATCGTCGGGTATACCGATAATAGGCCCGGTGAGGGAATGGGCTTTAAATCAAATTGGGAGTTTTCAAGTCTCATGGCAATTCAGGTCCTCAAGTATTTCGTTTCAAAGGGTAAGATCGCCCCTGAGAGGCTCTCTGCCTACGGACGGGGCAGCAATAACCCAATTGCCTCAAATGCCACCAGGGAGTCGAGGGCCCAAAACAGAAGGGTGGATATTGTTTTGAATTTTCGGGCACCACTGTACGTGAAAAGGATTCTTAAGAAGAAACCGGCAGGTATCTTTACCTATAAGGATTTTGACTTCAGGATTTTCTAAGTATGCACAGAAGAAGAAATCGTGGCGCCGACGGTCAACACATGGATCCCAATAGGTGGATGGTAACCTTTTCGGACCTGCTGCTGATCTTGCTAACCTTTTTTGTAATGCTTCTTACCATTTCATCTATGGATAAAAAGAAGCTGAAAGAGATATTTATGTATCTTAAAGAGGCGGTTGGTGTGCTTGAATTAGCTGGAACCAGGGGGATTACTGATCTAGCCAATTTTATTCAAGAATACAGTGAGACTCATACCTCCTATATGATTGATCGGAGGCTTCTTACGGATCTTTTCATACCGTTGATTAAATCAGGTGAAGACCCCGAGCAGAGGTTTAAGGATCTGAGTGTGTTAATAGAGATAACCGATGATGAGAGAGGTATTGTTTTTTCCTTTCAGGAAAACATCCTGTTTGATTCGGGAGAGGCCAGAATTAAACATGAGGCATTCCCTGTTCTGGACTTACTCGCCGAGGCTATAGATGGCTGCCCCAATCATGTTCTTGTTATGGGTCATACGGATAATATCCCAATTCACAGTCAGATATTCGTATCAAACTGGGAGCTTTCGGCTTTTCGGGGGCTTTCTGTTCTGGAATATTTTCTGGAGCAAAGGGGGCTCTCACCATCACGCTTTTCTGCTGGGGGTTACGGCCCCTCGAGGCCTCTCCAGCCAAATGATACTCCAAAAAACAGGGCCTCAAACAGGAGGGTGGAGATAATCTTCAAACATCTACAGGGGGTTTAAATGGCAGAAGAGATGGATGCTCAACAAGAGATACAGCCCAAGAAATCTTTTCACAAGTTCATAATCTTGGGAGTCATGATGGTGGTTCTTGGAGCTGGCGGCTATGTGGGTTGGAACTACTTTAAAAGCAATAGATACAAAAACATAAAAGAGACCCAGACTACCAAAGCTGATGCTAACAAAAAGAAGGATGAGGCGAAGATCGTTTTTCCCCTTGAGTCATTTATCGTCAATCTAGCGGATAGAGAAGGAGTCGGTAGGAGATACCTAAAGATTACCCTTGCGCTGGAGGTTTGTGATGAAGAAGAGAAGAGGATGGTATCAAGCTATACCGCGGAGCTGAGGGACACCATCCTCCTGCTTCTTTCCAGCCAATCATTCAGTGAGATCAGTACCATGGAGGGGAAGCTTGAATTGAAACAGGCACTCCTCTCCAGGATCAACCACGCCCTTGGTGGGAGAATTGTTCAGAGACTCTATTTTACCGAATTTGTGGTGCAATAGGTTACACTATGGGAAACGTATTATCGCAAGATGAGGTTGACTCTCTCCTTAACGGGATAAGTGACGGTAAGGTCAAAACCGAGACGGATACTCCTGAAAGAGGTGAGGGGCTGAAGGTATATGATTTTACCTCACAAGCTGGACCCTCACTTGCCAGCATGCCTGCGTTGGGAACTATTAATGAAAGGTTTGTTGGTTTTTCAAGGGCAAGTCTCTCCGCTGCCACAAGGTCGGTTATAGATGTAACCATATCTTCCGCTGAATCAGTTCCGTTTGACGAATTCTCTCATTCCATTCCCCTTCCATCAAGTTTGAATATCTTCAAGATGGCGCCTCTTAAGGGATTTGGCCTGCTCGTTATGGAAGGCCCCCTGGTGTTTGCCTTTGTTGATACCTTTTTTGGGGGAAAGGGCGGTGGTCAGGTAAAACCTGAAGGAAAAGACTTTACTCCCATTGAGACAAGAATAATAGAAAAGGTAATTGGCATAATACTTGGCGACCTAGAGCACGCATGGTCAGATGTTCATAAGATAAAGATGGTCTTAGCACGCTCGGAAATGGATCCACAGTTTGCTGCCATAGCTAAACCTACCGATTCGGTGATGGTGAATAAGTTCACGGTGGAGCTTGGGAATGCCGCAGGAAACATGACCATCTGTATTCCCCATTCCAGTATTGAGCCTCTGCGGGAGAAACTGAGGCAAGGGCTTCAGAATGAAAAGGTGGAAGTAGATCAAAGGGGGAGAAAACACATTGAGGAAAAGATAAAGGAACTGGCAATAAATGTGCGGTGCACCTTAGGCATGACAAAGATTACTGGCAGGGAGCTGCTGGAGATAAAGGTTGATGATGTGATACCGCTTGAGAAAGGGGTAAACGATTTAATCATCGTGAGTGTAGAGGATATTCCCAAATTTAAGGGTTTTCCAGGCACGCGTAGCAATAAGCAGGCGATAAGAATAAGTGAAAGAGTTAACAAGGAGTAGGTAATGAACGACACTGATACGGTAACAGATAATGGCCACAAAGAGGCATCACAAGAAAATGAACAGACAGGAACAGCGCAAAAGAATGAGTCCGGACCATATGAAAAATGCGATCTTGATCTCGTTCTTGACATCCCTCTTGATGTGGCGGTGGAGTTAGGTAGGGTCAAGATGCTGGTAGATGATGTGCTCCAATTGGGGCAAGGATCCATAATCGAGTTAGATAAACCCGTGGGCGAACGGCTCGAGATATATATAAACGACAAATTGGTTGCCAGGGGTGAGGTTGTGGTTGCCGATGAAAAATTTGGCATAAGGGTAACTGATATTGTCAGCCCTGTGGAGAGGGTTGAGTCTCTTGGCTCATGAGATATTTCGTTACTGGTTACTGGTTGCTGGTTTCTCGTCTCAGATCAATACGGGAAAGAGGCAATGGGATTTAGGCCTGCCCGCCATCGTCCCGCTCTGCGGGACTCAGGCGAGGCGGGCGGGGATTGTGAATTTAGGGATTGAGGGATTTAGGGATTTAGGGATTACACTCTGGGTACTTATTAGGCAGCAGGGAGCGAGCAGTAGGCATTAGTAACTTTAGGCACTTTAGTTCACTTTAAACTTTAGGCACTTTTCATGGATGGAATATCTGGATTGAACCTGATCAGCACGGGCCTTAAAACAGTAGCAATGCTTGCCATCGTGCTTGGTCTCTTGATTTTACTCCTCTACTTCATGAAAAGATTTCTGTTTGTGAGCCGAGGGGTAAAGGGTGATTTACTCATTAAGATCCTCTCTTCGCTGCATCTATCGCCAAAGGAGCGGATTGAGGTCATAGAGATTTCAGGTGAAAAGATAGTGTTGGGTATTGCACCAGGCAGTATAACATTCCTAACGAAACTAGGTGATGCACCAGGAGAAACGGGTGAAAGAAACGGGAACACAAAACATCAGGAGATCCAGGAATAACACAGCGAAAAGGGTGCTTTTTTTTCTTATCCTCTGTGTAGCTGTTTACCTTCTATGTATAGGGGGAGCCTCTGCCGCCGATTTCCTCTTTCCGAAAGTGCATATAGGCGTAGAAAAGGGAGAGGGTCCTGGTGATATCTCCGTGTTGCTCCAGATCGTGTTTCTGTTAACCGTTCTTTCCCTCGCGCCAGCCATCCTCATGCTGATGACATCCTTCACCAGACTGGCTGTAGTTTTTGCCTTTCTACGACATGCCCTGGGTACCCAGCAAACTCCTTCTAACCAGATCATTGCGGGGCTGGCCTTGTTCCTGACCTTCTTTATTATGATGCCTGTTTGGCAGAAGGTTAATAGTAATGCATTGCAGCCATACCTGAATGAAGAGATCTCCCAAGAGGTTGCCCTGAAGGAGGCTATTGATCCCGTCAGACAGTTTATGTTTAGGCAGACACGGGAAAAGGATCTAGCCCTCTTGGTTAAGATGGCAGGCAGGAATAAACCGAACAATCCGGCAGATATCCCCACATCTGTTCTCATCCCAGCCTTTGTTATCAGTGAGCTCAAGACTGCTTTTATTATCGGATTTGTCCTATACGTACCTTTCTTGATTATAGATATGGTTGTGGCGAGCGTTTTGCTCAGCATGGGGATGATGATGCTTCCACCAATCCTCATATCGCTTCCCTTTAAGCTCATGCTCTTTGTTTTGGTGGATGGCTGGCATCTGATTGTCGGTTCAATGGTAAAGAGTTTTATGGGTGGGTAGATATGACGCCGGATTTTGTGGTTACATTTGCACAGGAGGCGATTAAGGTCACCATACTGGTGGCCATGCCCATGCTTGGTCTGGGGCTTGCTGTGGGATTACTGGTAAGCATCTTTCAGGCTGTGACCCAGATCCATGAGATGACCCTGACATTTGTGCCAAAGATATTGGTCGTATTGATAGCACTCCTGTATTTTGCAAGCTGGATGCTCGAGCATTTGATGCACTTTGCTTCCACTACGATTGAGCAGATACCCAATTATATAAGATAGGTGGGTTTGTTTCGTTACTGGTTACTGGTTGCTCGTTTCAGATGAACAGGGGAGGGGATTTAGGAATTGTGAATTTAGGGATTGTGAATTTAGGAATTGAGGCCTGCCCGCCATCGTCCCGCTCTGCGGGACTCAGGCGTGGCGGGCGGGGATTAAGGAATTTAGGGATTTAGGAATTGAGGGATTACACTTTGGGTACTTAATAGGCAGTAGGCATTAGTAACTTTAGGCACTTTAGTTCACTTTAAATTTTAGGCACTTTAGCGCACTTTAGGCACTTTCAATGGAACTATTTCCTCAATCATATCAAGAATGTGAAGCATTCTTTCTGATACTGATAAGGGTCAGTGTGGTTCTGTTCATGTTTCCCTTCTTTAGTGCACGGGTCATTCCGGTTCTTGTTAAGGTCGGACTGGCCCTCGTTATCACCGTGATTCTCTACCCTGTCATAAGTGATAAGATGGGACCCTTTCCTCATACCGTGTGGGGAATGGTGCAGGTAGTATTTTCGGAATTGATTATTGGTATGATTTTGGGGTTGCTCGTTCAGATGTTCTTTGAGGGGGTTAGGATGATGGGTCAGCTGGTGGGTTTTCAAACAGGCTTTGCCATAACCAACATCTTAGACCCACAAAGCGGCATGCAGATCTCAATCCTCTCCAATATGGCATACCTGGTGGCCATGGTGCTTTTCCTCGTTTTGAATGGCCACCATATACTCCTGAGTGCAATGAGGGAGAGTTTTGAGATCATAAACGTGGGTTCACTGGGCTTAAACAGACAAATATTTCAAACAATTGTGCTTACTTCCAGCGACATGTTTGCTATAGCCATAAAAATCGGGGCGCCAGCTATTGCCGCCCTTCTCTTTACCAAGGTTGCCTTTGGTCTCATTACAAAGCTTATGCCCCAAATGAACATTATGATTGTCGCATTTCCTGTGCAGATAGTCATAGGACTTCTATTCTTTGGCATATGTTTAAACGTGCTTTTGAGATCTATGGAGAAATATCTGGGCGGTCTTGGTTCTGTGCTGGTGAATACCATGTCCTGGTTAAAGGTGTAAGTGATGGCTGAAAAGAGTTTTGAGGAAAAAACCGAACAACCAACTCCACGGAAGAGAGAAGATGTCCGAAAGAAGGGAGAGGTAGCAAAAAGCAGGGAGTTGCCTTCAGTGGCTGTACTCCTGACCGGTCTCATAACCTTAACAGTGTTTGGATCCTATATGTATTCACAGATCCAGACTATCATGAAAGGGGCATTTTCTCTTCCCACTTTGCATGATCTTAGTTTAGCAGATCTCATGGTATTTGGTGAAAAGATGATCACCTCATTTATCTTAACAATCAGCCCTCTTTTGGCGGCCATTGTTATTGCAGCCGTGCTTTCAAATATCATGCAGGTGGGCTTTATGTTTTCCGGTGAATTGATCAAGCCCAAGTTGTCAAAATTGGACCCCATCAAGGGTTTTGGCAGGCTTTTCTCCAAGCAATCGTTTATGGAATTATTCAAGTGCTTGTTAAAGTTAGCCATCGTCGGGGGGATAGCCTATTGGACCTTAAGGGGTGAGATGAAAAACCTTCCCTCTTTGGGGGAGATGGAAGTGCATTCAATCGTGATTTATATCCTCCTCGCGATTTTCAAGATCTTTATCAGGTGTACCCTGGCAATGATCTTTCTCGTAGTCATCGATTATGCATTCCAGAAATGGGAGTTTGAGAAGAAGATCAAGATGAGTAAGAAAGAGGTGAAGGACGAATTCAAAAGAACAGAGGGTGATCCCTTGATCAAATCAAGGATAAAGAGCATTCAGATGCAGATGGCGAGAAGGAGGATGATGCAGGCGGTTCCGCAGGCGGATGTGGTGATAACCAACCCCACCACCCTTGCAGTTGCCTTAAAGTATGATAATTCTTCCATGGGGGCACCTCGATTGCTCGCAAAAGGTTCAGGAAAAATAGCCGCAAAAATCAGAGAATTAGCAGCAAAACATGATATCCCTATCTTAGAGAATAAAGATCTTGCGCGCAGCCTCTATTCCTTGGTTTAAATCGGTGAAGAAATACCACCTGCCCTGTATCAGGCTGTTGCCGAGGTTTTGGCATATATTTACAAGTTGAAGGGAAAGTATGCACACGCAGGTAGCGGAAATTGAGGAATTTGGGGATTTAGGAATTTAGGGATTAAGGAATTTAGGGATTGAGGGATTACACTTTGGGCACTTAATAGGCAGTAGGGAGTAAGCAGTAGGCATTAGTAACTTTAGGCACTTTAGCAGACTTTAGCACACTTTAGGCACTTATGATGGAAGATGTCGTAGAATCAAAATCGAGTCCTGCCGCTGTCAGTGAGATGCTGACCGTTGTTGGGGTGGTTACGGTCCTGGTGGTTATGATTATCCCGCTACCGCCTATGGTCCTGGATTTCCTTCTAGCGCTGAATATCACCCTGGCGATAACTATCCTCCTGATTGCCATGTATTCACTCAAACCCCTGGATTTTTCCATATTCCCCTCACTGCTTTTGGTGGTGACCCTGTTTCGGCTTTCCCTCAATGTGGCATCTACTCGTTTGATACTGCTCCATGGCAACGAGGGGCCTCTGGCAGCAGGGAAGGTTATCAAGTCTTTTGGAAGTTTTGTGGTCGGAGGAGATTACGTAGTAGGCATGATCATCTTTACTATCCTGGTTATTATTAATTTTGTGGTTATTACCAAGGGCGCGACCAGGATCGCTGAGGTTGCTGCGCGATTCACCCTTGATGCCATGCCTGGAAAGCAGATGAGCATTGATGCAGATCTAAACGCCGGGCTGATAGATGAGGATGAAGCAAAGCGGCGCCGAAGCACGATTGCACGGGAGGCTGAATTCCATGGAGCAATGGATGGTGCAGCGAAATTTGTGAGAGGAGACGCAATCGCAGCGATAATTATTACCCTGATTAATATTATTGGCGGATTTGTTATCGGGGTACTTCAAAAAAAGATGTCTGCTATTGACGCTGCCCAGGCCTATACTCTTTTGACTATCGGTGATGGGCTCGTATCACAGATCCCTGCACTCACCATATCAACTGCCGCCGGTATAGTGGTCAGCAGGGCAGCATCAGAAGACACCATGGGAAAGGAATTCGGCAAGCAGTTCTTTGGTTATCCAAAGGCTATCTATCTTGCTGCGTTCACTGTCTTCTTTTTCGGGCTTATTCCTGGCTTACCACACGTACCGTTCATAGTACTCTCCATACTCGTTGCGAGCAGCGTGTACCTTGCGAGCAGGAGAAGCCAGGCATTGAAGGAAAAAGAGATTGCAACAAAGAAGAAGGAGAAGGTGGAGATGGGGCCTGAACCGGTGGAGCATCTGCTGCTGGTTGACCCTCTTGAACTGGAAGTAGGGTATGGCCTCATCCCCCTGGTTGATAGAGAGCAGGGTGGAGAATTTCTGGATAGGGTTCGATCAATCAGACGACAGTTTGCCATTGACATGGGTTTGGTAATACCACCGATCCATATCAGAGATAATCTCCAACTAGATTCAGCTGAGTACCAGGTTTTGCTGAAAGGGGTGAGGATAGCGGGCGCTGAATTGATGGTGAATCACTATTTGGCTATGGACCCCGGAGATGCTACCCGAAAAATTGCGGGAATAGAAACACGGGAGCCTTCATTTAATCTGCCTGCTGTTTGGATACCGGAGGCAACCAAAGAAGAAGCAAAGCTTGCCGGCTACACGGTGGTTGATAGTGTTACGATTATGGCCACCCATCTGACCGAAGTCCTTCGAAAGCACCTCTCAGAATTGTTGGGCAGGCAAGAGGTTCAAAACTTGCTTGATAATCTGAGCAGGTCATATCCGAAGGCGGTTGAGGAGTTAGTGCCAAATCTTCTTTCCTTAGGGGGTGTGCAAAAGGTCTTACAAAATCTGTTACGGGAGCGCATTTCTATCAGGGACATATTAACCGTTGTAGAGACCCTCGCCGACTATGCCCCCCTGACAAAGGACCCGGAGCTCTTAACCGAATACGTGAGGCACAAGCTTTCCAGATCTATTATCAGCCCTCACATGGGAGAAGATGGGGTGCTGAAACTGATAACCATGGCTCAGGATGTAGAAGATATACTCCTTAAAGGCATACAGAAGACGGAACACGGTTCGTATCTCTCTGTTGACCCAAAGGTTGTAGATCCAATTCTTGCCTCTATCAAAGAGGAGGCAGAAAAGGCTATGGCAAAGAATATTCAACCGATTCTTCTCACATCGCCGACAGTGCGAAGGCATCTAAAGCAATTAGTAGAACAGTTTATTCCTTCTTTGATAGTGTTGTCTCAGAGTGAGCTACTAAGTGACATAAGATTTCAATCCATTGGAGAGGTGAACTCAGGCTATGCAGGTTAGAAAATACCAGGCAGGCACAATTAAAGAGGCCGTGGCTATGGTTAGGAATGTTTTGGGTCCGGAAGCCATGATACTTTCAACGAAGAAATTGGGGGAAAAGGGTGAAAACAGTCTGTTTGAGATTGCCGCAGTACCAGCAGGAGATCACAGTTCTAACACCAATCTGAGTCCTTTGCGGGAAGTAAAATCAGAACTGATGAGTATTAGAGAAATGGTCTATCTTTTGAATAATTCTGGTGGCACATTCGAAAGAATAATACTGAATCCCGCTCTCACCAACCTCTATGCGCAACTGATCAGGGGCGGCGTTAAGGATCATTATGCCAAGCTCTTCCTGGAAAAGGCTGGCGCACTTGATGGAGTGTCGGCTGCCCCTGTGAAAGATATCCGTGAGAGAGCGATCAAAGAGATTATGGAGGTAATCGAGCTAAGAGATCCCTTTACACCAACAGATAAAAGGCAGGTAGTTGCGGCCTTTGTCGGGACAACCGGCGTGGGAAAGACTACTACCATTGCAAAGCTCGCTGCACAGCTCATGCTTAAGGCAGGGAAAAAGGTGGGCCTAGTCTCTATAGACAACTACAGGATAGGTGCTATGGAACAGCTCAAGACCTATGCGCATATTTTAGGTATACCTTGTTTTCCAGCATTTACGAGAAAAGATTTGCTTTTTGCCCTGAAGAGAATGGAAACGGCCGATGCTGTGTTGATCGATACCGCAGGCCAGAGCCAGTATGATACGGACAGGATAGAGGCACTTAAGAAGATGATGACCAATGATTTGGCAATAAGTTCCCATCTCCTTTTGAGCGTTGCAACTACTGAGTCGGAGATGAACCAGACAGCTCTTAATTTCAGCCCCCTCGGATTTCAAAGCTATATATTTACCAAGATAGATGAAACAGAAACCTGTGGATCAGTAATAAACCAGATAATGAGACTACAGGCACCTATTTCCTACCTTACTACGGGGCAGAATGTACCAGAGGATATTGAGAGGGCACATAAGGGGAGAATCCTACAACTCTTATTGAATGAAAATTAATCTATTTTTCACTGGAGAATGAATCGATGGATCAGGCAACAGGGTTAAGAAGGATGGTAAAGGGAAAATCTGATAAAATTTACCGGCTGAGAAGGGATAACCGATCTCAATCATTTTCGTCACAAACCAAACCCAGGGTCATTGCCATTACGAGTGGCAAGGGTGGTGTGGGGAAAACAAATGCAGTCGGTAACGTAGCTATTGCATGTCAAAGGATGGGGAAAAAGGTCTTAATCTTTGATGCCGATCTGGGGCTGGCGAATATTGATATTATCTTTGGTCTTAATCCCAAGCACACCATTGCGGAGGTCATAAAAGGTGAAAAAGGGCTATCTCAGATCATCCTTACCGGGCCGGAAGGCGTTGCAGTCATGCCCGCCAGTTCAGGTGTGCAGGAATTGGTGCACCTGACAGAAGGCCAGAAGATAAACCTCCTCAATGAATTTGATACCTTGAATAACAACTTTGATATCTTGTTGATCGATACCGGTGCAGGGATCTCCTCAAATGTTATCTATTTCAATCTGGCAGCGCAAGAAAGGATAGTCATTGTAACCCCAGAACCCACCTCTATCACCGATGCCTATGCCCTTATGAAGGTGATGTTCCGCGAGCACGGAACGAAGAGCTTTCTTCTTTTGGTAAATATGGTCGAAGATGAAAAAGAGGCACGGTCAGTGTATCAGAACCTGAGCAAGGTTGTGGCACGCTTTATGGGCGGCATATCAATAGATTATGCCGGATTTATCCCATGGGATAGTTGTTTGCAAGAGTCGGTGACGAGAAGGGAACCGGTAGTATGTTGTTACCCTGAGTCATCGTCAAGTAAGAGCTTTAAAGAGCTGGCTCATTATCTTGTTAAGCAGACAGATAGAAGACCAATTGATGGTAATATCAAATTCTTCTGGAAAAGACTTATGGCAGGAATGCCGGGTCAAGGGAATGAAGGCAGAGATTAATAGATATCAACAGGGCTACGAAATAGAACAGGGGAAAGTGGATCCAAAGCTCAGAGAAGAGCTTGTCGTTAAATATGCCCCCCTCGTAAGATATATTGCCGGCAGGATGGCGGTCAGGGTACCCCCCAATGTATCGAGAGAAGAGTTGACCAGTGCAGGGATAGTCGGGTTGCTCGATGCCCTTGATAAATTTGACTCAGAGATGGGGATTAAGTTTCAGACTTACGCAGAGCACAGGATTCGGGGGGCCATATTGGATGAGTTGAGAAAAATGGATTGGATTCCCCGGTCTGTCAGGAAGGATATTCATCGGATTGAGGATGCTATGCTGAGCCTGAATTCCAGACTTAGTAGGGAACCAGACGATGCCGAGGTTGCCCAAGAGCTTGATATTGATATTGATACCTATTACAAGATGGTCAGCAGAGCCCAGGGTGTGAGTCTGCTCAGCCTTGATAAGATTATGCCAGATGGGTCTGCCCCAGCATTCACCAAACAGGCCTCGGATGGTCCTTCCCCCTTTGATGCATTAAAGGTAAAAGAACTGAAGAATGCTATTTCTCAGGTCCTTTCAGAGCTTTCAGGAAAGGAGCAGTTGGTTGTAGCACTCTATTACTATGAGGAATTGACATTAAAGGAAATAGCCAGGGTGCTCAGTCTAACAGAGTCAAGAATTTCTCAAATTCACTCAAAGGCAATAATTCGTTTGAGATCAAAACTCAGATCCTATTACGAAGGTTAATCATGGTTTCTCCAGAGCACGATGAAAATGCAGCGGGACTCAATGGAGGTGAATTAGATGAATTGGGGGAAGAACAGACTGGAGCAATCTCAGAACAGGAGTATTCAGAAGGTCCTGAAGAGGAAGAATTCTCTGCAAATGAACTAGATGAATCAGATGACACCGAAACGAAACCGATTCCAGGGGAGAAAAATGCTCATCACCCAGACAGGAGAGGGGGCGGTAAAAAAGGGTTGTGGGTAGTGAGCACAATCGGGCTCTGTGTTCTGATAGGAATAGGATACCTTCATCTGAAAGAGGAAAAATCTAAAGGATTACCGAAGCAAAACAGCGAGCCGGTCCCCCTTGCCAGGATCTCAGGCCCTGAAGAGCGAGTACTGCTCTTTGATTCATTTATTATTCCCATTCCAGAGAACAGGGAATTCACGTATATCTCTTTAAGTATTTCCTTTAAATTGCCGAATAAAGAAATAAAGAGACAAATGACGGACAAGAAAAAGGAGTTTAGGGGAATCATTTACGACATATTGACCGAGGAGATCAGCAAGAGAAAGGAGGTTCCTCCCTTAGAAAGCCTGAAGAAGCTCATAATCGGCGGAGTAAATAGTGCCTTGTCTACCGGGGAGGTTCATAAAGTATATGTAACAAAATTTCTGGCTATTTGATTTTCGGGCTCTGTGAGCAGCCCGTTGCCAGAGGTAAATGGCATTTCTGAACACTGAGATGGAACAGAGCGAATGCCCTGTTTTTTTGATGCGTGGTCGATTTACTTGTTTCTTTCGACTAAAAGCTGACAAGTAACAACCAACACTGCTCATTTGCCAGGTAGGAGAAGAAATGGCAAGCACAACAGACATGAATATCGTCCTGGGGCAGGGAAATGCTGTGAAAGAGGTGCACAATGTCAGAAAGCAGAATCTGGAGTTGAACCAACAATTTGTTGCCCAGCAAACAGAGGAGAAGAAAAAAGAGGATATGGTAAAGGTCCAGGAATTTGAAACTGCCAAGAAGATAGGGATTGAAGAGGACGAAGAGAAAAAGAAGAAGAAAGGCTCCGGACAAGATGAAAAAGGCTCAAAGAAGGAACAGTCAGAAGAGGCATCAAATC
>JAUVXZ010000074.1 GCA_030603345.1 Pseudomonadota bacterium
TATCCCTTTAATCTGACCGGCCACCCTGCCGCCTCAGTGCCTGCAGGTCTCACCAAAAACGGTCTTCCTGCAGGTTTACAGATCATCGGACCCCGGCACAGGGATGATCTGGTGCTCCAGGCCTCCCATGCCTTTGAGCAGATGAAACCTTGGAATGATCGCTGGCCAAATATTGGGTAGACTATGGTACAAAAAATCCGCTCTTTGATTCCAATAGCGCTGGCTGCCAGCATTGATTCTTTTTTACGCCCAGTATGGAGATTGATGAAATGGAGAAAGCGGTTATAACGACATCCCCGGCAGACTGTCCCGAAAACTGTGGAATAATAGCAAAGGTAAAAATACCGCCGTTAGTGCAAGACCTCATCTCCACCTCTGGAAATATGGCAGCATTTTATAGCACCACAGTGTCCATACAGGCCTTACCTTCTGCATAGGGGTTTCGCTCTTAAGCTTATAAAGACTTTGCTTTGGGTCTCGTTGTGTATGTATAATTAAAACGCCTCGGAATTTCTACAACTCACTGAAATTAGGTGGGTTGTTTGAGGCTTAGTGTTTTTTGCCTCGTACCTGCCCGCTCGTGCCTCGCGGTGGCAGGCGGGCATGGAACAATGGAGTATTGGAATGTTGAAGATCCCATCTTTAGCGGGATTATGGAGGGACCTTTAGATGTAGTAACTCCTCTGTCAGGAGTTATCTTGCCACTAAAAACAACATCGCATTCCCCAAAACCCATTATTCCAGTATTCCAATATTCCAATTGGGGCGAAGCCCTAAGTTCTCTTACAAACGCTATTTTCAATCATCGTCTAAAAAGAGGGGGTACTAATCATGTTTGAAACACTGGATGTTATGATTTCTCTTGGTGTTGTGTTTTTGATTCTGAGCATGGTTCATAAGTACCTGATGAGCCTGATTAAACGGCTTTTCAGTATCAAGGCGCGGGTTGTTGCTGAGGAGATGAAGACATTTGTTGGGGAAAATACTTCCAAGTATCTGATCCCCTATCTGGAAAAAAAGGCAAAATATTTGAATTTCCTGGACCAAAGGCATGGGACTGTTCCGTTTAAGAAAGGAGAAATTGGTCTTCGCCGCCTTGACCAGAAACAGCTAGAAGAAGTCGTAGACAGTCTAGAAAAGTTCATGGAGAAAAAATCTGTTCGAAAACTGCAGCAAGAATTCGCTGATCAACTGCCCGAGGGTACAACTAAGAAGAAGATTGACGGAATCAGAGAGCACCTTGGCACCCTAAAAGGTAAAATCGAGACCATGTATGTGAACACAACGGAAAAGATGACCGAGGTATATGAAACGAGGCTCCGCCGTCATACCCTCATCTGGGGTCTGGTGCTCGCGGTACTTATTAATGCCGATTTCTTGGGTATGTATGCTTCTCTGTCAAAAAATGCCATGGTTCGTGGAAAACTCGTTGCCCAGGTCGAAGTCATTGACAGACAGATGCAACTGATGTCTGAACAGATAGAGCAAAAAGAAGGAGAAGAAATAAAGAGCGTGCGGCCAGTCATCAAAGAGGCAGAGGCAAACCTATCGAAACTAACCGAAGATTTAGACAAGGCCGGACTCAGCCTGGGCTGGACACAGGAAAAGCTAGCCGCAGTGTTTAAAGGGTGGGGTGCTTTTTTTAATAAGCTTCTCGGTCTCTTTATGTCGGGCCTTCTCATCAGTTTTGGTGCCCCGTTTTGGCACGACTTGCTGTCATCATTTGCCGGGCTTCGGAGAAGGTTAGAGGAGAGGGAAAAAAGAAAAGAGGGTGCGGCGGCGGATCCTGCAGGGCATCCCTAATCCCCAAAGAGGTCCATAGGTACCCCGAAACGTTTGTTCAGATTGGGAGCTTATGCATTAATGACTAGCGAAGCTTCGCCTCCCCGGCCCGTACCGGCCCGGGACGGGCAAACCGACCAGGAATGAGGAAATAAATAGATCCTAATATCGAATAAGGGGAAAATACTAAGCACTAAATCCTAAACTCTAAACAATATCAAATATCAAAATCCAAATTACCAAAACATGTTTGGGGTTTAGCAAGGAACTATTTAATGGTTTTGGATTTAGAACATTTGAATTTGGAATTTGTTTAGGCCTGCCCTCCCCGTCCCGAGACCGGGACGGGATCGGGAGGCGCGATGTCGCTGGGCCATAGTGTGGTCGCTGCAGTATTTCGCAACTCAAGTTCAGGTCCGCGTTCCTTGAAAGCCAGGTCTGGGCCAGGGATTTAGATATTCGAATTTCGAATTTCGAAGTCCCTATAGAATCGTGATTTCATTTTACCGCATAAACCCTGGCCCAGACCTGGCATGCAACGGTTCAACTTTATAGCTCCCGTTCACTTAGTGTTAAATGGACAATAGCTTGTCATGATCACACCGCGCCAGGGCGGGCTTGACCTAAATCCGCCGTAAGTCTGGCGGATAAATGTTAAGATCTTGGGTTATATAGACACCTAGTAGTTGGTTATGTGTCCGGATATGGTATCTAATGATACGGGAAATATACCATCACACCCCGTTTTTGATGACTTTAAACAGAATTGACCTCAGAAAAGGAGGAAATTATGGCAAAAAAAACCGATGCAGTTTTTGAAGGAGGAGGTGTTAAGGGCATAGGTTTGGTTGGTGCGGTGTCAGAGATTGAGAAGGCAGGTTACGAGTTTGAAAATCTGGCAGGTACCTCCGCAGGGGCGATTGTAGCATCACTCCTGGCAGTGGGCTACAAGGCAGCAGAAATTAAGAAAGAGCTTAAGAAGCTCAACTATAGTAATTTTAAGGATGAAGGGTTGCTTGACAAGCTCGGCTTTCTTGGGAAGGGTTTAAGTATCGGATTTGAATACGGCATTTATGAAGGTGAGTTTTTCGAGAACTGGCTTGATACCTTGCTGAGAGCCAAGAAGAAAATCACTTTCGGCCACATCATCATGCCTGATTACCAAGAAAAGAAAACAGCCAAGAAATATAAATACAAACTTCAGGTAATTGCAGCAGATCTGACGGACAGGAAATTACTCGTGCTCCCCGGAGACCTGGAAGAATTAGGTTATAACCCTGATACATTCAGCATCTCGCGAGCCGTAAGAATGAGCATGAGCATTCCCATATTCTTTGAACCGGTTAAACTCCAGGATGGCAGTGGGCGAACCCATTTTATTGTAGATGGTGGGGTATTGAGCAACTATCCGATCTGGCTTTTGGACGATGGCACCAACACTCCACCATGGCCTACATTCGGATTCAAGCTCATGGAACCAAACAGCAGGAAATTAATGGGGCCCAACAAAAATCCCATAAACAATCCGGTAAGCTTTTTGAAAGCCCTTGCTGGTACCATGATGGATGCCCATGATAATTACCATATTTCCAAATCAAGGGGGGACTTTCAAAGGACCATGGGTATTCCTACTGTTGTCACAGTTAAAGGCATAGAAAAGGAGATTAAAACTACGGATTTTGATATTAGCCAAGAAGACAGCGAGGCACTTTTCCAAAACGGTCTAGGGGTAGCTCAAAAATTTCTCGAAACCTGGGATTTTGAGGACTGGAAAAAGACATACAGGCAGAACGCTTCCTAGGGAGGAGACAGAAAGCATAACTCTTGGGGCTAATAGCTCTTATACAACATGTGCAATATGTGGGAGTTTTCGAGAAAGGTGAGTTAATCCCCACTTAGACCCTCCGCTCTTGCACTTTAATAGACTTACTCGGGTGCCCCGCGCTCATTCGAGGAGCTCGACCCCGTAGTCTTTTCAAGAAGCCGATCTGCTTCGTTTCTCGTATCAGAGTATCCCCTCTTATTCACCCAGTAGAATAAGACAGGGACTAAAAGGAGGTTTGTTAGTGTAGCAGTGAGAATTCCCCCCACCGTAGGAACGGCAATCGGCTTCATAACCTCAGAGCCTGTCCCAGTGGAGAACATCACAGCCATGAGTGCAAGGATTGTGGTAGCAGTGGTCATTACAATGGGCCTCACCCTCAGGAGAGCAGCATCGACGATAATCTCTTTAAGGGGTCTATTGCTGCCTTCACTCTTTACCTTTTGCAAAAGGTACTCCACCATGACCACGCCTGCTTCAATCGCTACGCCAAAGAGGGCAATATACCCTACCCATACCGCGGTGGAAAATTTGTACCCCAACAGAAACTGGAGCCAAATACCTCCTATAAAGGCAAATGGCAGAGCCATAATGAGTATAGATGCAGATGACAGAGACCTGAATTTCACATAAAGAAGGAAAAAGATAGCTAAGATACAGATAGGAACAACGGTCATCAACCTTTTTCTCGACTCAATCTCATATTCATACTGGCCGCTCCAGGTGATAAAATAGCCAGGTGGAAATCTAACTGTTTCCTTGATAACTCGGTCCGCCTTTTTCACGAAATCAATAATACCCGTTGTCTCTGTATCCACATCAACAAAGATTCGGACATAGAGCAGGGTATTTTCACTGGCAATTTTGGCAGGCCCGAGCACTCTGACAATTTTGGCAAGTTGGCGAAGGGGTACTTTATAACCAAAAGGGGAATCAACAAAAATCCGCTCAATCCCTTCCACATTGTCCCTTAGCTCTCTCATGTATCTTACCCGAACCGGATACCGTTCCCTCCCCTCAACGGTGGTAGTGATATTCATCCCTCCAATGGCAGTCATGATAAGTGATTGGACATCCCCCACGTTGATTCCGTGTCTCGCTACCTGCTTTCGATCTATCGCAATCTCCAGGTAGGGCTTGTTCCCCACCCGTTCCGCATAGGGGTTTACAGAACCTGGAATCCCTCGGATGACATTCTCAATCTCTACAGCCAGCCTCTCAATCTCCTTCAAGCCTGAACCAAAGATCTTGATTCCCACCGGGGTTTGAATTCCGGTGGCAAGCATATCAATTCGATTCCGGATCGGTTGGGTCATGATAGGAGTGACGCCAGGTATCTGTGTTTTGTGAATGATTTCCTTTATCAGTCGCGCCTTAGTCATCCCGGGCCGCCACTGCTCCTCGGGTTTCAGGATAATGATCGACTCGATCATTCCAACGGGAGCTGGGTCAGTTGCCGTCTCTGCTCGACCCAATTTGCCCACCACGGTGATGACCTCGGGAAACTTTTTTATGATCGAAGTCTGCTTAGTAAGGACCTGTTTTACTTGCGTAAGGGAAGCCCCCGGAAGCAGGACAGGCATGTAGAGAAGGTCCCCTTCGTTGAGAGGAGGCATGAACTCACTCCTGATACCAGGTAAGGTTGCCTCAAGCTTTTTGAATACCTTATGAACCCCAGGGACCCTATCCAAAGGCAAAGCCTTTGAAAGGGGACCGGTGACTATTTTGGCACCCACCATAGGAACCAAACTTATGATCACAAAAAGCAGGAAAAACAGGAGAACAACAAAGCCGTGGTTCAGGCAAAACCTGACTATAGGGCGGTAGCCCCACTGTAGAGCCTTAGCGATCGGATTTCGCTCCAGTGGCCTCATCCGCCTTCCTAGCATCATTACACACAACAGGGGGATAATGGTCACCGAAAGAATCGCGGCACCTCCCATGGCCGAGATAGTGGTCAGTGCCAGGGGCTTGAAGAGCTTCCCGGATTGACCGGTTAAGGTAAAGATGGTCATAAAGGCTGCGATAATGATCAGCATCGAGAAGAAAATGGGGGCTCCCACCTCATGGGCAGCCCTGAGGACTACAGCTGACTTCGCTTCTCTGGGAGAAGCCATGCCAAGGTGCCTCGCGATGTTTTCGGTCATGACAATCCCGGCATCCACCATGACGCCAATGGAAAGGGCTAAGCCGCCTAGAGACATGATATTTGAGGGTACTTCTAGTAAGTACATAACAAGAAAAGCCAGTAGGATCCCTACGGGCAAGATAATTGAGATGATAAAGCTACTTCGGATTTGCCCCATAAAGATGAGAATGACCACTACTGCAATGATCAAGGCCATAATCAATGCCTTTTCGAGGGTATTAACCGCCCTCCTAATGAGGTTCGATCGATCGTAGTAACCGACCAAGCGAACACCCGGAGGGAGGCCAGTTGTGATCTCCTCGATCTTTCGCTTGACACCCTCAATGACCTCCAACGGGTTCTCACCATAGCGCATGAGAACGATGCCACCAGCTGTTTCCTGACCATCCCTGACAAGCGCACCCCGGCGAAACTCAGGCCCCAACATGACGTTTCCGATGTTTTTCACATACACGGGAACGCCGCTGTGGGCCCCGATGACAATATTCTCAATATCCTCAATGCCTTTGATGAAGCCAAGACCCCGAACAACAAATTCCATTCCGCCTTCTTCGATCACTTTGGCTCCCACATCGATGTTGCTCCGCTTTACAGCTCTGATCAATTTCATCATGTCGATTTTATAAGAGAGCATCTTATTAGGGTCTACATCGATCTGGTACTGCTTCACATAGCCTCCTACGCTCGCGACCTCACTCACTCCCTTTACGGCGGTCAGTTGAAATTTAACGAACCAGTCTTGGGTGGATCTTAATTCAGCGAGATTGTACTGCGAACGGATTAACGGTTGGCCGTCTTTTGGACAGTTGCCCGGGGTATCAAATACCTCATCGGGATGATCAGGGCAATAGTACCCATTTTCGATGGTGTACCAGTAAACCTGACCGAGGGCCGTGGCGTCCGGGCCCAACACCGGAACTACCCCTTCCGGAAGATCCTTCAGGGCCAGATTCAACCGCTCCAATACGCGGGTTCGGGACCAGTAGAAGTCGATCTTGTCCTCAAAGATAATGTTGATCATCCCGAATCCAAACATGGAATTGGAACGGATAACTTCCACGCCCGGAACCCCTAAAAGGGTGGTGGTCAAGGGATAGACAGCCTGGTCCTCTACATCCTTCGGACTTCTTCCCGGCCAATCTAAAAAGACAATCTGTTGATTTACGCCGATGTCTGGAATGGCATCGATGGGGGTGTTTCTAACCGCCCATATACCGGCTCCCAGTATTGCAAAAAGAAAGATTAGGACAATAAACCGGTTTGCCATACACCACGTGATGATCCTATTTATCATGATTTCTCAGCCCACCAATCTGATACTTATCGGGTTCTCATGTCTGTTTTTTGTATCAATGACCATGGGCGCCGTGGAGAGCCCCGCCATACCCTCCGGATACCCCGGCACCGAGGGTGCTTTGGGAGTCGATCAGATAGTTTCCTGTGACCACAACCCGCTGGCCCTTCTTCAGACCGGAGAGCACGGGAAGATACCTCCCCGCTCTAGGGCCTACCCGGGGTTCTACGGGCATGTATTCTCCCTCCTCCATTTCAACATAGACGACCTTTCTGACCCCCGTATCCAGTACCGCGGTATAAGGAATCGACAGAACCGGCCTACCACCGTAAGGGACTCGCAGTCTGACATCAACAAACATTCCGGGTTTTAGTAAACACTTGGGGTTGACTATGTCCATGCGCACCTTGACCGATCGGGTCTTTATGTTTAAGAAGGGGTCGATGAACGATACTTTTCCGGTAAACGGAACCCCTGGACACGTTGGTGTGGTGATGGAGACTTTCTGCTCCACCTTCACCAAGTCAAGTTCGTATTCGTAGATATCTGCCAGTGCCCAAACAACAGAGAGCTCAGCAATGGTATAGAGGGAGTCACCGGTCTTCACATACTGGCCCTCCAAAACCCTCTTTTGAATCACTATACCTTCAATGGGGGCATGGATGGTCATGTGGGTGCTGACCCTTCCGGTCTTTTCGAGTCTGGCGATTTGCTGTTCCGTGATGCCCCACAGGAAAAGTCGCTCCCTCGCTGCGTTGGCTAGGTTGATTGTTGATCGTACGGCATCTTTGCTGCCTAAAGCCGCCATCTCCCTCTTTGTCTTAAGAGCAAGGAGGTACTCCTCTTGGGTTGAGAGTAGCTCTGGGCTGTAGAGTTCAGCTAAGGCGTCTCCTCTCTTTACCCTCACCCCTGTGAAATTCACATAGAGCTTATCTACCCGGCCACTGACCCATGCTGATACCACCTTCACCCGCCTTTCGTCATAGGTAATCTCTCCAACTGTCTGGATCTCTCGGATCAATCTTCGGTACTCAACGGGCTCCGTCCTGATCCCGCTCCGCACCACAACCTCAGGAGCCAATCGGACTGTGGTTGGCATACCCTTCTCTAATTTCTGTCCACTGCCTTGTTCAGGGTGGGATTGATGAGCTTTCGTTTTCTTATCGGGTGAACCCACCTCTCTTGCATAGCCATAATGCACAGTCGTGAAGAATAACAAGAGCCCAGCCACCAGTACCCCTAGAACAAAAAGGCAATATGGCCCCCAACAAATGTCTCTAATAGGTGAGGCCTTTTTTTCGTCCATAGCTAATCCTCCTTGGTACCCTCAGTGGTTTTCCCGGAACGGTATTCGGTCGGCCAGATACCAGCTGCCCTCTCCAAGTCGTTAATGTGCTTCAAGTAATCCGTGTAGGCTTGCCAGTAACCAAACTGGATATTCAATAGGACTCTTTCAGCATCCAGGAGATCAAGAAAGCTCACGATCCCGGCAATGTATCCTGCCTCAGTTGACTCGAGTGCTTGCTTTGCCTGCGGAATGAGCGTACGTTTGTATAAATTGATGGTCTCCCGGGCGCTCTGAATCTTGAAGAAACTATCTCTGACTTCAAATAATGTCTGATTTGATACGTGCTGATAGTGACTCTTTTGTGCAGTGATCGTTTTGAGGGCACTTTGAGCCTGAGATGACAGCTTCTTCTTCCATATTGGTAGGTTGATGCTGACCATTACGTTAAACGCGTCCTTGCCATTATCACTGACATTGAGTGGCCCCTCACCGACTTCGATGTAGTTAACCCCAAAGGTGAGATCCGGTGTGTAATCCTTTTTAGCCAAGTTGTATGCACTCTCGCTCTTTTTGATCAGGGCTTGAGCAGCGTTGAGCTCGGGGCGATTCTTTTCTGCAAGTTCAAGAAGCTCTTGCTGCCCGATCGAGATTTCCATCAACTTTGGCTGTTTTGGTTTCCCCAGGGTTTCCCAGAGAGACCGGTTTAACAGAGTATTAAGCATCACCTCAACGGTCTGCTTCTGCTTTTCCAGAGCCAGTAGCCTCTCATTGAGTCTGCTCACCTCCACCTGGACTTTTAGTATGTTCTGCTGTAAACCACGTCCCGTTTCATATTTGATTGTGGCAATGTGCTCAAACCGCTTCAAGAGCTCTTTTTCTCGCTGCGTAATGTCGATAATGGTTGAAAGGTAGAAAAGGTCATAAAAGGCTCTTTTGACCTGACGGATCACCTCACTTTTCGTGGCTTCATACACATGTTTGAGGTATTCTGTTTCTTGGGAGGCAATATCGGCTCGAAGATCTCTTTTCCCATAAAAGGGAAAGGTCTGCTTTGCTCCCAAAATGTATCTCTGAGGGCCCACACGTGTTTCTACATTTTCCACAAAATACGTGTATGATAAGTGAGGGTCTGGCAATGCCTTTCGGACCTCGATCGTCTCCTGTGCGCTCTGCCACCTATTTCTGGCGGCAATAATAGCTGGATTTCTCTCGAGGGCCTCACTTATGAGCCCTGGCAATTCGAGCATTGCCTGAGAGTTTTTCGGGGCATCTCCATGTACACTCTCGATAGACACAACCACAGCCAAAAAGGGAAACAATATGAATGAAATCAAATTATACGCCATGAACCTTTTCACATTAACTCCCTCCCTTTTAAGTGACTAGATTTTAGCAATTCAATTCCTAGCATCTGGTCGCCTTCGCCGGAATGACTCAAAACCTTAAAGAGGAACCCCCAGAATGGCCAAGGGGAAGGGGCGTGTTTACCCAAAATAAAGCGACCTCGAAATCATAATGAAGGATAAGATCATCTTCTCACAGTTGCTTTCTTCACAACAGAGGCTGAATTCAATGTTTTTTACTCCGAGCCTTGATTTTGACGAAAATCATTACCCCTAAAACAACCTCCACAAGTAGCGCGATCCCGACAAAAAGCCGGTAGATTATCCCGATGTTACCACCTCCGTGGTGAACAAATTCCAGACTTTCCTGCCAGAGTGATTCCACTTCCCCATGGGCATGTCCCGATGCGTAGCTTTCCTCATGGGTATGAGTACGAGGGACAGCAAATCGATCCAGGCTGAGGAGAAACCCGCTCCCAGCCTGGAGAATGATAAAAAAGGCCAAGAGGATCCCTAGGGTGCGATGCCAGTTCCTGAGGTCCGACTCTTTCATTAAGATACTCCGTCTTTTTTTCCATCATTTGATAAAATGCAGATTTCTATTTCCACTCTTGTCACAAATACTCTCTCTTTAACTACAGCCAAATGACTCCTTTATGATTGCGAAAGACTTCCTTTGTCTGCAGTTTGTCAGGTTACTCTGCTTATTCTGTGAAAGTATAACAAATTTCTCCTCTCGAGCGACTTAGGTTTCTGGACTTTTTTCGGTCACCTAGGGGCTCACACCCCTTTTTGTTTCACGGCTCAGTCTTTACCACAACTAAGGTTATGTCGTCATTTTGGAGTGCCGATTGACGAAAGGCGGCAACATCATCAGTTATGGCTAGAACTATTTCCTGGGAAGAACTTTCACTGCGCTGCCGGATGACTTGGCGTAAGCGATCTTTTCCATACGCATCGCCCTGAGGGCTTTGGGTTTCCCATATCCCGTCTGTACCGATGAGGATAATCTCCCCATTACTCCACCCCGAATGGGTGTATTCCTGAAATGACCATGAATCGTCGATCCCAAGGGCAATTCCACTGCCGCCGAGCTCACTAAAGGAGCCCATAGAGGGATTATAAACGATAGCCGGATCATGCCCAGCTCTTACCCACCGTATGTCTCTCTTGAGTGAGTCGATGGTCATGAAAAAGAGAGTCATGAAGCTACCCGTTTGAGCAGTGTCGATGCACAAGAGGCGGTTTACATCTACTATCATCTCCGAGAGACTGCCTGGCTGCGTTACCCTAATTCGCAAGAATGCACGGACAGTGGCCATGAGTAAAGCCGCGGCTATGCCATGACCTACCACATCACCCACTGCAATACCGACCCGCCCCTGACCCAGCTCTGAGAATTGGAGGAAGTCGTAGTAGTCTCCGCCGGTTTCATCACAGTAAATGCTTTCCCCGGCAATATCCACACCCTCCAGTTTCAGGAGTTTTTGGGGGAGTAGATTCTGCTGTACTTCCATTGCCAGATCTAGCGCATGCTTAAGCCTCATCCGCTCTTCAAGCTGGAGCACCATGGTATTGAAACTCCGGACCAAGTCCCCAATTTCATCCTGTGTTTGCACCGGAAGGGGAGCACCATAACTGCCTTTGGCCACCTGCTTAGCCGCTTTGGAAATTGATCTTATCGAGTGGGCCATCCTTCCTGTAACAAATCGAATGAGCAATAAGATAAGAACGATGCAAAGGGTTACCGCGATAGCATAGTATAAGCGAAATCTCACAATGGGAGCCAAAATCCTTTCGCCCGGGGCAAAGAGCACCATGGTCCACGGGGCCTGCTTGAGCTTATAGAAACCGCTTACTCGATCCGGGGGATGTCCAGAGCCAAAAATGGTTCCGAATGACCTTTCCTTCATGGCTTCCAGAATAGCCAGCTCCAACGGATCATAGGTTTCTCCGAGTCGTGCTCGCCCTCTCATCATGGCTTCGGTATGAGCAAGATACTGCCCCGACACATCGACCAAACACGCCATATCACTTTGCCACCAACCAAGCTTTCTTATGTCCTGCATGAGAAAGTCAAAACGGAGCGCTACCTCCAGTCTGCCTACTACCCCACCAGCTTCATCAATGAGTTCTGAAATGAGGGTCACTGTATTCTGCCCCGTTTGGGCATCATAATGTGGGGGCGTCACCTTAGAGATCCTCCCCCGGTGGAAGTGCATCATGCCCTTGCCACCCATGTGAAGTCGATGGCTTGGCATGGGTACGGGTTGGGTTCTGTTTTGCGCCCACCGCAGCTTGACTTCTGTCACGCCTTCCAGCTCTTTTAGCTGCCTAAGTATCCATTCCTGCACTGTATGGCCACCGTGGCCGCCAGCAGTTTCATGAAACATTTCGATCCTGTGAATCGGTCGGCTCAGGCGCATATCGATATGGTGCGCAGCTCGCTGGAGTTTAAGTATTGCAGTCTCTCTCCATTCATCAAGCAAAGTTCCCCTTGCATAGATAAAGCCGAAAAGACCCGTAAGAAAAAGAAACAATGCCACAGGGAGTAGCAATAAGAGGGTAAGCCGCTGTTGCAGACTTTTGATCATTACAAAGGCCCTGTATAGATCAGGATTCGGAGTCGGTAATTATCATTTTGTTTCACTTCTGCCTTTTTGTCTAGGAAATTCTCCCTTCTAACATCCGTTCTTCGCGTACTTGGAGCTGCCGCCCTTAATCCTTAAGGCTTTCTCTTTTTTTAAGATTAATGGCAAGGTATCTACACTCCCCATCAAAGTGGTGCTTGTGAACCATATGGATATTCTGAGCGCTTATCCTATCCTCGGCTTTAGCCGTTATTCTTCAACCTGGGAGATTAATGGTGCAGTCTAGCAGACCAGCTATAGCACGGTGTCAGGTTAAATAGAATTAAGGAACCTATCTTATACTTTAGCAGTTTTTTTACACCTTAAACTACTATCCTGTCATAAAACCCTGTTTGGTGAAGTGGGGGAAAGAGTAAAGCATGGCTCTAAGAATAGACAAAAAGACACCGGCTGCTATGAACAAGCCGGGATTAGTGGTCGCACCCCAATAGCGATGCTGATGATCACGTGAAAAAGAGAGCAGATCACATCCAAAGAGAACAGTGAACGCAAAAAACATAGGGAAAGAAAAGGCTTTTGGTTCAGAAAGCTCACCGATGACAAAGAAATCTAGGAGCGATTCTGCAACGGAACCCGTGCCGAGGCCGCAAACTAGAGACCACATCAGCTTGCCGAGAGGTCCTCCCGAGGGATACTCAACGTGAAAGTAGCGCCTTCCCCCCACTTGCTGGCAACCTGGACATCACCCCCCAGATCCCGCATGTTTTTTTTGCTTACAGCAAGCGCCAGGCCGTGGCCCGTCTCCTTGGTGGTAAAGAAGGGCGTAAAGATCTTAGAAAGATCCTCTGTTCGGATTCCGGGGCCGTGGTCCTGGATTTCCAACTGGCAGTACGTACCACCGCGGTGGGAGCGAACCTGGATCGTCTGCTCTGAACCTGAAGCCTCCATGGCATTCTTGATGAGATTATCCAAAATCCAGCCGATCTTTTCTGTGTCAGCCCGGCTGGGGCACCCGTTCTCATCGAGTCGGGCCTCTAAGGTAATACCAGCCTTACGGGCAGCCGCCTGGTGATGCTCAAGCTTCTCGCGGATTATCGTGTTGAGGTCACAAGAAAGCAACTGCACACGTTCTGAAGGGACAAAGGAGGAGAGAACCTCGACCATTCCCTCCAGGCGTTTCATCTCCTGCTCGAAATCTCGGTCCAATTCCGTACTTTCTAGATCCTCCGTCTGGCGAGTCAGACCCTTGAGTGCGCCCAGAAGGTCTTTCATCTCGTGCCCCACAGCAGCAGCAGCACGACCCAGCACTGCCTGGGTTTCAAGTGCAAGCGCCTCCTGCTGTTGACGGGTTCGCCGGTCCGTCAGCCAACCCAGCACGAAGGCCACTAAGTTAAATACTAGGATATGGCTGGTCACTATCACAAGGGTGCCGTGGGCGTCATTGTAGATAAACACATGGGGCGCATAAATGAGACTGACTACCACAGAGGTGGCCAGTCCGAATTTAAGGCCAAACCAGAAGCTGGCCAGTATAATCGGGATAAAATAGAGCTCCCTGTGAAGGATGTGAAGTCCCAAATCTTCAGGAATGGCAACATAATGTAGCAAAGTTACCACCGCGACCAGAGCGGTGATCAGTAAGATTTTAAGGAGTTTTGCCCTCTCATCCATAGTATTTCCTCCTTTTTTCGTCCAAACTTACGCTGCAATACTAATTCAAGCAGTCTCCGGCTCATGTGCCGGA
>JAUVXZ010000262.1 GCA_030603345.1 Pseudomonadota bacterium
GTCACCAGTAGATCGAAACCGGTCTTCTTTTATATCCAAACTACTCCAGCTTCTGGCAAATCATTTTGTTTCCGGCATGGAATCTTTTGTGTTTCTATCCGAACACTTTTCTATCGGCCCCTGATCTACCCGAACCTTTCCAACACTCTTGAAAAAATTCTTATACTCAGGATAAGTATCATAAAATTCAGCACTATCAAAAAGACAGTTGCAAGAAGGATTATCCTTTGGTTTTGATCCAGCCCGGTAAACCTTTCACGGATACCTTTTACAAGACCCCTCACCCCATCCTCTGCTTAATAAGCTTTTTTACAAAAACTTCTTCTCTCTCCATTTCTTCCAATCGGTCGGTGATATATTTTCTGGCCTCCTCATTCTGAGGTATAAAGATTTTCTCAAGAGCATTAACCCGGCGCTGTACCTTTTTTAGTTCCCGTGAGAGCATAAAGATGGATTTTGTAACAGTGGCATAGTTGGCAAGCAGTGTAAGCGTGTTGATGCATGTTTTCTTTGCAGTGTCATAGCTGCTGGTTGTTCCTAAAAAACCTGACAGCTTCTTCATTTTCTTGGGTTTAAGAATGAGGACAGGCATTCTCAGCCCCATCAGTTTTGAAAAATCCACAGACATGAAATAGCTTCGTTTTTCGGAACAGCTCTTCAAGGAAAGCACATCTGACCCCATCTCAATTGCAGCAACTTTGTAATCGCTGTACAGTTCATCCAGTGCCCCCTGGAACTGCTCCTCAATCTTTTTTATAATGTTTATATTTTTCACTATTTCCATCACGAGAATCTCTCTTTTCTGATTTAAAAGATCAAAACCTTCATAGCCAAAGGATAGGTCCTCTTTTATTTTTCTTAAGCTTGATTTAGTAAGTGGAACATCTATCTTTGGCATTTTTTAAACATCCCCCTTTTGGGGTATATAATATCTTTGAATATCCTCCTTTGAAATCCTGTAAAGCTCTTCCTCGGGCAGTATTGATAACATCTCCCAGCCAATGTCAAGGGTTGTCTCTATTGATCTGTTCTCATTGTATCCCTGGCTCAAAAACTTTTCTTCAAAGACATTTCCAAACCGCAGGTATATTTTATCCAGATCTGACAGTTCTTCCTCTCCCACTATTGCAGCAAGTGCTCTGATACGCTTTACCTTTGCATACGAGGCAAACAGCTGGGCGGCAACCTGAGCATGGTCTTTGCGCGTTCGGCCCTCACCAATGCCGTCCTTCATCAATCGTGAAAGTGAGGGCAGGCCGGCAATAGGAGGATACACTCCCTTGTTGAACAATTCCCGCTCCAGCACTATCTGTCCCTCGGTTATATATCCGGTAAGATCCGGAACCGGATGAGAGATATCATCACTGGGCATTGTAAGAATGGGAATCTGGGTGATAGACCCCTTAGCTGCTTGAATACGACCGGCACGCTCATAAATGGAGGCGAGATCACTGTAGAGATATCCGGGATATCCCTTTCGTGAGGGGATTTCACCTCTCGAACTTGAGAGTTCCCTGAGAGATTCGCAATAGTTGGTCATATCTGTCAGAATAACCAGGACATGCATCCCCTCAGTGAAGGCAAGATATTCTGCAAGAGTTAATGCCACCCTCGGGGTTATCAATCGTTCAATAGATGGTGCATCAGCAAGGCTGAGAAAAACGGCAGAGCGAGGAAGAACACCACTTTCCTCAAGTGAATCTATAAAAAATCTGGCTATATCAAACTTTACACCCATTGCAACAAAAATGACGGTAAATTCCTCATGGGCGGTAAGGAGTCGTGCCTGCCGGGCTATCTGTGCGGCAATTCGATTATGCGGCATTCCGCTTCCGGAAAATATAGGAAGCTTCTGTCCGCGTATAAGCGTATTCATACCATCAATAGCAGAAATTCCAGTCTGAATGAAATCTCTCGGATATTCTCTGGTATAGGGGTTTATGGGAAGACCGTTTATATTCATCATCAAATCAGATATAACCTGCGGAGCCCCGTCTATTGGTCTGCCCAATCCATCAAAAACCCGCCCCAACATCTCACGATGCGTAGGTATTTCTAAAGGCTTTCCGATAAAGGTAGTCCTGGTACCTTTAATGGAAAGCCCGGTGGTTCCTTCAAAAACCTGTACCACTGCCATTTCCTCATCTACTTCCAGGGTCTGCCCGGTCCTTACCTCTCCCGAACCGGTCCTTATCTCAACTAAATCGCCGTAGCCGACACCCTTTACTCCCTGCACAAAGAGGAGCGGCCCGCTGATGCCTGACAGGTTAGTGTATTCCAGTTCGGATTTCATATTCATATTCATATGTCCTTCTTGTAACTATTCAGCCACAAAGACACTAAGGCACCAAGATTAGAGAATTATTCTCTTGATACCCTTTCTTGCTAATAGCGTTCTTCCTTTTCAAATAGAGGTAAAACTGATACCCGCCCGCCTCGCCTGAGCGAGAGCGACCCGCCTGCCATTGCAAGGCACGAGCGGGCAGGTGGCGGGCAGGTCTACCCTTTGTGTCCCTGGCCCAGACCTGGCTTGCAATGAGTTAATTTTATAGATTCCATCTCAGGAATTATTACAGCGATAATATTATACACCAGTCAAGTCGCGCCAGGGCGGGCTTGGTGCCTTGGTGGCTACCTGAACAGTTACTCCTTCATTACAGATTCCCCCTTTGAAAGATCAGGTGTGTAGGGGATATTAACCTCTTCCTTTAGTGAATTGAGCCTGGACTCAAGCCTTTGGATAAATGCATCAATCTTCTCTGTTTCATCGTTACCTATCTCTGATTTTAACCTGACCATTTCCGACACAGCATCAAGGGACTGCAGTCTACTTAGCTCAAGCCCACATGACAACAGCTCCTTGCCCTTTCTAAAAAAACATATAATTGCTTTCAGGAGCTTTATCTGCTTGTCAGGACTGCAGTACATATCCTTGGGATCAAAAGAATTCTGCTGCAGGAATGCATTCTTAATGATCTCAGCGCAGAAAAGGATGAATCGCTGACTCACAGGCAATGCATCGGGACCAACAAGCTTAACTATCTGTTGAAGCCTGGTGTCCTCCAGCAATATATTCATTGCATCGTTTCGCAGGGTCCTCCACTCACTTTCAAGTTCACTCCACCATTCTTGAATATCATTGAGATATTCTGTATAGCTCTCGATCCAGCTTATTGAAGGATAGTGCCGGGCATCGGCAAGAATCTTGTCAAGGGCCCAGAAACATCGTATAAATCTGGTGGTGTGCTGTGTAACAGGTTCGGAGAAATCACCACCAGGTGGAGACACAGCTCCGATAATGGTTATACTGCCTTCCTCATTCGATAGTGTCTCTACCAGGCCTGCCCTTTCATAGAATTCTGCAAGCCTGGTTGCAAGATACGGTGGGAATCCCTCTTCTGCGGGCATATCTCCCAATCTGCTTGACAGCTCTCTAAGTGCTTCAGCCCAGCGTGAGGTAGAATCCGCCATGACCGCTACGCTGTAGCCCATATCTCTGTAATACTCTGCAATAGTAACGCCGGTATAAATACTTACCTCTCGCGCAGGAACAGGCATATTAGATGTATTGCCAATCATGACCGTTCTGTCCATTAGCGGCCTTCCGGTTCTCTCATCAACAAGCCGCGGAAAATCGTTTAATACCTCTGTCATCTCGTTTCCTCTCTCGCCGCATCCAATATAAACGATAATATCTGCGTTGCACCACTTTGCAAGAGCATGCTGAGTCATGGTTTTACCGGTACCAAATCCTCCGGGGATTGCAGCGGTGCCGCCTCTGGCAATAGGGAAAAAGGTATCAAGTATCCTTTGGCCGGTGATTAGAGGTGTTACGGGGTTTTTTTTGTTTTTAAATGGACGCGGCTTTCGAACAGGCCAGTAAACGGCAAGTTTTCCATTATAGTTTTTTTTGCCTTGAACAACTGTATATATAGAATCTTCTATTGAATACCCTCCGGCCTCAGCAATAAACTCAATCTTTCCTGCGATTCCCGGTGGCACAATTGTTTTATGAAGGACTAATTCAGTTTCCTGCAGTTCTCCAATTACTGACCCTTCCTTTACGACATCCCCCTCCTTGACAGTAGGTTTAAAATCCCATTTCTTTTCAGGGTCCAGGGGAGCTACCTTTATCCCCTTTCTAATATAACAGGTGTCTGCAATTCCCATCAGGGTGTGGTTTTCACAGCGCTCTGCAATTTGTATGAGGGGGCGCTGGATACCATCATAAATGTTTGCCATCAGCCCGGGTCCCAACAAAACAGATAATGGTCTGCCAAAAGATAGTACCTCATCTCCCGGCTTCAGACCTGTATTATCCTCATACACCTGTATTATGGCAAGATCCTCCTCAAGCCTTATAACCTCACCGATAAGTCTGTCAGGTCCAACCTCTGCTATATCAAACATGCTGATTTCCGTTAAACCCTCAGCTTTAACAATAGGACCGTTAACACTTACAATTCTTC
>JAUVXZ010000206.1 GCA_030603345.1 Pseudomonadota bacterium
GAGGCCAGAAATGGGGAAGATTGCGGGAAACTATGGTGATCTTGTGATCATTACCTCAGACAACCCCAGGGGAGAAGATCCGGCAGCGATTGTCGGTGAGATTGAGCCTGGAATAAGAGAATCAGGGCTCGACAAGGTTAACCCCGATCTTCCATATAATAGCAGGGGCTATCAAATTATTTTGGATCGAAGAAAGGCTATCCAGGCTGCTATCCACCTGGCTCACAAAGAAGACATTGTGGTGATAGCTGGTAAAGGACATGAGGATTATCAGATTATTGGAAAGACAAAAAGATACTTTAGTGACGTGGAAGAGGCAGCCAATGCAGCCAGTTAGCGGTCACTTGAGTTTCTTGGGTTTGTAGAGTTTGTTGTGTTGGCCTAGTGACTGGTTGCGGGTTAAAGCTAGGCTAAAGGTAGACGAACACGGACATGGAAGAGGGGATGAAAGAATTTAAGGGATTCACAGATCGAGGTGTCCAGATCTGGTGCACCAAAGGGATTGCAGTTCGCCTGTTGGGCAGAAAGTGGGGATTTTTGTAGTGTTCGAAACTTGATAACTCAACAAACTCAACAAACTCAACAAACTCAATGAACCCAACAAACCCAATAAACCCAATAACCCCAGGACGGGAAATTGAATGAGAGCAGAGTGGGGAGAGATAACCGCTCAAGAGATAGCCACAATAATCGGGGGAAGGCAGATATCCGGCTCTCCGGATGTGTCTTTGGGGGGTCTTTCAACTGATTCAAGGGCCATAGCTCCAGGCCACATCTTCCTGGCCCTGAAGGGTGAGCGGTATGATGGTCACCACTTCCTAGCTGATGCAGTTAATGCTGGCGCTGCCGGTGTAATTGTGGAGCCTGGCACCACCATACCACAGGATTTTGCACCGAAGGGCCTGGTAGTGATTACCGTTGCATCCACCCTGGAGGCCCTGGGTGATTTGGCCCTATGGTGGCGAAAACAGTGGGGCAGCAAATTAATAGCCATAACCGGAAGCAACGGCAAAACCACCACCAAAGAGATGGCCGCCTCAATCCTTTCTCTCAAGGCAAATACCAAGAAGAGCCCTGGTAATTTCAATAACCTGATCGGCCTCCCCTTAACGATCCTATCGTTAGAAGAAGAGCACCGGTTGGCTGTTTTAGAAATGGGGATGAACAGGCCCGGCGAGATTGCTCGATTAACCCAGATTGCCGATCCTGATATAGGGCTGATAACCAATGTGGCGAGAGCGCATTTAGAGGGTTTAGGTGATTTACAGGGGGTAGTTAAGGCAAAGGGCGAGCTCTTGAAAGTGATGTCTGAAGATTCAACGGCAATTCTGAACGGAGACAGTGAACTCTACGACCAGCTGGCCCCGACATTTAAGGGCGAATTAGTGAGATTTGGCTTGGGCAAAACGAACCAGATACGGGCCGGAAACATAAAAGCGCTCGGACCTCGTGCCCAGGCCTTCGATATCTACCTAAACAATGAGCGGGTACCTGTCAAAATAAAGCTTCCGGGGATTCATAATGTCTGCAATGCAGTTGGCGGAGCGGCTATCGCATATTGTTTATCGCTCTCAAAAGAATTGATCGCCCAAGGTTTGGAGGAATTCACACCACTGAAAGGGCGCTTTCAGATTACCGATTTGAATGGTGGTATCCAGGTTATTGACGATACCTATAACGCTAATCCATCCTCTCTCAATGCCGCTCTCCAGACGGTTCAGGAGCTGAGAGCGGAAGAGCAGCGTCTGGTAGTAGGGTTTGGAGAGATGATGGAATTGGGCCAAGAGGCCTCAAGATACCATGTTGATGCAGGCAAACGGATAGCTGACATGGGAGCGCGATATTTGGTCGCGTTAGGTGAACATGGGGCCCAGGTTATTGAAGGGGCATGCCAAGGGGGTATGGATAGAACTCAGACGCGCCTTGCAGCGAACCATGCTGAGATGATCGATGCACTGAAGGCGAATGTGCGAGGGAATGACATTGTCTTGCTCAAGGGTTCAAGAAAGGTGGCCTTGGATACGGTAGTTGAGGCTATGAAAGGGTTTTACGGAATAAGTAAGGGATAGGCAAATGCTGTACAAGTTGATTTACCTGTTTCATGCCGAATACTCGTTTTTGAATGTATTCAGATACATAACCTTCAGGACTATCAATGCAACCCTGACTGCCCTGGTTATTTCGTTATTTCTCGGATATTGGCTTATTCCGCGGTTACGAGAGCTCCAGATTGGTCAATATATTAGAGAGGATGGCCCCCCAAATCATAGAAATAAGGTAGGGACCCCTACCATGGGAGGGTCCTTTATTTTGCTCTCGATCGTTATATCTTCCCTGCTCTGGGTTGAGCCTGGAAATATTTACGTGTGGCTGGTCCTGGTTGTCACCATCTTATTTGGTGCCATCGGTTTTCTGGATGATTATCTCAAAATAGTAAGAAAGAGCAGTAAGGGACTCAGGGTTTGGACCAAATTTTCCCTGCAGACCGGTATTGCCCTCTGTTTTGGGCTAGCATTGTACTATTACACTGATTTTGATTCCAGGCTGAGTGTTCCCTTTTTCAAGAATTTTTCACCTGACCTCGGGTTGGGATATATTATTTTGATTGTGCTGGTTATAGTGGGGACATCTAACGCGGTTAACCTTACCGATGGATTGGATGGCCTCGCTATAGGACCGATTATTATCGCCTTTCTGAGCTATCTCGTGTTTGCCTATCTTGCCGGGCATATAAAGATCTCCCAGTACCTCCAGATTCCTTATGTAAGTGGGGCAGGAGAACTTTCGGTGGTGTGTGGGGCTGTGGTTGGGGCAGGTATGGGATTCTTGTGGTATAACGCCTACCCGGCTCAGGTATTTATGGGCGACGCAGGCTCCCTTTCCCTTGGCGCTGCCCTCGGCACCATAGCCGTCGTCAGCAAACAGGAGATAGCCCTTATTATCGTTGGTGGCCTCTTTGTGGTTGAGGCGTCGTCAGTAATCTTGCAGGTGGCTTTCTTTAAGATAACCGGTGGCAAGCGCATTTTCAAAATGGCCCCGCTGCATCACCATTTTGAACTCAAGGGATGGCCAGAGCCAAAGGTGACCATTCGGTTCTGGATTATTGCGATTATGCTGGCCCTGCTCTCAGCGAGTACGCTCAAGTTGAGGTAGGGAGAAGAACAGGGATAAGTAACGTATGAATTTGTCCGGTAAAAAGATCATCGTGGTAGGGCTAGGAGAGAGCGGCGCGGCAGCGGCGCGATGGCTTGCCCTGCAGGGGGCTCATGTAACGGTGAGCGAAAAGCAGGAGGAATATGATCTCGACCGCAACCTCCTCAAGGGACTCTTCGAGTCGGGCATCAAACTTGAGTGTGGCGGGCATAAGATTAAAACCTTTCTGGAATCAGATCTGATTGTTGTGAGTCCCGGTGTGCCCCTTGATATCGAGCCACTCGTGGAGTCCAGGGAGAAGGGGGTGCCCATAGTGGGAGAAATCGAGCTTGCAAGCAGGTATTTAAAGACGCAAGCCATCGCGGTGACCGGGACAAACGGGAAGTCAACGGTCGTAAAACTAATAGGTGATATGCTTCATAAGGGGGGAAGGAGCGTCTTTGTTGGCGGAAACTTTGGCCCACCACTCGCCGAGTACGTAGGAGGAAGCCAAAGGGACGATTATGCTGTGCTCGAGTTGAGCAGCTTCCAACTCGACACCATCGAAAGGTTTTCCCCTCTTGTGGCGCTCATTTTAAACGTGAGCCCAGACCATCTTGATCGGTATGAAGACTATGAGGCCTATGCCAGGTCAAAGGAAAGAATTTTTACAAATCAGGGTAAAGGGCAGATCCTCATCTTGAATGATGATGATCCGTGGCTGAGGAGCCTGCAGCCGAAGAATGGACCAGCGGTATTTCGGTACGGATCTAAGGGAGATGGGGGCCGGCATGCATTTTTTGATAATGGAGGGATAACGGTACGCCTTCCAGGAGGAAAGGAGGTGAGGTTTAGCCTGGATAGGTTTGCATTGCCCGGCAACCACAATCGTTCTAACCTGATGGCGGCAATCTTAGCAGCTCTGCTTCTCGAAGTGGCTCCACCTCATATACAGGATGCCATAGATCATTTTGAGGGTCTGCCCCATAGACTTGAGTTCGTAGATGAGGTGAGGGGAGTAACCTTTTACAACGATTCAAAGGCTACCAATATAGATGCAGCTATGAAATCTATTACCAGTTTTGCAAGACCGGTTATCTTGATCGCCGGGGGGAGGCATAAAGGCAGTGATTACCTTCCCCTAGTTGAGGCGGCGTCTGACAGGGTAAAGGGGGCTATTTTCTTAGGGGAGGCTGGTGGACTCTTGGCAGAGGCAAGTGCCGATAGAATACCATGGAAAATGGCAACTGATATGAGCGATGCGGTGGCTCTCGCATATGCACAGTCACAAAAAGGAGATGTAGTTCTGCTTGCCCCTGCCTGTTCCAGCTTTGACATGTTTAGGGATTTTCAGCACAGGGGAGTGGTCTTTAGAGAGGCGGTTAAAAGATTGAAAAATGGAGCCTAAGAAGACACCTCATTATGGCTATGATCCGGTTCTGCTCATCTCTGTTATGCTGTTGATCGGTATCGGATTGGTTGCAGTTTATAGTGCCAGTTCCATCCTTGCGGAAGCCAGGTATGGAGATCACTACTATTATCTCAAGCGGCAGACGGTCTTTTGTCTATTTGGAGTCATGCTCATGATCCTGGCGAAAAATATTAACTACCTTTTCTATAGGAAATTGGTTTACGTCTTACTGGGCTCGGTTTTCCTTTTACTGATTTTGCTGCTTGTGCCGGGGCTTGGGATAAAGGTGGGCGGTGCCCAGAGGTGGATAAAAGTTGGCTTTATTTCACTCCAGCCATCAGAGGCAGCAAAACTGTCTCTGGCGATTTTCATGGCCTATAGCATGAGCAAAAATGTCGAGCACATGGGGACATTCTTGAACGGGCTTCTTCCCCACTTACTCATGGCAGCAATCGTTATAACCCTGATTCTTCTCCAGCCCGATCTTGGGACGGCCGTAATAATCGGAATGTGGGTACTGATCCTTCTTTTTGTAGGCGGGGTGCATTTGGGGCAACTCCTTGTTCTGTTAGGGCTCATGACCCCTGCTGTGTTTTACCTGATATCCCATACCGCCTACAGGCTTCACCGATGGTGGGCATTCTTGAATCCATGGGAAGATCCTCAAGGGTTTGGCTTTCAGATAATCCACTCTTTCTTGGCCTTTGGCTCAGGGGGGCTTGCTGGAGTGGGTTTGGGTAATAGCAAACAGAAGCTCTTTTATCTGCCAGAACCTCATACCGACTTTGTAGCTGCGATAATAGCTGAAGAGGCAGGATTCATAGGGGTAAGCGTTCTCTTAATCCTGTTTGCTTTGATTGTAATTCGAGGTATCAAAATCGCCTTGAATGCCCCGGACCTTTTCGGGACCTATCTTGCCCTGGGAATAAGCTGCATGTTGGCGGTACAGGTAATGGTCAATATGGGAGTGGTAATGGCCCTTTTGCCAACCAAGGGCTTGACGCTTCCCTTTATCAGTTACGGGGGCTCTTCTCTCGTTATTAGCCTCATAAGTATGGGAGTATTGATGAGTATTTCCAGAAAGGCATTTGATGGTTCAAGGGTTCAGGGTTCAGGGTTCAAGGGTTCAAAGGTTCAGGGTTCAACGAAAATCTGAACCCGGAACGCTGAACCTATAAAGGAAAACGCATGAGGATAGAACGATTTGAGGACATTGAGGCATGGCAACCTGTCGAGAGCCTCAAGGTCGAACGATTGGCCCGGGAGTTAACTCACAAGGTCTATGACCTGACAAAGAAGGCCAAGTTTGATCGCGACTTCGGCTTGAAGGGGCAAATTCAGGATGCAGCTGGTTCATCTCAAAGGGTTCAGAGGTTCAAGGTTCGGGGTTAGTGAACGTTAACAAAAGAAAAGCAACCCTGAACGGTGAACCCTGAACCTGTGAACCCCTACAACTCAATAAACACTAGAAACACAGATGATTGAAGGGCAAACGAGGAAAGCAGTAAGGGTAATAATTGCCGGAGGAGGCACAGGAGGACATCTGTTCCCAGGCATAGCGATTGCCAGAGGGCTCAGGTCGCGGTGTGATGAAATAGCTATCCTTTTTGTGCTTGGCAAAAAGAAGATGGAGAGCGAGATTATTTGTAAGGCAGGATTTGAGGCACGATCAATTGATGTA
>JAUVXZ010000071.1 GCA_030603345.1 Pseudomonadota bacterium
AGATAGACATACTGTTTGTGGTTTCAAGCTCGCAGGCGTTAGAAAAACATTTCGGATGCAGGCGTTGAAGGGAGAGAGCATTAGAGCCATACTGAAGGATCTATTTGACGGCACTGTCGGCATAATATTGGTTACTGAAAAAACAGCCGTGGAAATAAGGGATGTTCTGGATGAGGTGAATAGATTTAGGACGGGTATTATGCCTATCATCTTAGAGATCCCGGATAGTGGTGGTCCCTTGATCAGCAAGGTCGACCCGATGCGAGAGATCATTAAGAAAACGGTTGGGTTTGAAATAGCATAATGAGGTAGGTATGGGTAATCAAAAGACAGGAAGAATCAAGAGCATTGCTGGCCCGCTCGTAATCGCCAAAGACATGAGGGGTTGTGAGATGTATGAGGTTGTGAGGGTGGGTCAGGAAGGTTTAATGGGAGAAACCATAAAGTTGATCCAAGACTTAGCCTATGTGCAAGTCTACGAGGATACTACTGGGCTTAAACCAGGTGAAGAGGTTGTAAGAACCGGTGCCCCCCTCTCGGTTGAGCTTGGTCCAGGAATAATTACCAATTTCTATGATGGAATCCAGCGGCCTTTGCTTGAAATCAAGAACCAGACAGGGGACTATATAACCCGAGGGGTTCATGTTCCCGGCTTGGATCCCGATAGAAAATGGGCCCTCACCCCAACGGTTAAAAAGGGCGATGAGCTTGCAGAGGGTGACTATCTCGGAGAGGTTCAGGAGTCAAAGGTTATCAAACATAGGATAATGGTGCCGCCAGGGATACAGAGAAAGGTGGTCGAGATAAAAAGCGGGAGCTTCACTGTCAATGAGGTCATAGCTATCCTTGAGAGTGGAGGAAAGAAGATTGAACTCACCATGAAACAGAAGTGGCCGGTGAGGATCGGGAGACCCTTAAAGGAGAAGCTTGACCCAGAGGTACCCCTGCTCACGGGCCAGAGGATTTATGATACATTCTTCCCTATAGCCAAAGGGGGAACAGCTGCAATTCCGGGGGGCTTTGGTACTGGTAAAACAGTGAGCCAACATCAATTGGCAAAATGGGCTGATTCGCAGGTTGTCGTGTATGTGGGCTGTGGAGAAAGAGGGAATGAGATGACAGAGGTTTTGATAACCTTTCCCGAACTGGACGATCCAAGCACCGGGGAGAAACTCATGGAGCGGTCTACGTTGATTGCCAACACATCCAATATGCCGGTTGCAGCCCGGGAGGCCTCTATTTATACAGGGGTTACTATCGCCGAGTACTATAGGGACATGGGGTATGATGTGGCCTTGATGGCGGACTCATCATCACGATGGGCTGAGGCATTGAGGGAGATCTCAGGTAGGCTTGAGGAGATGCCCGGTGAAGAGGGTTTTCCGGCCTATCTGGGCACCAGGCTCGCTGACTTTTATGAAAGGGCAGGCAGGGTAGTTACCCTGGGCAGCCAAGAGCGGTTTGGATCGGTTTCGATCATCGGAGCTGTTTCCCCGCCAAGAGGTGATTTCTCTGAACCGGTTGCCCAGAATACCTTGAGGGTGGTAAGCGCCTTTTGGGCATTAGACACAAACTTGGCAGACCGGAGACATTTCCCTGCCATCAATTGGTTAGCCAGTTATTCGCTCTATTTGGACTTTGTGAAACCCTGGTTTGATCAAAACGTAGACAAGGAATTCCAGGGCCTTCGAGGAGACATGATGGCGCTGCTGGAACAAGAGGCAGAGCTGCAAGAAATTGTGCAGCTGGTTGGACAGGACACACTACCAGAATCAGATAGGGCCCTTTTAGAGGTGGCGCGTATGATTAGAGAAGATTATTTGCAACAGCATGCGTACCACGAAATAGATTCATATTGTTCTATAGAGAAGCAGTATCTCATGCTCAAGATCATTATGAAATTCTACCAAGCGGTCAATAAGGCAATCGAGTCAGGAGTCGGGGCGAACAGAATGGCAGCGGTGAAGGTTAAGGATGAAATAGCTCGCATGAAGTATACGCCCAACCAGGATTTTCCAAAGAGATATGAGGAGTTAATACAATCCATTGAACGTGAATTTGAATCTTTGAGGAATCAAAAATGAGCGAACAAGCTAAGGATATTAAATCGAGGGAGTACCGATCTGTTACCCAGGTGGCAGGCCCTCTTATGATTGTTGAAGGTGTGGAAGAGGTAGCGTATGGGGAGGTTGTGCACATCCGGACACCCGGGGGTGACAACCGCATGGGCCAGGTTCTGGAGTCACAGGAGAATGTGGCTATTGTGCAGGTATTTGAAGGCACACGAGGACTTGACACAGACCAGACACGGGTTCGATTTGCCGGAGACATTATGAGAATCTCTCTTTCCAAGGAGATGCTTGGGAGGTCCTTTGATGGTTTGGGAAGACCGATTGATGGCGGCCCCGAGATCATTCCAGAGGCTCGATTGTCAATCACCGGCGCCGCTATAAATCCAACAGCACGAGACTACCCGAACGAATTCATCCAGACCGGTATCTCCACCATCGATGGAATGAATACCTTGGTGAGGGGGCAGAAGCTTCCCATCTTTTCAGGCTCAGGATTGCCCCATAATAAACTCGCTGCACAGATAGCAAGACAGGCTACCGTTTTGGGTTCGGAGGAACCGTTTAGTGTCATTTTTGCTGCCATGGGCATAACCCATGAAGAGGCGAATTTTTTCATAAACAGCTTCGAATCAACAGGGGCACTGGAGCGGATAGTTTCATTTATCAATCTGGCAGACGACCCTGCCATAGAGAGAATTATTACCCCCAGGATGGCCCTTACCGCTGCAGAGTTTCTTGCCTTTAATTACGACACCCATGTGCTGGTTATCCTTACAGACATGACCAATTATTGCGAGGCCCTCAGAGAGATCTCATCTGCGAGGGAAGAGGTTCCCGGAAGGAGAGGGTATCCAGGCTATATGTATACCGATTTAGCAACCAATTATGAGCGGGCGGGAAGAATCATCGGAAAGGGGGGTTCTATCACTCAGATGCCCATTCTCTCAATGCCGGATGACGACATCACCCATCCCGTACCCGACCTTACCGGGTATATTACCGAGGGACAATTCGTTCTCTCCCGTGAGCTGCACCGAAAGGGAATTTACCCTCCTGTGGATGTTCTACCCAGCCTTTCCAGGCTCATGAATGAGGGGATCGGGGAAGGCAGAACCAGGGCGGATCATTTAGGGGTGTCTGATCAATGCTACTCTGGTTATGCTGAAGGAAGGGATGTGAGGAGTCTCGTCGCCGTTGTGGGAGAGGAGGCATTAAGCGAAAGAGATCGCCTCAATCTAAAGTTTGCGGAGGTCTTTGAGGAGCAGTTCGTCACCCAAGGAGTCGATGAAAACAGAACCATTGAACAAACACTAGATTTGGGGTGGGAGCTCCTCTCCATGTTTCCAGAGGGAGAACTCAAGAGGATTGATGAAAAATACGTCAAGCAATATTATAGGAAGGGATCTCAAGTGGGGGCAGGAGATTAGTACATGGCAGAGACCTTACCAAATGTGAAGCCCACCAGGATGGAATTGTTAAAGCTCAAGAGGAGGGTGAAGCTCGCTGACAGAGGACACAAGCTTCTAAAGGAAAAGAGAGATGCATTGGTGTCCGAGTTCATGGTAGTAATAAAGGAGTACAAAGAGGCAAGAAAGAGAGCAGAGGAAAGCCTGCAGATCGCCTTTCACAATCTTCTCATGGCTGAGGTCTTGCTCGGGTCTTGGGACATTGAACAGATAAGTGACATAACCTTACGGGATATAGATCTCGATTTTGCAATCAAAAACATAATGGGGGTTTCGGTTCCCATTATGAAAGTCGACAATCTGGTGAGGAAGGTGAACCAGAGAGGCTACGGGTTTTTAAGCACCAATGCTCAGCTTGATGATGCTGCAAAGAGTTTTGAAGAATCCATTATGGTAATCGTTAACCTGGCGGAGATGGAAGAATCTGTCAGAAGGATTGCCGAGGAGGTGGAAAAGACAAAGCGAAGGGTTAATGCCCTGGAATACATTGTGATCCCGAGACTAAAGGCAACCATTAAGTATATAGAAATGAGAATGGAAGAGATAGAGAGAGAAAGCTTTATGCGGCTCAAGAAGATCAAGGCCTCTCTTGAAGCACGCAAGAAGTAACCGGGATTCAAAAAACCTCCCTTATCCTGTTGCCCCTTTTTTACCTGAAAATAACTTCTTTGCTTAATATTGACAGGGAAAGCCCAGATCTCAAAATCCAAATGCCCCTTCTATTGGGCTGATATAATATGATTATTAAACTCGACCTGAGCAAGAGAACCAGAGCGTACGAAAGGGATAAAGACACCAAGAAAACACTGTTTTACCTCTTTTTTATCGCCCAACTCTGTTCCCTGTTTTGTTTGGTTGTGGGGATCCTTTTTTTTATTTTACGGTTCTTTCGGATCATTTGACTCGCCAACTACCCCGTTGAGATTATGATAAGGGTTCACAGGTTCAGTGAACCTTGAACCTTTGAACCCGTGAACGGCTGCTGATTATGCTTCCTGCCCAGGCACCTTGCCCGATTTCCCCAGAAAAGCTTCTGTGAGCACAATAAAACTGTTGGTTTCTCTGGAGATCCACTAAAATCCCTCCCCGCAATAGCCTTGTTCGTCTCAAATGCACCACTATGAATCCCTGTCCTTCAAAAATAACCGTTTCTACCAGAGTGCCAACAAACAACGGATTTTGTCGCGATTTTCTTACCGCTTGACTTTCACCACAAAAAAGATATACTAAAGGCTATAAAATGTTAACATGATATGGGATTAGAAGAAATAGAACAGTTTGATCTGTTGGAGCAGAAGATTGAATCACTCATCTCAGTGATCGGCACCCTCACGGACCAGAAGACTACGCTAGAGCGAAAGGGTAAAGGCCAACAGACAGAGCTTGACTCGCTGAGGAATGAGATAGAAACGTTAAGGACTGACAGAGAGTTAGTTCAAAAAAGAATAGCAGGCCTTTTGGATAGGATCACAGAATGTGGTGTATGACTTTTAGAGATGAATCCCATGGCAGAAAAAGTCAAAATTAGAATACAAAACAGGGAATTTGCTGTTAGAAGCAGCGATGATAGAGAACAAATATTGAAAGTGGCAGCATATGTCGACAAAAAGCTGAAAGAGATTAGCGATTCTGCAAAGGGGTTATCCGATGATAAGACAGCCATTTTAGCTGCTCTTGATATTGCAGGCGATTACTTTCAGCTCATAAAAGAAAAGGAGGATCTATTAGTTGAAATTAATGACAGGTCTAAGAGGTTAATACAAAGCTTGAATTTAGTATTAAACTGATTTGTTCCCCTGCTATGTTCGTGATTGGCGGGATGTTTTTGATCCAACAGCATTATGAAAGGGAGTTCTCTCTTGCCTTTGTGTGTCTTTTTGGTGAGTGAGCAAAAGAGACCTAATGGGGTAACGGAACACCCACCTATGTAAGATTAGGTTCAAAAAGGGCTGCCGACACGGCATTAGAGCGGGGGAGCATTAAGAGTGGATTGATAGTCTAATGTTAAGGAGTGCACTGCTGCTTGACTTTATCATAAAACAGGTAAAAGCATCCCATGTATGCTGAAAACTGGGTGAGCGTAGACAACTATTCAGGAAAGAATACACATGCCGTGTAACAGGATTGTACCGTGCAATGTTTTTGAAGTGAGCTTTTAGTGCGCTGTGTTAATACCTCCTATTTAGCATCACCTACCTATCATTCCACTCAGCCTCAAGCAACCCCTCTTTTTCCTTAAGCACAACCCTAAAACAGAGAAGGCGGTGATGAAACTATGGCGGTAGCCCAGTTGGTTATTATTGCGTTGGCAGGCATGATAGCTGGAGCGGTGATTGGCATCATTGTCCGCAAAAAAATGGTAGAGAATAAGCTTGATTCAGCTGAAGCCTATTCGCGGAATGTTGTCCTTGAAGCCAGCAAGCAGGCAGAAACAATCAAGAAAGAGGCCCAACTTCACGCTAAAGACAAACTGTATCAAATGAAACTCGACTTTGAGGAAGAGACAAGGTCAAGGCGAAAGGAGTTGCAGAACCAAGAAAGAAGGTTGTTCCAAAAAGAGGAAACCTTAGATAAGAAGATGGAGCAAGTTGAGCAAAGGGAATCAGTAACTGCCAAAACCGAGAGGACTTTAGCAAATCGGGAAAATGGTCTCAAGCACCAGGAGGATGAACTCAACGGTCTCATTGGAGAGGAGAGGCGAAAACTGGAGAGAATTGCCGGGATTTCGGCGGCGGAGGCAAAAGATATGCTTGTTTCCTCTATGGAATCAGAGGCACGCCATGAGGCCTCCAAGCTCATAAAGAAAATAGAGAGTGAGACAAGAGAGATCTCTAATAGAAAGGCCCAAGAGGTTTTGGTCTTGGCCATGAAGAGGTATGCCGGTGACTATGTGGCTGAAGAGACTGTATCGGTAGTTAACCTACCAAACGATGAGATGAAGGGAAGGATTATTGGTAGAGAAGGCAGGAATATTAGGGCCATAGAAGCGGCCACTGGCATAGATCTTATTATTGATGATACACCGGAGGCTGTCGTACTTTCTGGGTTCAATCCGGTGAGAAGAGAGGTAGCTAAGGTAGCGTTGGAAAGATTAATTGAAGACGGAAGGATTCATCCAGCTCGCATTGAGGAGGTCGTGGAAAGAGCGAGCAGAGAAATCGAAGCAAACATCAAAGAGGCTGGGGAACAGGCTACCTTTGATATTGGACTTCATGGTATCCATCCGGAGTTGATTAAATTGGTTGGTCGGTTAAGATATAGATCAAGTTATGCTCAGAATGTTCTTGAGCACTCTATTGAAGTTGGCTTTTTGTGTGGCATAATGGCAGCAGAACTCGGCATAGATGAGAAACAGGCCAAGAGGATCGGGCTTCTCCACGATATCGGCAAAGCAGTAGATCATGAGGTGGAAGGGGCGCATGCAAACATAGGTGGAGATTTGGCCAAGAAATACGGCGAATCTGACGAGGTAGTACATGCCATAGCCGCTCACCATGAGGATATACAGGCTACCTCTGTTTTAGATGTGCTTATCCAGACTGCTGACACCCTGTCTGGTGCGCGACCGGGTGCTCGGAGAGAGATGTTTGAATCGTATGTGAAGCGGTTGGAAGACATGGAAGCAATCGCCAAGTCTTTTAAAGGTGTCGGTAAGTCATATGCCATCCAGGCAGGCAGAGAACTGAGGATAATGGTAGAGAGCGATACGGTGGATGATTTCGAGTCAACCATGATATGCAGGGAGATAGCAAAAAAGATAGAAAAAGACCTCTCATATCCCGGCCAGATAAAGGTAATAGTAATACGAGAAACCAGGGCCATTGAATATGCCAAGTAGAATGCCCGATCATCCGGAGTGTTTGCCACAAAGGCACCAAGGCACCAAGATTATATAATTATTCGTAGGCGTTCACAGGTTCAGGGTTCACCGTTCAGGGTTACCTTCCTGCCTGTGCATCGCACGCAGACAGGTCTTTCGTCAACCTTGCTCGAAGGACTTTTCAGATTTTCGTTCAACCCTGAACCTCTGAACCCGTGAACGGTTACAGCCTTTTTAATGCGCCTAAGGCTCATTAATGAGAAAACTCCGTTATTCAATTTATATTCATTTTCTCTTTGGGCCCCTGGCCCAGACCTGGCTTGCAATGAATTTATATATAGAATTCATCTTATAAATAATTCAGGGCCCATATGATATTCAGGCAGTTGCGCCAGGGCGGGTTTTGTGCCTTGGTGGCTGAATAGGTGCAGTTTTCTCAGCAATAATTAAGGGATCTTTTTGCCATGATCCGACTCTTCCATGTCTATAAAAGCTTTGGATCAAAAAACCCCGCCCTCATAGATATAAGCCTGACAGTACCGAAGGGGGAGTTTGTTTTTGTTACAGGGCCAAGTGGTGCAGGGAAGACTACCCTGTTAAAGATAATTTTCTGTGCAGAGAAGCCAACCAGCGGTCATGCATTAGTCGATGGAAGAAATCTTACGAGGATCAAAGACGGTGAACTTTCCTCTTTGCGTCGAAGAATCGGGGTAGTGTTTCAGGATTTCAAGCTGCTTCCGCGGCGCACCGTGTTTGAAAATGTGGCCCTGAGCCTGGAAGTAATGGGCGTACCCCCCTCGAGGATACGCAAAAAGGTTCATCAGACGCTGAGATATCTGGGCCTGGCAGACAAGGAAGGATACTATCCACCCCAGCTTTCGGGTGGTGAGCAACAAAGAATAGCTATTGCACGGGCAATTGTCAACAATCCCTTGATTCTCTTGGCTGATGAACCAACGGGCAACCTTGACTATGATTTAACCATGGAGATAATGGCTCTCTTAAAAGAGATACATACGAGGGGCACCACGGTAGTTGTGGCAACTCATAGCCAGGAATTGCTGAAGGGGACGAGGAGACGAATAATTGCCCTCCATAAAGGCAGGATGGTGTAGATGAAAATCATCTTCTTTCGCTATTTTGTCAGGCAGGCCATGAGAAACATGGTTGAAAACCGATTAGTCCATCTCATAGGTCTGGGCACCATGGTAATAGCATTCCTTATGTTTGATGCCTTTATCCTCATTTTCGTAAACCTCAATTCTTGGACACAGGAGCAGGGAAGATCACTGACCATGTCTATCTATTTTAAGGGGGAGCCAGAAAGGGCCGTGATTGAAAACATCAAAAAGGAGCTGCTCCAATATCCTGTAAGCATTACAGATTTCATTTCCAAGGATGATGCTCTGAAAAGCCTCAGGAAGCAGCTTGGAGAGAAGGCCGGACTGCTTGATGGGCTCGGGGAGAACCCTTTGCCTGCTTCCCTTGAGATTATTCTTTCGAGAGATGTAAGTGGGGACTCTCTTCCTTATGAACTGAAAACAAGGTTAGAGAGAATCCATGGTATTGATGAGGTTCAATACAGTCAGGAGTGGGTAGAAAAATTTCAGGCTATAATGGGGGCAGTAAAGATCATTGGTTTGGTTTTTGGGGGTTTGCTTTTTTTGGCGGCACTGTTTATCATCACCAATACCGTAAAACTAACCATTTATTCCAGAAAGGATGAGATTGAAATACTCAAGCTGGTAGGCGCAACCAATCGCTTTGTAAAGATCCCCTTTCTGATTGAGGGATCAATCCAAGGCTTTCTTGGCGGTTCAGTCGCTCTCATCGTTCTCTTTTTGGTGTATGTAGCAATTATAACCAAGGTAGACCTCAGCATTGGATTTGCCTCCCTTGATATCATTTTTCTTTCGCCGCAATTTATTCTTCTTCTGTTACTGATGAGCAGCATAATTGGTTTTATTGGAAGCACGGTATCATTGGGTCGCTTTTTTAGAATATGAGTCTAAAAATCAACGATTTCCTGTCATCGTTCTCTATTATACCTGCCGTTACTATGGTTTTCTTCTCTATAGAGTTTTCCGAAGCAGAAGAAAAACCTTATGTCGACAGTGCCCGTTCTCAGGGTACACAGATAGAGGAGTATCTCTTAGAGCAACAGGAAGAATTGCTCAGCGTCGATACCAAGGAAAAAGACATCTTGGGACAGTTGGAGAGGCTCGAAAAAGATGTGACCCGAAAGAGGGGGGAAGTAAGGAAACTATCAAACAAGATAGAAAAGGTCTCAGAAGAGATCCTGGCTGGCCAAGGAAGAATTCGGCAACTAAACCAATCTTCTCTGGCTGTTCGGAGAACGTTAACGAAGCGTTTAGTTGCCTTCTATAAGTTTGGGAGACCAGGATATGTAAGGCTCCTCGCCAACTCCACATCTCTCCAAGAATTTCAGAAGGCCATAAAATACACCAAGGCCCTTATGAATCAGGATAAAGAGATACTTGATATGCTGGCCCGGCAGATGAGCCAAGTTGAGAACGAGGTACAGATACTCAAGAAGAATGTGGCTGCCCTTGAGGCATTAAAAAAGGCTAAGAACGAGAGCATGGCCCTGGTTGAAAAGTCTATTGAAAAAAAGGTTCTTTTGCTGATGAAGGTACACAGGGAAAAGGAGTTTTATGCAAAAGCAGTTGAGGAGCTCAGAGGGGCTACGCAGGCCCTTAACCATACCGTAATGTATCTGGAAAAGGAAGACAGGCAAGAATCTCTACCCGGCAGGTTTGCTGAAATGAAAGGAAAGATTCCTTTGCCCTTACACGGAAAGATATTGAGGGGTGCCCAGCTCGTTAAATCAAATCCATTCATGCATAGAAAAGGAATATATATTACGGGTTGCGCACGGGAGGAGGTTAGATCTGTGTTTCCCGGTAGGGTAGATTTTTCTGGATGGTTTAAAGGATACGGACAGCTTATGATTATTAATCACGGGTCGCACTATTTTACTGTGTTTGCCCATCTTGACGAGACAATCAAGCAAAAGGGAGAGATGGTTTCAGGCGGAGAAGCAGTGGGTCTGGTGGGAAATCCTGGTTGGGATGCGGGGCCGGGAGTTTATTTTGAGATAAGAAAAGGAAGAGAACAGCTTGACCCCAGAGCATGGCTTAAAATAGAATAGGGCTCATGTGAGGCGGGCGGGCAATATCCATCGGCTGAGTATGAGGTGGCCAATCTTTGAGGGTCTAAGATACATCTTCTAAATCAAAGGGAGCAAAGGATGTTTAAAACAAAACGTACCCAATGTTTGTATCAGGCACTTCTTTTCATGGTTATCATATTTTTCCTTATAATCAGCGGAAGCTCTCAGAATGTTGTGGCTGACACGGAAGAGGCATACAAGAATATCGAGGTATTTAGTGAGGTTTTGCGCAAAGTTGAAAAGAACTACGTTGAAGGCACTGATGCAAAAGCACTCATTTATGGGGCTATCAAAGGCATGGTCGAAACCCTGGATCCCCACTCTTCTTTTATTACCGCAGAAGACTATAAGGAGTTGATGATAGAGACCAAAGGAAGTTTTCCTGGGGTAGGGATCGTAATAACCGTAAAAGACAAAGTCCTCACCGTTGTTTCTCCCATTGAAGGAACCCCTGCGTATGAGGCCGGCATGAAAGCAGGAGATCAAATCATCATGATAGGAGACAAATCAACGAAGGACATATCCATCAGGGAGGCGGTCAAGCTTATCCGGGGACCCAAAGGCACCAAGGTTAAGCTGACCGTGAGAAGGAAAGGCTCGGAAAAGCCAATTGATTTTGTGATCACCAGGGATGTGATACCGATAAAGAGTGTTCGCTCGTTTTCCCTTCCTTCTGATCTGGGTTACATAAGGATCTCTAACTTCCAGAGTAATACCGGTGAAGACCTTGCTAAAGAGTTGAAAAAGATGGACAAAGACAAGGAGTTAGAGGGTTTGATTTTGGATTTAAGGAACAACCCCGGAGGACTCCTTTCCCAAGCGGTAAAGGTAGCCGATGCATTCCTGGATTCAGGCTTGATTGTCTCGATCAAGAGCCGCGATCAGCGGGAGCAAAAAAGCGTTGCGCACAAGGCCACAAAATCCCGAAAATATCCCATGATTGTCCTGGTCAATGAGGGAAGCGCCAGCGCATCGGAAATAGTCGCTGGGGCCTTGCAAGACAACAAGAGGGCCCTCATTTTAGGTACTACTACCTTTGGAAAAGGCTCTGTCCAGACCCTCTTCCCTCTCTCAGATGGTTCGGGTTTGCGCCTAACAACCGCACTCTATTATACGCCAAGTGGAAGCTCGATCCAGGCAAGCGGTATCGAGCCAGATATAAGGGTTGGCTTTGTGCCGCCAACGGAAAAACCGGTCGCAAAAGAGAGATCTGTCATAAGAGAGAGGGACTTGGAAGGCCATCTTGAGAACGACGTACCTGAAGGAGAGGAGGAGGAGGAGAGCGAAGACGTGCCAGATGAAAGCACCGATATTCAACAACGCATCGCGAACGATAATCAGCTGAGCAGGGCAATACAGATACTGCAATCCTGGAACATTTTCTCTACGATAGAGAGCAGGCAGGGCGCAGAATGATTGTGAAATAGCGTTACATGGTCCAATCGAAAAACAAGAAAAAGAGGGAGCTGACCCTTATCATTGTTGGTCTCGCCGTTATAGCTGTTATTTTAGCGATATTGATAGGCTATTTCTCACGATTAGATAAAGGAGGACATCCCTTACCATTTGAGGAGGTTTATGCTACTTCAAAGCAACTCAGTAGAGATATCCGTCTTGTAGATAAGGCCATTTCAGACGGATTATACGCTATGGGAGTGCCTCAGGAGGGCATCGTGTTTCTCTCTGTTGTTCCGAGAGAGAAAGATGGCTATCACTGGGACTTAAATGATATACAGGCCAGGATCCCACGTCAGTACCCTCTCTCCCAGGTTGGAAATGAGATCAAAACCAGGGTCACCAATCTCAGGAGACCGGTAGAAATCACCATAGCGAAACAGTCACCGAAAGAAATAGTCTATCATATATTCTGTAGCGGTCTCTTTACACACCGCCTCAATATCCTGAGGGATGGTTATCCGCCGCCTCATCGATTACCATGCCCCAAAATCGGTATTATCATTGATGATGTAGGTTACGACAGTTCCCTTGCAAAAGCATTTATTCAGCTTGACTTGCCCCTTACTCTGTCTATTTTGCCGTTTGCGCCTGGTTCGAAATCGATTGCCCGGAAGGCAAAGAAAGAGGGCAGAGAGATAATGCTTCATCTTCCTATGGAACCCATTAATTACCCTGCCGTTAATCCAGGCGATGGGGTCTTGCTGCTCTCTATGGACAAAGAAATGATTTTAGAGGTGCTTAACCGTGATCTGAGTTGGGTGCCTTTTGCCTCTGGTGTCAATAACCACATGGGCTCACGGTTTACAGAAAGTGAGGAGAAGATGGTTGTAGTGCTCACCGAGTTGAAAAGGAGGGGTCTCTACTTTATTGATAGCAGAACAACTAGCAGGAGTGTGGCATATAAGGTGGCAAAAAGAATGGCCCTGAGAACAGCAAGCAGGGACATATTCCTGGATAATGAACTCTCAGAAAATGCCTTAAAAATACAAATGGAAAGGCTGCTGAGCATGGCAAGACAAAAGGGTTGGGCTATTGGCATTGGCCATCCTCACCAAGAGACCCTGGAGCTCTTAAAGAGATACGAGTCGACCCTTACCCATGAGACTGAGGTAGTACCTGTTTCTAGGCTTGTGAATTGATTTTTGGGTGCACCCGCACCCTGAGCTTACTCGAGAAAGGAGGATTCAGATTGAAAGTACCATTACTAGATCTAACAGCACAGCATGAAACCATTAAAGAGGAAATCCTGGCAGCTACTATGGAGGTTTATGAATCGCAGCGGTTCATAATGGGTCCGAAGGTAGAAGAACTGGAGCGTAAAATAGCCACCTACACCCAGGTCAAATACGCGGTAGGCGTTTCTTCAGGGACCGATGCCCTGCTCATATCCCTCATGAGTGCCGGGGTTGGTCCCGGAGATATGGTAATCACCTCCCCCTACACCTTTTTTTCAACTGCTGGTTCAATTGCTCGTTTAGGGGCAATCCCTGTTTTTGTTGATATTGACCGCCGTACTTACAATATTGATCCAGAGAGATTGGAGAAAAAGATCTCCAGCATGAATGCCGAGGAGAGATCTCGTGTAAAGGCCATAATGCCGGTCCATCTTTTTGGGCAATGCGCGGATATGGACAGTGCCAGAGCCGCAGCAAAATCCTTGGGTATAGTTGTTATAGAGGATGCCGCTCAGGCCATCGGTTCGGAATACCAGTCTTCACACGGATCTTTGCACAGAGCGGGTTCTATGGGCACCTATGGGTGTCTTTCTTTTTTCCCCTCAAAAAACCTTGGTTCTTACGGGGACGCGGGCATGGTTACCACAAATGATGCCGACGCATTTGAGCGACTAAAGATAGTAAGGGTTCATGGGTCTCAACCAAAATATTATCATAAGGTGATCGGTGGAAATTTTAGGTTGGACGCCCTCCAGGCAGCTATACTTCTGGTGAAACTCAATTACCTTGATCAATGGACTGAAAAAAGAAGAGAGAATGCACGTACCTATAGGAACCTATTTGCCGGCAAAGGCTTAGAGCAAATCGAACTGCCTTCTGAGAACAAGGGTAGGCA
>JAUVXZ010000201.1 GCA_030603345.1 Pseudomonadota bacterium
TTCTGCCTTGCAGGAGGCTACGGGGTTATCCGTTAACCAGGGATCGATAATGATTATTTTTCCTTTCCCAGATGTAATCTGAAAACCAGCATGCCCAAGCCATTTGATTATTTTATTTGCCATGGTGGTGAACCCCCTTCCGTAATATTAGCTTTCTAGACAACAAATAACCTCTCAACGACGAAAAATTCCGAGGCAAGAAAAGGGAATTGCCGTCTTCTTCATTGTTTTGTGCTGTTACCCGCAGAGAGGCCTCGCGCTGAATGTCTCAGCAAAACTGCAAGTAATGGGGTCGGGCCTATGTGGTAGGTTGGAGTACAACCAGGGCATCTGCAGCTATGGGGTGGCTGCCGGATATGATAACAGGGTTGATATCTATCTCTTTTATGGTGTCGTTGGCCAGACCGATGTTTCCAACATTGATTAACATCTCTGACAAGATATCCCTGTCAACAGGTTCCATGCCCCTGACAGCATCGAGTATCTTATGGGCCTTGATTTCATTCATCATTTCGAGGGCATCTCTTTTCTCTAGAGGTGCAAGCCGAAACGACACATCCCTCAAAATCTCGGTGAATATACCCCCGAGACCAAACATGACGCATGGTCCAAACTGGGGATCCCTAATCAACCCGATAACCAATTCTCTTCTTCCCTTTACCATCTCCTGGACGAGGACAGCACCCGTATTGCCATTCATGCCAGACATAATATCATTGAAGGCATTCAATGCCTCGGTATCATTTCTGACATCTATGCGCACGAGTCCTCTTTCTGTCTTGTGACTTATTTCCGGAGAACACCCTTTCATTACCACTGGATAACCGATTTCATGGGCTGCAGGAATAAGATCACTACTGGTTTCAACCATTGTTTCCCGTGTAACCGGGATTTGGTAGGAGGCCAGAACGATCTTGGATTCATACTCCGAAAGCGTGGTTCTCCCTTGTTTGAGGGCCTTGTTGAGAATATCCATTTGATCTCCTTTATTCATTTCAACAGATTCCGAGCCATAATGATCTTTTCGATTTCTGTTGTCCCCTCGTAGATCTCGGTGATCTTTGCGTCCCTGAAGAGGCGCTGGACCTTATACTCAGCCAGATAGCCGTAGCCTCCATGCATCTGAAGGGCCATATCCGTGCATTTCACCGCCATCTGGCCACAGAAGGATTTGGCCGCAGCAATAAGCTTGTGGTCAATGGTGCCCTGATCAATTCGCCAGGCTGCTTCGTAAACCAGGTTTCTGCCGGCCTGTATCCAGGTAAACATGTCAGCAATCTTAAACTGGATGGACTGGAAGGAGGCCAGTGGAGCATTAAAGGCAATGCGTTTTTTTACGTGCTGGATGCTCTCCTCTAAGGCACCCCGCGCTGTGCCCACCGCCTGAGCAGCCACCACCACCCGATCGAGGTTGAACAGGTACATGGCCTCGGCAAACCCATTTCCCGGATCTCCGACCAGGTTGGAGCAGGGTACCCTGACGTTGCTGAATGAGAGCTCAGCCGTGTCAGAGGCGCGAATACCGAGCTTTCCAGTTAAGTGATTTGCCTCAAAACCGTCCCGATCAGTTTCCACCATGATCATGCTGTGCCGCCGGTGGCGGTCAGGGTTCTCGGGGTCGGTTTGCACAAAACAGATAAGGTAGTCTGCCCGGTCGGGAAACTCTCCTTGTGCAAACTCTCTGGCTGCGCTGACGATATCCTTTTGCTCCCTGCTTAACTCGAAATCCATGGTTCATTATCCTTTTTTTGCTTCAAGTATCTTGTCCTTTAAAACCGGTACGATCTTGAACAGGTCATCGACAATACCATAATGGGCAGTCCTGAAAATGGGGGCTTTGGGATCTTTGTTTACAGCAATGATGGTACCTGCCCCACTCGTTCCGGCCAGGTGCTGGAATGCCCCGCTGATTCCAATTGCTATATAGACCTTGGGGCTGACTGATTTTCCGGATGTGCCAACCTGCAAGTATTTCGGCAGCCAGTTCTTGTCAACAATCGGCCTGGAGCAGGAAACAACTCCATTGAGTGCCTCAGCAAGTTCTTTGATGAGAGCGATATTCTCTTCCTCCCCGATACCCCTTCCAACAGACACGAGAAGGTCTGCCTGGGTTATGTCCACATCGCCTGCGGCGGTTTCAACAAATTCGACAAACGCTTTTCCTGGTTTGATATCTGCTAAAGGAAAGTCTTTCTGCACTTTTTGAGCTTGCCGGTCACCGATCTTATCTTTTGGGAACACGCCAGATCGTATGGTAATGAGACATCCTGGAGTCTCTGCAAAAGAGACATTGGCAAAGATTTTTCCATTGTACATCTGTCTCTGGGCCATAAATCTACCATGTTCAGACATAATGTCGATACAGTCTGTAGCAAGGGGCAGCCCTGTCTTGATGGAAAGACAGGGAGCGAGTTCCATGCCCCAGGATGTGCTGCCGATAAGGATAAGGGGCGGTTTCGTCTCTTCTATGAGTCCGGCTATGATTTCTTTATAGAGATCTGCATCAAAATTCTTGAGCCGCTCATCATCATATATGATTAACTGGTCCGCCCTATCGGAAAGATCTTCGGCAATGGAGCTCACCTCATGGCCAAGAAGAACGGCAGTAACGGAGTGGGATAGGTTTTCAGCGAGTTCACCAGCCTTCCACAGCATCTCAAAGGTTATATCCCTTATTTCACCAAGCCTATGTTCAACAATAACGAATATATCGCTCATTATTCCATCACTCCTTTCTTGGTTAGAATCTCAACAAAATCACCAGCAATCTTATCTGGATCTCCGGTGAGCATTTGAGCTCCTTCAGTTTCTGGAGGTAGATAAACCTCTTCAATAATGGCCCTGGGAGCCAGCTCCTCGTCAGATATGCCTAACTCAGCAAGATCCATGACCTTAAGCTCCTTTTTGGCCGCTTTCCTGATACCCAGGATTGAGACATACCTCGGCTCGTTGATGCCAGTCTGAATCGTTATGAGGGCAGGGAGGTATACGATGGAAACCTCACCAAGGCCGCCTTCAAGTTCAGATGTGGTCCGGACCTTTCCATCCTCAAGTTCAATAGCGGTAACCATACAGGAGTGATTTAGATTTAATTCCTCTGCCATCATCATGCCAATCATTCCGTAGCTGTCGTCATCGGCCAGGACCCCAGTGAACACGAGATCACGCGGTAAATCCTTTACTACCCCGGAGAGGATCTTTACGATTCCAAAGCTATCAAACTTGCTTATATCTCCTGCCTCAACCCTGATTGCCCTGTCAGCCCCCATGGCCAGGCATCTTCTTAAGACCTCCTCATCATCCTCATTGCCTACGGTAATGGCTGTAACGGTGCCATCGTGCTTTTCTTTGAGGAGAATAGCCTCTTCAATTGCATAGTTATCCCAATCATTCAAAACAAAGGCGAGCTGGTCTTTTTTCACCCCCTTTTTCTGTGCATCGATGACGAGATCCACCTCTTCTGTGAGAGGAACCCTTTTAACACATACAACAATATCCATTTCCTATCCCTCCTGTTTCCTCAATTGATAGAATATGCTCAATAATATATGGAAAACCCTACATTTTGATTCCTAAACCTAAAACTCAAAAATGAATAAATCCTAAATTCTAATGTCTAAATCCTAAACAAATTTTAAATTCAAAAATCTAATCACCAAAACGTCCTTTTGCTCTAATTCCTGAATTCACAATCCGAACTCACAACTCCTAAATGATATTGTTTTGAATTTTTCATTTCGGTCATTTGGATTTGCCCGCCCTGTCGCAACGAGATTAAATCAGACTATTAAGTCTATGCAATATGTGCTCTAATCAGTCTATTAAAATTATAGGCCAGGTCTGGGCCAGGGTTTAGTATTTCGGATTTAGAGTTTAGTATTTGTAAATCCATAGGCTATTGAAGCATTACACGCAATACCGTATTCTCCAAAGACTTTCAGCATTATTTTCCACCCCTTCAGAGGGTGCTTATAACCAGTTCTATCAAATCCACAACCTTCAGTTCCCCTTCAAGTCCAGTTGTCTTAATAGCATCATCGAAGTTGAGGAGGCAAAACGGGCAGGCAGTAACAATAACAGTGGCTCCTACATCATGGACCATGCGCACTCTTCTCTCACCCATTCTCATCTCCTCCTCCTCGATATCATACCAGAGATTGACATCACCACCGCCACAGCAAAAACTTCTATCCCTGTTGGTCTCCATTTCAACGATCTTTATGTTTGGGATTGAGGCAAGCATCTTCCTCGGAGCCTCATAGATGCCATTATGCCTTCCCAGATAACAGGGGTCATGGTAGGTATAGATATCTCCATTGTCAAGGGGTTTAAGCGGCTTGAGCTGGCCGCTTTCAATCAAGGGGAGAAAGAACTCCGTGTAGTGTTTTACAACCAGATTGTCAGGATAATCCTTTTTGAGGGTATTGAAGGCGTGGGGGTCTGTCGTAACAATCTCCTTAAACTTGCACGTCTTGAATGCTTCCGTATTCTCCTCCACTAAGAATTGAAAGAGACCTTCCTCACCGAGTCTTCTGACTTGATGGGCTGAATCCGATTCCCTGGGACCGAGTATGCCAAAGTTTACACTTGCCTTGTTGAGACCTCTGACAATAGCCATAGCTATCTCCTGAATCTGGGGATCAAAGGAGGCATAACTGTCAACAAAATAGAGGACGTCAACCTCATCTCCCTCTTCGAGTACCTTGACAGGAACATTATCCAACTCGTTCACCCAATCGGCCCTTTTTGCCGGCGGTTTACCGAATGGATTACCTGTCTTCTCAAAGCGCAGCAGGGCATCCTGGAAATCTTTTGGAACCATGGCAGACTCAACCATATATCTCCGTAGGTCTATCATCTTATCGATATATTCAATAAAGACCGGACACTCTTCCTCGCAGGCTCCACAGGTAGTGCATGACCAGATTTCATCAGGGGTAAGAATATTTCCGATCAAAGGAAGATCCGGGTCTTGTGAATTCCTCTTCCCGGTAAAACCAAACAGGGGCCTGCTTTGGTAAGCGTAGTCTCTGACCTTTAAGGTAACCTCCATGGGCGATAGTGGTCTTCCAACCGTGTTTGCCGGGCAGTTGTCGGAACACCGGCCGCATTCGGTGCAGGTATAAAAGTCGAGGATATGTTTCCAGGTGAAATCTTGTACCTTCTCGACTCCTAAGGAGTCCAGATCCTCAATATTTGCAACGTCCCACCGGGGAGGTTTTATAGAACCTTTCTCGAGCTTGTGGAGGAATACATTGAACAGACTCGTAATAATGTGAAAGTGTTTCCCAAGCGGGAGGTAGTTGAGGAAAACCATGAGTGTCAGAACATGAAGCCAGTAATTCCACAGGAAAAAGGTCTTTAAGGCAGGCTGGCTAAGGCCAGAGAGGAGATAAGAAGCACTGTGAGCTGCGGGCAGGAAAAACGTATATTCTTCTCCAAGCACAATTCCACTCCCATCCATGGCAATATCAGTTACCATCAGCAAACTGATCAAACCCAGCACAAGATAGGCGTGAAATTTATGGGCCTTTCCATGTTTGAATTCATATCTGGCAGGTTTGGAAATAGCCCGTCGCAGTATAGCTGCTATACAGGCAAAGAGGACGATAATCTCAAATATATCCTTAACAAGATCATAGAGATCTCCCAGCGAGCCCCCCATAAGAGGTAAAACAAACCCGGCCTTTATCCCTAAACCATAGAGGGTTATTGACCTGAGGGCCAGAACTACAAATCCCCAAAAGATCATTATATGGAGTATGCCAATCCAGGGATAGCGGGGCTGTTTCCATTGCAATATGCCATAGACAATGAGATCGTAAACCCTCCGTCCCAATGAATCGAGTCTGCGATCCGGTTTTCCGGAACTCAACAATAAATACCGCTTATAGATAATGTAAAAAAAGAGTGCGAGGCCGACAATCAAAATGAACAGCAGGACAAAGGAACCCGGGATACCCAGAAAGCGCTCAAGGGCAGGCTGGATTGCGTGATCCATGTTTTCCTCCTTGATGAACAGGTGAAAGGCAAGGCGCAATTATGAATGACGATTCATTTAATAGCATAGGTTTTTCAGGTGGTCAAGGATTTTTGCTTTACTGCGATCAGGGATAGCAGGCGGGTTTGGGGTCAACGTGCAATCTCTGAACCCTGAACCCGTGAACCCTGAACCTCTGAACGGTTACCATGTTTTTTTATTGTACCAATCCCGGCATTTAGGTTATTATTAAAAAATATGTTAATTAACCCCTCAAACCATCCCGCAGTAGCGGGGTGGTCCCAGCTCTGCTATGCGTGTTAGATAGTGATTTGTGATGCCCTATGGGGTGAAGTTCAAATGACAAAATCCAAATGTCAAATCAAATCCAAAACCCCAATGTCAAAA
>JAUVXZ010000151.1 GCA_030603345.1 Pseudomonadota bacterium
ATTATAAAAGCGATTAAAAAACTCTGCCGATAATTTAGCACTAACATACCAGTGTGAAGACAATGTACTGGAAGCACCTGCTTGGATTAAGGCCCATTCCATTCCCAGAGCGTCACCACCGATTCCTTCATTTGCCAAACCACTGACACACGCCAGCAGCGTAACATGACTTCCTGAAAAATCAAGACCAAGATCCAATACCTTTTCAGGGGTAAGCACGTAATCAAAGTCTTTACCTTGAGCTATACGAGACGCATTGGGAGGACCGGCATCGCTTGCCATGACCAATCCCGAATTTTTGAAGGGATTTTCATCGGAATTAATTTTAGGGAAGATACCATGGGTTGAAAAATGGACGACGCTCTGGGCAAGAAATACCCTGGAAAGTGTTTCCATAGTCGCTTCAGAAAGGGGAATAGTCTTGCCCTGTAATCGCTTGGCCAGCGTCTCTGCCGGGCGGTGCAAATTCTTTACCAGCTTTTGTCCTTCTTTTTCTAGATCCTCTTCTGTTGGCACCTCAATAGACAGGTAGGATTTAAATGGAACAGGTTTTCTATTTAACAAAAGTGAAAGTGCATGAGCACCGTGTATTCTGGAAAGGGAAAATTTCTCAACTATAGGGCTGCCGCGAAAGTGTGCGAATTGAAGGGGGATATGATGCAGATGCTCGTCCGGCGAATAACAAATGTGATCGCCTTCCTCCATAACACCGTTTTCAAAAAAAGGCTCTAACCATTCGAAGAGAATTGATAGTGCTTCACACAAACCCTCCACCAAAGAATCAGATAATCCATTTACCAAATCTTTCTTACCCCAACAACGCGGGTCAACTTTTTCTGCAAAATTGCGTATCTGGACCTTACCTATCGGAAGACAGCCTGCACTATGCATAGTTCCATCTTTTGCTACTAAAACGGCGTAGGTCTCCTCATCATCTACGAAGAAAGTTAAATAATGAGTTGAATTTTTTCGCATGAGATCCGGGATATCTGCGGCTGGTTTTGAAAATACCCTGTCATCACAGGGTATTTTTTCTTTAAGTGATAATATATCGGCAATAGCACGACCCTTGGCACCCTCGATTGCGTCGAGCAATTCTGGTACTCTACCTGTTTCAGCTAACATCTCGCATAATGCCGGGAACAGATAAGGAAATTTACTTGAAACCCCACCCCGCTCTAATGGCTCTTTAATGCCTGCCCGCAAATCTTCAATATTATTTCGCAGTGATTGTAGCATGTCCGCTGCTTCGGAATACTTCTTCAGACGCTTATTACCTAGATATAATCCCCATAGGGCATCATTATCGTCAATACGTGTGCCGTTGTCCTTAGTCCACTCTCTAGCTTTTTGCAGTTCTGAAAGCGATTTTTCTATTTCTTCTGGCCCGGGTTGACCCATAAAAATGGAGGTTGCATCGCGGATGATTTTCTTAGCTTTCCATTCATTTATTTCAGCGGATGACTTAGTCATTATATCCGTGCCCCAGTCAAGGATGCTGCGGAAAGCTTCGTGACCTTTCTCCGTTGAAGCCATTTTCTCAAGTTCAGTTTTCTCTTTTTTCTTTGGAATTGTCGTTACTCCCTCCTTAATCTTTTCTATTTCTTTCTCCAGTCGATCTAATTCCAGACTCGATGTTCCTCGCTTTCGCTCCAACTTAACCATCTGATCGGCTTCATCAATACGATTCGACTCAAATAGTGCAGCTATCTTCTTTATCCGTATTTCAGGCAGATTAGTAGATTCGTTCATACCCTGGTAATATGGAATGATACTATCAGCAAATTCAATCGCCTTATCAAACTTTCCCTGCAGATTGAGCGCATTCAAATAATCTTGAGCAAAGGCACTGACAGTATAAAGTAAGATGGCTCCTCCCTCTCCCTGCTCGCTATAGACCTGTCTCGCGAATTCGTGACCAGCACGAGAGAGTTCTTCTCCGAACTGCGTGTTTTCACCAAAGCAATAGGCACTGCTAAGTGCTTTGAGTCCCATGACTTGCATGGCTGAATTATCACTCTTGAGCCGTGGTTTTGCAGCGTTTTTAAAGCGATTAGAAGGACAATCGTCAGCAAAAGCGGTCCGTTCTTTGGCACTACCCCGTCTAAATATCTTTAAAATATCTTCATAATACATTTTTGTCTTCATTTGCTTTGACCTGCTTTTAAATAAATGAAAAAATGATGCTTTTTGACTATAGATTTGTCTACATGTAAATGATTTATACCAGGCCCATCGCACCTAATCTGGTATTCACAATCTCATCCATGCTGGCATTACCCCAAATGGGATCAGGTCCTGCCATATTAAACCCACCACCAGCATTTAGTAAAGACAATAAGGATTGCTGAATACTGGGTTTGCTAAGAACATTAGCTACAGCAACATCGAGCATACTCGCATGCGGTTCTCCGATTAAATTGCGCATGGATGCATTTGCTCTGTTCATATCAACCGGAATCAACATTCTTCCAGTCTGTTTTTTGTACGAATCAGATAGGGATTGCACTAGACTGTGTGCAAGATATGCATCGTCAAGTAAACCGAGCAACCCAAGATGATCAGGTATAATATCTATCGGAGCGAGGAAATAATCTTCCGCTGCTTTTAGCATAGGCTGTATCTGGTTATAGATACCATACTTTTCCGCCGCTGTAATTATGGCATCTACGAGTGCGGGAACGTGTACAACGTAATCCTCTACCATCTTAACTACTTCTTTACGCTGCTTTGCGGTTAAAGTTCTCCCATTCATACGGACAAATGTATGGACCGCATCGGATAGAATACCACTAGATTCTTCTGTTGCAATAGCTTCTTTAATCATTCTGCGAATTTTGTTTGTATTCATAATGTTCCTCCTAGTTAAAAGTCTCTTTCTTTACCAGCTATGTCCGAGTATCTGATAGGCACTTTTTAGTATAACACATAATAACTATTTGTCAAGTTTTTATAGATGAAAGACGACAAATAAGCATTATGGCAGTTTAGATGATGTTACCTTAAATAGCCAGCTCAAATAGGTTTTGAGATTTTTGATGCTACAATTTTGGCCCAGTTACGCGGTGATAATTTGAGGTGAAGAGTTGTTTGGCGCCGAATAAGCAGTAATGATGAGAATTTTAACGCAGTGTCCGCTGTCCGGACAGTCGTCTTTATATGGTGAGATCAGGGTTTCCCCCCTTTGCCAAGAACGGGGCATTTAGGCAAATGAATTCAGCCAAAAAGTACCTCTTATGGGTCGTTACTCATATCCTCAGAACCTAAAGACCACGTACAGACTAATAGTGAGCGGTTTTCGGCAAGAGGCTGCACTAATTTTGCTACGCTAATCCTTGGACAGGTGCGCTGATGGCCGGCTTGCTTGTTTCGATAAGAAAACCATTTATGGATTTGCCTGATAAGGTTTTTCTCTTCCCATATGGTTGGATCAAATTCGCTGTCAAGCTGGAGAAAGGCTGCTACTAGGTGATGCCGACCGGAGGGAAGACTTTTAGCGCGTGGTTTCAAAAGGGCCTCAAACCAGTAAGCCTTTGTATAGGTGTCAGGCGCTGTCCAAGTATCAGCAGTCTTGTTGGTATCGAGTCCCATCAGGGCAACGACGTCTTTACGAAAGGCATCTTGCGCTTGCAGGGAAGCATTGCGGTACCACTTATCTTTCCGGACATGACGCACCTTTAATTCGAACCAACACCAAGCGTTATGTGCCTCTGACCGCAAGCATAGGTCCACCCATTTGACTGCCCCCGCTGTTTTCCAGTCGCGGTTCGTCTTCTTGGGTAGCTGCACAGGATAAAGAGTCACGTAAGGCACTTCTGTAGGAAAGGGTACCCAGCCAGTAGAATGTGCTCGTCTCTTGAGTTCGGCGTAAAGTTCAGCGTGCACCCATGCCTCGGGGAGGTCCCATTGAAGGGCTTCTTTGCCGCGAGCACAAACCAGGCTGAAGACATCGAACCATTCCGGTAGCTCTATCTTCAGATTTCTCATCGTCTAGATTAATGGCGCATAAGGACTCTAGTGTATCTGAAGTTCAGCAGAGCCTGATACACTTCGATAAAGATTGGCGCACACCGGGTTATTCCAACCACTGGCAACAATCTTTATTCACATTCCTGAAGTCTTCCCAGCTCAGCCAACCCAATCTCTTGGCTATATTTTGCCAATTACAATGTTCTCTATGTGGTAGATCCTGAGCTAAAGAGCTTGGATTGTTCTTATATTCTTTGAATTTGTACCCATATAAGCGGCTTGTTGGATTGTCTTTAAAGAGTTTCGGAGTAATCATTAAGAACAAGGTTTTTTCTGGATCTCTCTTATCTAATGGGTCACAAAGGGTATTATTTTTCTGAAGCATGACATCGATGCTGCGGGCAATCTGATTACGCATAACATCATAGGTAATTTGGCAAGATATATCCGATAGTACTTTTGCTTCAATTATCACCGCAAATCCATTTGCTGGGTTCAAAAGTAGGGCATCGACGTTGGTGGCGCCTTCAAGGTTCTTTTTATTGTACGCACTATCCAAAACATATGGGATAAATTGCCTTTTAGCAATGTTGTTTAATAACCACTCCCCTATTCTATCTCAATTCCACAATAGACAGCAAAATGGTCAGATGCCTCCCGGCTATCTTTGTTTTTAGATCCAACCTTTCCGGAGTCCATTACGTATCGGACGGTGTTGCTCGGTCGCAACATATCTGGCGAGAGAAGAACATGGTCAATCCATACGCGGTGCCGGTAACCGAGAGGATGTCTCACAATAGGATCTGGAAAATCCGCCGTCCAAAGTGTTCTCTTTAGTTCCGAATCCATAGACATCCACCAGAGTGCGTTATGAAAGATACCACTGGGCTGGTAGACAGATCCCATAGCGGTTTCCACGAAGCTTCTGCCAGTCATCATCTCGAAAGGATCCAACCCTGGACCGTCATTCATGTCCCCCATTACTACAACCGGAAGAGGATGCACCTCTTGGAGCAACTGGTTCAAGCGACTCCGAAGCTTGAGCGCCTGGCCTACAAGACGTTTACGATTTGCAAGAGAAATCTTTTGAAAATTGTGCAGGTCCACTACCGAAAAGATGGCTTTGGATTTTGTATGGACCAAGATGATCTGAAGTCGAGGGCCACCCGGACCGATTTCAAATACCGCCTCCACGGGTTTCCGGTGCCATTTGTGTCGTTCTTTCAGACCATCCTCGTCAATATCAGCTTCCCATGGTCCATAGAAAGAGAGGGCGTCGTCAATGGAGATGATCGAAAATGGGAGCCGGTAGTAGAAGACGAGATTCTGGCTACCTCTACTGACTCCTTGGGCCAGCTGATAGCCGGAACCAGATAGGTAATTGTCAATAAAGTGCTTGTGTTCCTGGGGAGAATTTGCCGCCTCACAGATCCCCAACACATGGGGATTAATGTCTTGGATTACCTTGGCGATCTTTCGCGCTCGTTGCTTTTCACTTGGCTTAATAGTATTGTTCTTAAAAATTAAATTCATGTGCTTGATGTTATATGACATAATGGTAAATTCACGCATTTCTCACACCTCCCTTCTGGTAAGCCATTTCGCTCAATGTTTGCGGGGTTGCCAAAGGCAATTATTACGAAGCACAGCCAGGTTGACAAGCGTGTGCTAGGCTTATGTTTTGCTTGCCAGTAGTTAACCAAAAGCACTTGGCATTATTTTTTAGCTTCAGGATTTCTCCATCAAATAGCCGTGGACTTCAACTCTGGCTGTTTCGTTTGATTGTGTCCCGCTTTCAATGCACAAGCTCTCATCATAAGAAGTTTTTGCTAATTTATTACCCTGGCCCGGATCATGATATCACCTCCTTTAAGACTGTTAGGCAAAATGTCCCCTAGCCCCTGGGTATCTCCTATATAATGGCGAGTTTTTCCTATATCTTATTCATAATCAGGGCTGCCTGAACTATGAAACTCTATCACGATAATAGGGAGAGCATCTTATCAAGAAGCAGTTTTGCTCAAAAAACCCTCTACCCCATAACGGGGTTGAAACAAATCTCCTCGTTCCGCGAAGATCGTCGGGCTAGGGACCGTCACCTCCCGGAATCGAACATAATACGAACCCACCCGAGGTAGTCATCAAAGGTCCTGTCATTAGTGTTTGCGAGGACGGGAAATCCCGTGGCAAAAGAGCACATAACCACGAGGGCCAGGGATGCTGAAGAACGATCCAGCGTCAGTCTCAATGTCTGCGCACGCGTACCGGTCTCTGGTTTGCAGAGCTAGGTCTGACGTAATACGAACCGATGGTACTCTGTGATAACGAAGTTACCTTTGTAAGGTCTCACTCCCACTTTTTGTCATTAGAGGTCAGCCGGCTATTGGTAGTCAGGAAATATCGTTACTCAGTTTTATACAGCTTCCATTCTAGAGGTCCAACCGTGTATTCATCTGGGCTGCCCGTAGGGATAAGGTCATACGAAAGGGTCTTAAGACCTACCCAATCATCACCATCATGAATATGAACCTCGAATTCTCCCCCGCCGCCGTATGCACCCTGTACGCCTAGGGTATAATCCACTTGCCCTCCTCCATCGTATTCCCACCACTCAAACTTGATTATCTCTGTGTTTTTTTGTGGGTTCCAGTGAATGACTACCTCCTCCTAATCTTGGCTGAGCGAATAATTACTTGCACAGTCGGATTGAGTCAATCTCGACATCAGTAACCGTGGATTCTATATCTTTTGAATATCTCCTTGTCGCTATCCGTTATTCGAGGAACCGAATTTTCTCTTTGCATTAGGTTTTCTGGCAGCTACCTTAGTTCTATTATGTATTATGTATTTTCTATTTGCCTAATCCGTAAGTTGTACCACTTGACTGAATAGTCTCCTGTGCAATTTGATCTATGGCTGCTGCATAGGCTGCTGTCAATCCATCCATATCTTCTTGAGCCCTGGCCAAATCACCTTCGTTATCGATGAAGAATGGCTCAGCAATAACACATGGACTCTTTGTATAGCGTAAGAGATAGCCGCCTCTATCTTCACTGGTCTTCGGCTTTATTCCTCTATTGGGTAATTTTAGATGTTCGACCAGGTAATTGAGAAGGATTTCTGCCATTCTCTTTCCCTTTCCAGACCTGTGGTAATAAAGAACCTCAGTTCCAGAAACCTTTTTATTAAAAGCGTTGCAGTGGAGGCTGACAACAAAATCAGGACCAAGAGCATTTATGTCATCTGGCAGCTCTTCATGTGTCCTGCGATAGACCCTCTGGACTTGTGTTTTTTCAATCCCTTTCTCAACGTGAAGGGCCAAATCTTCATTGAAATCAAATTCGCTAAGGTTGCTGTTAGCATTTATAGCACCTGGAGACTTCTTCTTATGACCAATGACTAAAGCACAAAGCTTGCTTTGATCTTGCGTTTCTATTTTTCCCGATTCAAACTCTGATATCCGATTCTTAATTTCTTCTAAAGAAACAATGCCCTTATTTATCAAGGCCGTAGCCAGAATTCCTGTCGCAGGTGAGAAGATCTCAACTATAGTGGCAGAGTAAAGCACATCGCCTGAGAAGTCACCCCTCACCAGAGCCATCTTACCGACATCTTCCGTAGCAATCTTTAGGGCCGCTGATTCAGGACTCTGGGCTGCCTGCATAGGGATGATAGTTAGTAAGGTTTCGCCAGAATCTGTTCTTAAATAACCACTTGACTTAAGAGTTCCTATAATGAAATCCTTTCCCTGCATCTTTTACCTCTTTTTTATTTTGTTAGTTTTGATGTTATTTGAACATCCCTGTATCAACCCATTCGTTTCTGAGAAGTGATCACCAGTCTATTGAAGGTCGCCATATCAATCATGGTCATAACAACTTAATAAAGAATCCCTCGGTAAAGGGGTAATGGTGCAAAAAAGCGATGCGCGTTTTGCCTGCATAGTTCTCAAGCGATTCCTTGAGATCACTGGCCAGTTTCTTACTGATGTAACCTCTTGCTGAGATTTGTTTGTCTAGTGGGTCGCCGGAGTCTATGCCAAAATACACGCATGGTCCATCCCTCCAAACCCCTAGACCGTCCACACCCTTAAAGTCCGGAGAGTTCTGGTTGAATTTTGTAGAGCAAAATCAACTCGGCTAGGATTGTGCGTCCCCGCTTCATTGTAAAGCCCTGACATTTTTCATCCGCCTTTTTTCCTGCCTCTGCCTGGCTTAATAGTGATGTTCTTTACCTTTATCTCTTTCTTTTCAATCGAGATTTCACGTGCCGAATTCTTCCCAGGTGAGTTGTCGGAAGCTAAAACAAACTGAATACCATCAGTCTTTTCCCATAGTTCAGGAACATGCTTGTGGCCAAATAGAAGGATATCAACCTTGCAATAAATAGTCCGCATCAAATCCTCCGCATCCTTCAATTCCAGA
>JAUVXZ010000202.1 GCA_030603345.1 Pseudomonadota bacterium
TCAAGGTATTTCTCTTGGGGGATAAGGCAAAACTAACGGGGTGCGCAAAAGACAATTTTGACATGATTTCTGCCCTACCCATTGATATCCACGAGTTCAGCTCGGTAGAACAGGCACAACTTTCCGTGTCTCACTGCGATGCAATCGTAGATGCGGTATTTGGAACCGGCCTTGTGAGAGATGTGGGCGGCATCTATAGAGAGGTGATTGAATTGATCAACCAGAGCCAGAAAACAGTATTCAGCATCGATATCCCCTCAGGCGTAAATGGTGACACCGGCCAGGTTATGGGATGTGCTGTCAGGGCAGACTATACCGTAACCTTCGGATTACCAAAACGGGGAAACCTGCTTTTTCCAGGCTTTGATCTCTGCGGAAAGCTCTATGTTACCCATATCTCCTTTCCTCCTTCCCATTACAACGCCGATACGATAAGGGTAGAAACAAATGATCCTTTGCCACTTCCACAAAGGGGGGAGGATACCCACAAGGGCAGTTATGGCAAGGTTCTCTTTATTGCAGGGTCCTCAAATTATCTCGGTGCCCCCTATTTTTCTGCCCTCTCCTTCCTTAAGGCAGGCGGAGGGCTCTCGTATCTGGCCTCGCCTGAGTCAACAACAAATTTCCTGGCCACTAAGGGAAGCGAGATCGTGTTTGTCCCGCAAAAGCAGACCGATAATGGAACCTTGTCCCTCAAGGCAAAGGGTCAGCTCTTAGAGTTCTCAGACACAGTTGACATGGTCATTATGGGGCCAGGATTATCCCTGCATGAGGAAACTCAGCAATTGGTGAGAGAACTCGCAAAGGAGATCAAGAAACCCCTGGTTATAGATGGTGATGGTATCACGGCCGTTTCTCAGGATATTGGCATCATCAAAAAGAGGAAAGAACAGACCATACTGAGCCCCCATTTTGGTGAGATGTCACGGATCATAAAAACAGACATAGGAGAGATCCAGAAAAACAAGATTCCCCTCCTGTTCAAGGCATGCAAGGAATTAGGCGCCTTCATAATCTTAAAGGGAGCACACACACTCATTGGTTATCCTGATGAACAGGCCTTCATCAATATGAGCGGAAACCCTGGAATGGCCACTGCTGGCAGCGGAGATGTCCTTGTCGGCACCATTGCAGCCATGTTTGGCCTCGGACTATCAATTGAAGATAGCACCAGGATGGGCGTATTCATCCATGGCCTGGCTGGAGACCTTGCAATGAGAGACATAGGGGCAGACGGAATAATAGCCGGCGACATCATGAACTACCTCCCGGAAGCGATACGATATTGCCGTGAGAATTTTGAAGATATCAGTAAAAATACATATGAAAGCATTTACCGTGTATAGGGCGATCAATAAAATCCTTGGCCCACATATCCAGGGACGATGGAAGAGAATTCTTAAGAATTGCGGGAGAGATAAAAATCAAAGCCCAGATAGAAACCTTTCCTTTCGAAAAACTGGCCGATATCCTTCCCCTGGTTAAGCATGGAAAGATAAAAGGAAATGCGGTAATAAGCATTGCTTGACTGGGTGTACTCCCCTTACCCACATCAGTGCATCAACTTCGAAGATCGCCAGCCCATCGGGTATCCCATAGATCAAATCTAGATATCTGAACGACCGTTAGAGAAAATGGGCAGCTCAAATCCACGTATCCCCGGCAAAACCAATCTCTTTTTCCAGGCCTAATTCAAAAGAAGGAGATAATTTTCAGAAAAGCCCAAAAAAATAGTTGACAAAGATTTAGCAAAGTGTTAGGTATCTCTAACACTATTTTGAACTCCTAAATTCTCAGGAGCTAAGGGGTTCCCACTGCCTTGAATAAAAGGATCAACTGCAATAAAAGGGATTTGGTTGCCTGGTTAAGAGAGCAGGCTTTTGGGTGGAGCACCTTCACCTGTTGACAGATACAACAAAAGCGTTACCCGGACAGGTTAGTGAAGACTCAAACCGGCACCATGGAGGGTGTATGAGACTGAAACAATTTCTTTGTGGAAACGAGATGGAACGAATGCCAAATATGGCATTTAAAGCCATGTCGATTATCTTTAAGATTATGGATCTATTTTATCCCTTTGAAAGGCGCATCAGCAGTTTTGGCATCAAAGAAGGCTTTACGGTGGTAGACTATGGTTGTGGCCCCGGAAGGTATATAGAGAGGTTTTCCCGATTGGTAGGCGAAGGGGGGAAAGTCTATGCCGTGGATATCCATGAGTTAGCAATAGAATCAGTAAAAAAGAAGATTGAAAAATACAATTTGCAGAACGTTGATCCAGTTTTGGTCGATGGATACCTCTGCGATATAAACGACCACACAGGAGATGCAATATATGCACTGGATATGTTCCATATGATCAAAGATCCTGTTTCATTTCTCAGAGAACTACATCGAATGACTAAAACCGATGGGTTTTTGATCATTGACGATGGGCATCAATCACGGAAGGAGACAAAACAGAAAATAGCCAACTCAACCTGTTGGCATATCGTAGAAGAGACAAAACCTCATTTGAGGTGCACACCGCTTTAAGACCCAGACCAATATATTAGAGGGAAACCCAAATGGAAATGATATTGATCTATGTGCTCAGTGGAGGGGCTATCATCTATGTGCTTCTGACCTTGTACTTTGCCTATCTGGTTCATCAGGTGTCTCGAAAACCGGTGAAGGACATGCCCGATTGGGGTACCGTAATAGATACCCGAATCCCTGCAGCAGGTGGTGGCTCGCTTGAGGTCTGGCGTGTTGAACCTGAAGGCCGGTCACGGGGTATTGTTGTTTTGGCCCATGGGTGGAGCAGAAACCGGGACCGGATGGTGGGCAGGGCCAGGATATTCGGTAAAATGGGGTTCACCACGGTCATGCATAGTGCCCGTGACCATGGCCGCTCAAGCCCCTACCGCTTTATGAATGCTCCCCGCTTTGCCGAGGACATTGGCACGGTACTAGACTGGGTGAAAGAGCCTGTTCTTCTTTACGGACACTCTGTCGGTGCGGCTGCGGCCGTCATTGAAGCAAATCGGAACCCTCGGCGAATCAAGCTTCTTTTCCTGGAAGGATGTTACGCCAAGACCAAAGAGGCACTTCTCAGTCTCTACCGCGGCTACAACCGTGTGTTCGGAATGTTCTTTGCTCCTATGGTGGTTTGGTGGATGGACGTTTTCTACAGGCATGGCCTGGATTCAATCAGCCCTACAAAGCTTGCCTCGGGCATTGACCTGCCTGTATTGATCATTCACGGGGAAAAGGACCAGAATTTTCCACCTCATCATGTCAGGAGCCTGAAGAACGGTTTTCCAGCAGGTCGCGCAGAGGTATTCATTGCCAAAGATACCGATCACAGCAGTTCAAGTCTGCAACCTGAATATCCCACCGTTATCCGCGAATTTGTGGATCGGCGACTACGTTCATAAGAAAATACACCCTTTAAAGGATGACCTGAGGGCAATAAAGACAATTCGATGGCGGGGAACACGGTGAGCGCATCTGAGATACCTTCTGCTCTACAGATTGAGCCCCAGTTGTTCAGGGCTATTCATCACCTCAGCAGCCTCAGATTCCATTCTCTTTGGTTGAGTATATCCCAAATATCGTTTCCGTGCTCTTGTCTTGATCTCAAATAATTCCGGAAATAAAGGAAACTGAAGATAGTTTCCGTAATCAGGACAATTTCTCCTTCGCCTGCATTTCGCACACACGGCCACATTGATCCTCGGTCTATTCTTCTTGGAGTTACAGATGATGAAGTCCATATACTTCCTTTTCTGATAGCTTTCCAGCATCAAGCCCTTTGGAACGATGTTCTCCCCCTACCTTAGGGGTGCTGGTTCAGATCAGATCAACATGAAAAACCCCTTGAGCTGATCAAATCAGGTCAAAGGGTTACCCTATTCTTGAAGCCCTAACAGGGCTGACAGTGCCTTTGTTCTCTAGAATTATCACGATCTCTTTATCATACAGATCTCAAACCTGCTCAAACATGGTCGGGACGACTGGATTTGAACCAGCGACCCCAGCGTCCCGAACGCTGTGCTCTACCAGACTGAGCCACGTCCCGACTTTGTCTGATTACGTTCTGATGATAAATTTACATTGGCCAAAAGTAAAGGGAAATTACCACTGCCCTCACTAGAGTCTACACCAATTGCATTCCGGACCTTATCAAATGGATGAAGTTCACCAAAATCCTCTCAGTAGCCCCCCAGATGACTGTGCCCTCATAGATAAAGGCGGGGGTGTCAAAAACCTCTCCTCCATAGTCCATGGTGACAGGTTCGGGTTCAGAATAATCTAAAAAGAATTCTAACGGGATATCGATCAAGTGCTCAACCTCTCGCTTGTTAAGGGTAAATGCATAGGGAAATGGCACCACCCCGACAAAAGGATGAACAATGAAGTGAGATGTAATGGTGGTCATATCATCGAGCTGGCCCAGGATTTCTATATCCTCCTCCCTGACACCTATTTCCTCAAGGGTTTCCCTTTTGGCAGTACACTCCAAAGTGCGGTCATCCTCATCAACCGCCCCTCCAGGAAAGGAAACCTCGCCCTTATGATGTTCCACGGTATTTGTTCGCCTCATAAAAAGAAGCCAATACCGGCCATCTTTGATAAATAGCGGTAAAAGTACCGAGGCCTGAGTATAATCGTCGGCGTTGACCTCAACCCTCTTTGGCTCTCTGTGAGCCAGGATGGTCTTTAGGTCCCTTTTGAATTGATCCGGGCTGAGCATGTCTCTCCATCTTCAAAGGACGAAAACCCCTTACTCTCTTCCATAGGTTTGCAGGTACTCATCAAATTCCTTTTTTGTCACCTTATCCATGGCCTTTCTCTCCCCTGAGATGAGAAGGGGAATCTTTTGGTCATAGAGGTACTCCACGATCTCCCGTATCCCGGCAACTGAAAAAAATGGGATACCCATCCTCGAGGTAAACTCTGATATTGGATTCGATCCCTTTTTATCCAGAACAACCTGGCCCCCTTTATCGTAGACCGCTGTTGTCTGCTCCCTATCTACAGCTATACCTAAGCCTACTATCTGAACATGAATGCCACGAGACCGAGATTCTCCGTCAATTTTCTCTAAAAACTCATATTTTGTGTCCATGGAGGTTACTACATCATCTACAACAAATATCCTGCAGCCATCAAAGAAGGTATTGTTCACAAAAAAGGCTGCTGACGCAGATCCCTCACCGTGTTTCTTGGATTCCTTTCTGTCATAGTCAAACAAGAGATCATGGCCATGATACTGAAACAGGGCTGTAGCTGTAGCTGAGGCAATAGCACTTCCTTTATAAGATGGTCCAACTATGATATCGATCTTATCCATCAGGGATCTTGTAACGAGCATTTCAGCAAAAAAAGAACCCATTTCAAGGAGTAATCGGCCGGTGCAAAATTTACCCAGATTAACAAAATAAGGGGTTGGCCTCCCATCTTTCAGGATGAGACCCCTATCAAAAAACAGGGCCCCTGTTTCTACGAGAGTCAAACACAGCCGTTTTTTGTATTCTTCCATGTCGTACCTTCTATTGATGCTATTCAACTACCACTTCATTCACTCACCGCCGAGGCTCATCCGTTGCCGTCCTTCCCGTTGAATGCTTTTTTCTATTCAACTGGGCCGAAGCATACTCACTGCTGAGAGCAAGAAATAGTTTGCGATATCAGCAGGGGCATGAGGTCTTTTCTGTTGTGACTGGTGGGAGGCCGCTGTCCTTTTCACGACTTATCAGTGGGGGAAGCCGCAGCTCTGCCGACTTGTTGGGAGAGAATGCGGAGGGGGCAAGTATCCCCTGTTGATAAGTCGTAGAAAAGACCAGGCCGGGAGCCTCGGAACAGAAGAAAAGACCTCATGACCATCCTAATCCATTCTCGGTTATGTCCAATGCAAACAATAAAATGCTGTGCTTAGTAACTGGGGTCAACGGCAACGGAAAAATCATTATTCTTTGCGCCCTCTGCGCCTCAAGCGAAGCGGGCAGTGAACATACGGCTCGCTCTGTGAGCCCAGCGAGTTCATCGAAAGGATACTCTCAGATGTCCGGGTATTGTAACCACAAATCACGCCCCTATTCAACCCCTATAATGAATAGACCTCGGAATGCAATAAGGCATCTATTGTTTTCGGACAATGAAACCTCGGAACCACGGTCACATCATAGAGAAACCTAACCTATTGAGTTTTAGGCTTCTTGCAGGGTATGGGTATCTTTTTTTTGGTTATGCCCTGTGACATGGCCCCTTACTGGGTCGATTCAAAATGGTTTATTGAGCCATAAGCCTTAGAATCATAGGCTCCATCTATATAAACCATTTTGAAACGCCCACTCATCTAA
>JAUVXZ010000261.1 GCA_030603345.1 Pseudomonadota bacterium
AGATCAAGTTCTGCGCTTGATTAGAGACTTGGTAGAAAAAAAAAGGGCCTCACTCATTTTAATTACTCATTCATTGGGATTGGCTCGTGAGATAACCGAACGTGTGTACGTCATGTATGCTGGTAACATGATTGAGATGGCTGCTACCTCCTTGCTATTTGAAAAACCTCTTCACCCTTATACCCAGGGGTTGATAGCCTCGGTACCGCGCCTTACCGGTGGTGGTTTTGCAGAGGGAATTCCCGGACGTATCCCGGATTATCGTAATCCGCCTCCTGGCTGTCGATTTGAACCTCGATGCCAGCATGCATTTGAACCCTGCACCAAAGCGATGCCGCCTTATTTTAATGTAGGTGAAGGACACCAGGTTGCATGTTACTTATACCAAGATGGACAGGAGGACAGGAGAAATGCCTGATGATATGGGCATAAACAATAACGTAGTTGTGGCTGAAAATTTGGTCAAGCACTTTCCGATCAATCTATCTGGTATTTTCAAGAAAAAGTGGATCGTAGTGAAGGCAGTGGATGGGATCAACTTCTCTGTGAAACAAGGTGAATGTTTTGGCCTGGTAGGAGAGTCTGGCTCAGGCAAGAGCACTACAGCGTACATGATAGTGGGCATGTACGAGCCAACGTCCGGTTCGCTCGTTTTCAAGGGAGAGGATATTGCGCGGCCTGCGGTGAAACGTCCCATGCACCTGAAAAAGAATATCCAGATCGTTTTTCAGGACCCTGGATCTTCGTTGAATCCCAGGAGAAACATTAAAAATATCCTGGAGATGCCTTTGCGTGTACACAATATGATCAAAAAGGGTGATTCGATAGAAAAGAGAGTTGTCGATCTGCTCGATATGGTTGAGCTTCCATCTCACTACCGTTTCAAGTCACCAATTACGATTGGGGGTGGCGAACGACAGATGGTGGCAATCGCTCGCGCCCTGGCTACCGAACCCTCTTTTATGGTTTTGGATGAACCTACTTCGGCTCTCGATGTATCTATTCAGGGCAAGATCATTAACAAGCTGATGCGGTTGCAGAAAGAACTCAACCTTACCTATCTGTTTATTACTCACGATCTGAGCCTGATGCGGAATGTTGCGACCAGGATCGCAATTATGTACTTGGGCAAAATCGTAGAGATTGCGTCTGCTATTGAATTCTTTCAGAAGCCCCTTCACCCCTATACGCAGATGTTGTTGTCTTCCATTCCCATATTGTTTGAGGAAGAGGCAAAGTTAAAACCGGACAAAATTCACTCCATAGGTGAGATTCCCAGCCCGGTGGACGTGCCGCCCGGATGTAGTTTCAATACGCGCTGCCCTTTCAAGACGGACATTTGTCTTGTTGAGGATCCGGTGATGCGAGAGATCGAGCCTGAACATTATGCTCGTTGTCATAATATTTAGATTTAATTTAATTTATTTAAGAGGAGGTAAAAGACTATGCCAACTACAATGGATTTGGAGATTGGCGTTGCAGCCTACAAGGTTGTGCGTGACTTGCTGGAGGTAAAAAAAGGTGAGAGTGTTCTGATTACGATCGACTCTGCAGGTCACTGGCGGATAGCAGAAGAGACCGCTAAAGCGGCTGAAGCCATGGGAGCTAAAGTGATGGTTGCCTGGCATTCGACACCGCCTGGATATGGCAAGGTAGGTGATCCCTACTTACCAGATGCTTTACACGCAGCGATCCCGGAGACGGACTGTTGGGTAGAATACAATTATCAGTGGCTGCTTTATTCTACACCGTGGGAAAAAGCCTTGACTAACCCCAAGCGTGTCCGTTATTTGTTCCTGGGGGGATTAAATGAAGATCAATTTGTCCGATGTGTGGGTAAAGTTGACCTCGACTTGCAGAAGCAGTTTCAGGATACACTGGTCGGTTTAACCAAAAAAGCCAAAAAGATTCGGATCACCAACTCTGCCGGGACGGATGTCAGCTTTGAGAATGTTACCGAACGGCCGGTTACCAATGAGGGATGGGCTCTCGAGCCTGGTGCACATTTTTTATTAGGCCAGATTGGTTGGGCTCCCCTGGAAGAATCCATCAATGGAGTTATCGCCTTCAATGGCTCGTTTTCAGGGGGTGGTGAAGCAGATTTAGGGATCTTGAAAGATCCGGTTATTTTTCATATGCGAGAAGGGGTGTGTGTAGACATAAGCGGAGGTAAAGAGGCCAAGTTCCTGAAAGAGTGGTTCGCGAAGCTTCAGGACCCGCTGATGTATCATGCTGCTCACGTATGTTATGGTTTCAACCCTGGAGCTAAGCTCTCCGGGTTGTGTACCGAAGATGAACGTGTATGGGGATCTACTGAGTGGGGGTTTGGATATCAAGGCCCCTTCTTCAAGGCTAAAGGAATTAATGCTAAGACTCACGTCGATGGAATCTGTCTGAACTCGTCATTGTGGTTGGACGGGGAGCAGATTATGGATGAGGGCCGCCTGGTTCACCCGAAGCTAGCCAATTTGGCTGTCAAGATAGGTAAACAGTAGGCGTTTCTGCTGGTGTAATGAGAAAACAAGCACCTGATGACGTTGTATCGAGCCTGATGAAACGTGTCGGTCAAGGTGCTTGTTTTGGTGACGTGTTTAAGAGAATGACCAAATTTATTCGATGAGATAGGAGGAAGGTTATGCCAACAACATTGAACTTGGAACTTGCCGCCGTCGCTTATAAGGTTGTTTGCGATATTACGGCGGTGAAAAAGGGCGAAAGCCTATTAATTACTGTAGATTCTGCAGGCTGCTGGATCGTCGCTGAAGAATTGGCCAAGATTGCCGAATCACTGGGAGCCAAAGTAATGGTTGCCTACCACTCGACACCAGTGGGAGTAGGCAAGGTGGTAGAGCCATACCTTCCCGATAGTCTAAAAGTTGCTATTCCACAGACTGATGTCTGGTTGGAGTTAAACACTCAATGGTTGGGTTACTCTGCGCCTTACGAAGAAGCTCTGGTTCCACCTGATCGGGTCAGGTATCTTTGTCTTTGTGGCCTTGACGTGGAGAGGATGGTGAGGTTCTTTGGGCGGCTCGACCTCAAAGCCCAAGATGAATTTCAGAATAAGGTGGTCGAAGTAACGAAGCGTGCGCGGAAGATGCGGATCGCGACACCGGCAGGTACGGACGTGAGCTTCGAGAATGACCCTAAGCGTCCTGTGCTCAGTGAGCTGTGGTGTCATACACCTGGGGCACATTTCCCTCTGGGACAGATTGCCTGGGCTCCGATTGAAGAAAGCATTAACGGCGATATCGTATTCGATTGCTCTTTTTACGCAGGAGGCCCGGCCGACCTGCCGAATCTTCGTGAACCGATAACTTTCCATATTAAGAAAGGTGTGTGCATTGAAATTAGCGGTGGAGAAGAAGCAAAGCTCGCCCGCCAGTGGCTCGACTCCCTGAATGATCCTGGAATGTATCACGAAGCACACCTTTGCTATGGGTTTCACCCGGGCGCTAAACCTTCGGGGATTTGCGTCGAAGATGAACGGATTTGGGGAGTTACAGAATGGGGTTTTGGGCATCAAGGCATACAATTTAAGGCCGATGGGGTTTCAGCGGTTTCTCATTTGGACGGCATCTGCTTGAATTCGTCAGTATGGCAGGATGGAGAACAAGTTTTGAACGAAGGGCAAGTGGTTCACCCCGAGCTGGTTGAACTGGCCCGCAAATTGGGAAAATGATCTTATGAAATTGGCTGCCAGGAGCGATATAGAGTCTGTTTTTCGCGAAATCGACCCTCGGTTCTTATGCCAATGAGGTAGTGTGATGCTGATGCCTTTGAGAAACAGGGAGCCCATTGTAGACCTAATAACTTTTGGGTTGTATAAATCTACAGTTCCTTCAGTTAATAATACTGCGGTAGCACCTGCTGCAGCGCTGGTTCTTATGATTGTTCCAAGATTTCCAGGATCCTGCAAGCCATTTAAAACAACTACTAAAGGATTTACATTAAGAATTATATCTGCCAATGATATTTCTATTTGCTCGGCTACAGCTATTATTCCCTGAGGACTAATTGTATCTGAAACTTTCTTAAATAGATTATTGGGCAGCCTTAAAACCTGGCAATCTTATGAATTTTTGGTACATTTTCTGCTCTTTCATTAATAATAAGGTATTTTATTTTTACTCCCCTATTATTAGCTTTCTCAAGAAGCCTGGTGCCTTCTAGAAGAAATAATCCACTGCTTTCACGAACTTTTTTTGGCTTAAGACTTTTATTAACTTATATATTGGGTTTTCCTTGGAAGTAATATCTTTATGCTGTTTCATGTATGATACTCCTCTATAGCTTAGGAAAGACAAGGAAAGACAAGGGGACGTCAGACTGTGTGAAATACGAGAAACATTGACACAAACCGATTTAATATGCTATTATTACCTAAATTAAAAATAGAATAGTTATTTATTTAATTTGAGGAAGAGTAGGTAGATACAATTTAACAGCGAGCAGGAGCAGTGGGAGCCTGTAAATTCT
>JAUVXZ010000021.1 GCA_030603345.1 Pseudomonadota bacterium
AGAACCTCATAGCCATTATCTCGGGGCTGAACCCCGGTAACTTCCGTTTCAGGAAAGATCTTTACACCGTATTTATGCTCTGCCAGGTAAAGGTAGTTTTTATCCAGGGTATTCTTGCCACCAACAGGGCATCCAATCATACAAGCACCGCAGAAGGTACACCCGGTCCGTTCCGGACCCTCACCATTGAAATACGGATCGGGCACTGTCTTATCCGGCTCACCGAAGAATACCCCTACATCGTTGATGTGAAACGTATCTTCCCCGCGAATTTCCTTGCCAATTTCCGCCAGGATTTCGTCCGCTTTTCCCACCTGAGGACTAGGGTTTGGACCCAACATGCGCTTAGCCCGATCATAGAAAGGAGCTAATCTGGCCTTCCAGTCCCCCGGTCCCCATTCCGGCTTTTCAAAAACCTCATCGGGTGGCACAAGTAATTGGTTACAATAGTTGAGACTGCCGCCGCCGACACCAGTGCCATGAAGGATAAAAGCGTGTCTGAGCAACGAAAGATTCCAAATGCCATAGAGCCCCAACTGAGGTATCCAGAGATTCTTGCGAAGATTCCAGTTGGTACGAGGAAAGTCCCAACTTTCATAGCGTTTACCCCTTTCCAATACGGCTACGGTGTAACCCTTTTCTGATAAACGCAGTGCAGAGACACTCCCGCCGAAGCCTGATCCAATGATGATGTAATCGTACATCCTATTTTCGGCCATCGATTCGCCTTACAAGGAGTGTTTTTTTGAGATAACATTGGCTGACGAGCCAGAACTATAGCACTGTGACCAAGAATGTACAATCGTTGTGAGCGGATTTTGGGGCTCAGACACTATTGCTCCCATTATTTTTTGCTTGTGGCTAACAGCGTTTATTGGTCTAATATGAAAAACCGATTTTCCATCTTTGAAGTCACCTGTATGGGGAGGTCTCATTATGTATCAATACGGGACAAAAGAGTGGGATGAAGCGTATGCAACATTAGTTGAGGAAAGAAGAAGAGGAGAATCAGAACCTTTTATTCTGGGTACCCCGGAATGGGTTTTTGAATTTGAAAAAAAGATTCAAGGGGATGGCCGATACAAGGAGGTTGCCAAAAAATGGGAGGGCTCAGTTGTTCTGGTTTTTAAGGCAGATCCCCAGGCCGGTTTGGAGAACGACCTTTTTATCTTCATGGATCTCTGGCATGGTGAATGCCACTCGGTCAGACTCGTGCCCAGTGAAATAGGTCGAACCGGAGAGTATGTTCTTGAAGCAGAGTATGACAGATGGAAAAGAATAATGAAAAAGGAGCTTAATGTCGTCAAGGAGCTGGCCACTCGCAAACTGAAATTGGTTCCCTTTGAATTCAAAAAAGCAGCAAAACTAACGGCGGCTGCCCAAGCAGCCATAAGACTGGTAGATCTGTCCGGTGAAGTGGGAACGAGATTCCCTGACGAGCTGGAACCAGGGCAAGTCAAGGCAATTAGAGCCCTTCTCAAGGAATTAAGAACGAACTTTGGCATTTAACACAAGGAGAATCTCATTCCCCTTATTTCCATTCCACATCCCTTTAATGCGCTTAACAGGAAAGAGCACTTTTGCACACCGGAGGTGAATAAATGTTCGGATTAATGGGTAAGCTTTTACGGGTAAATCTAACAGAAGGGAGCATTGTCCAAGAAAAAATACCCGAAGAAAGGGCAAAGAAATTTTTAGGTGGCCGGGGGTTAGGCACAAAGTACCTATTTGACGAGCTCAAACGAGGAATAGATCCTCTCGGGCCGGAAAATAAGCTCATCTTCATGACCGGTCTTTTGACCGGAACCCCTTCTCCAAGTGCCAGCCGTTATAGTGTTGTTACGAAATCCCCCCTGACCAATATCTGGGCCCAGTCCAGCTCAGGCGGCCGGTGGGGAGTTGACCTGAAACATTCGGGTTTTGACGGTATTATTTTCGAAGGCATTTCTGAAAGGCCAGTGTATCTCACCATAGATGATGAAAAGGCTGAACTTCATGATGCCATCGATCTTTGGGGCAAGAATGTTTCAGAAACCACTCAGCTGCTTAAAGAAAGATTGGGCGACACATTCAATGTTGCCAGTATTGGAACAGCCGGAGAAAACCTGGTGAAATACGCTGCAATCATGAATGACCTCCATCGGGCAGCCGGGCGATGCGGGGTGGGGGCTGTGATGGGCTCCAAAAGATTGAAAGCAATAGCGGTACGAGGAACGAAAAAAATCAAGATTGCTCACGAAAAGGCCTTTCAAGAAGTCGCTAATAAGCAATTTGAGCTTCTTGGTGAATCTATGCTAGGTGCCGGTCTACAGGCATATGGAACAACACTAGTTTTGGATATGGTCAATGTCTGTGGAGGTCTGCCAACCAGAAACTGGCAAACCGGAGTCTGCTCATTTGCCGAGGAGATAAACGGAGAAGCCTTGAGTGAAAAGGTCTTGGTGAGTCCTGTGGGGTGCTTTGCCTGTCCAATCAAATGTGGCCGAAATTCGGAAATCAGAAAAGGTCCTTATGCTGGGCAAACAGGTGAAGGCCCAGAATATGAAACAGTTGGAACTCTTGGGGCAATGTGTAATATCTCAGATTTGGAAGCAATTACCATGGCTCACTATCTGTGTAATGACTATGGCCTTGATACTATTTCATGTGGCAGCACTATCGCTTTCACCATGGAATGCTTTGAAAAGGGGATCTTGACAAAAGAAAACCCTGAAGGGCTGAAAATAGCCTTTGGCGATCCAGAAGTGATGATAGCGCTCGTTCACAAAATCGCCAAAAGAGAAGGTATCGGAGATCTCCTGGCTGAGGGAACGAGACACATGGCTCAAAGATTGGGCCACGGCTCCGAAAGATTCGCTATGAATGTTAAAGGCCTTGAGCTCCCGGCATATGATTCACGGGGAGCAAAGATTACCGGACTCGCCTTTGCCACCGCCAACCGCGGCGGCGACCATATCACTGCCTATATCCAGGCTCCAACGTATCTTGCCGCCCCTTTTTTGGTGATAGAGGAAAGCGAAATCCAAGACCCACTCCAGGAAAATCCCGAGGAAGCCAAGGTAGTCAAAGACCTGGAGGATGCCCTGACGGTGTTTGATGCGGCCGGATGTTGCAAATTCATGGGAATGGCTCTGGATGCCCAAGAATGGTCAGATATCATTACCACCCTTACTGGCTGGGAATTTGGAGTCGAAGAATTCAGAAAAACCGGTGAAAGGATTTACAATCTGGAGAGAGCCTTCAACGTAAGGGAGGGACTCACTCGGGCCGACGATACCCTGCCTAAGAGATTATTGGAAGAACCCCTCCCTGAGGGTCCAGCCGAAGGTCACGTGAATAACTTAGAAATCCTCTTGAACCCGTATTATGAATTCCGCAGGTGGGATAAAACAACAGGCAAGCCCACTCCAGAGAAGCTGAGAGAACTGGGACTGGAACAAGTCATCAGCCAAATCTATGGAGGTGAAGCATAGATGGCATCTTATGCGGATAAGCCCTGGCTGAAGAGCTATAAGCTTGGACCTTTTAAACTGAAAACTACCATTGAGTATCCGAACAAACCTCTATTCACTATCCTCGACGAAGCAGCAGAAAAATTCCCGACAAAGGATGCCTATCATTACCTGGGAAAAAGAATGAAATATCGAGAACTAAAACTCCAGGTAGATAAGTTGGCAAATGCCCTGGCCAAGCTTGGCACAAAAAAGGGAAACACAATCATGGTATTTCTCCCAACGTGCCCTCAGTTCATTATCAGTGATTTTGCCATTCTCAAGACGGGAGCCACCCTTGTTCCGTGCAGCCCGCTTCTCAAAGCACCAGAATTAAGGCATCAGGCCCAAGAATCAGGCGCTGAAACAATCATCTGTCTCGATAACCATCTCGATCTGATTAACTCAGCCAAAAACGATACAAGGCTCAAAAATATTATTATTACTGCGTATGAGGATTACTCTCCTGTCGAATCAGATGAGATAAAAGAAATACCGGGCACCTACCATTTCAGAAAACTGATCGCAGATCATGAAGCCAAACCTCCGGAGGTCCCGATCGACCCTTCTGAAGATCTGGCCATTCTGGCCTTTACGGGGGGCTCAACAGGAGTGCCAAAAGGAGTTATGATAACCCACTATCAAAGGCTCAGCAATATCCTTCAAGGACTTCCCTGGATGATGGCCCCTTTTCCCAACTACCAGGGGACTGCCTCTTGTCTATTAGCGGTCCCTCTGTTTCACGCCTATGGGCACTACTTGCTGCAGTCCAGCATCTATTGGGGGCTCAGAACATTCTTGATTCCTGATCCCAGAGATACTCAGATGATTGTTCAATTGATGAATGAATATCGTCCATTTTTGCTGTTTATGGTTCCTACCCAACTCTTAAAGCTGGGTCAACCAGAAATAACGCTCAAAAGAATGCCAGTATTAGTAATGTCGGGAACAGCCCCCCTTCCTGCGGAAGTAGCTCAAAGAATCGAACAAAAAATAAGGATGCCCATCTCGGAGGGCTATGGTCTCACTGAGACCGGTCCGGCAACCCATATTAACATCTCCGCCTTTGCAAAAGTCACCCGGTTTGCAACTTCAACCAAGCTTGGAATTGGACTCCCAATCCCTGATACTGAAGTAATCGTGGTGGACCCTCTTTCTGAGAAAGAGGTTCCCTTTGGTGAGGTTGGCGAGATGTGGATCAGGGGTCCACAGGTGATGAAAGGATACTGGCCAGAACCTGGATCAGGTCTCGAACAGGGCGGCTGGTTGAGAACCGGTGATCTTGGTAAGATGGATGAAGATGGTTACTTTCATGTGGTAGATCGGATAAAGGATATGATCAACATTTCTGGAATGAAGGTATATTCCATAGAAATCGACGAGGTCTTATTTAAGCATCCGGCAATAGAGGGAGCAGCGACAATCGGTATTCCTGATCCCGAGAGGCCAGGCAGCGAGAGAATAAAGGCGTTTGTTAAATTGAGGGATGATCTCAGAGGAAAGGTGGATGACCACGAAATTATTGAGTACTGTCGGCAAAACCTGGCCCCTTATGCAGTTCCCAAATCCATTGAATTTAGAGATAGTTTACCCTTAACCGTGGCTGAAAAGCTATTCAAGCGCGCCTTGCGGGAGGAAGAGATTAAAAAGATGAAAGAAAAAGGGGAGATCTAGTTCGGGGAGCCTCTTCCTAATACAAAAACATGGGCTTGCCACCCACATGGCGGATCTTGGGCCGATAGTGCTCCATATCATAGAGTTCTCTCACATCTACCCGTTTCTGTCCTGACTTAATAGTACTGAGGGGGATGTCTGTATAGATCCCCCGATTGAGCGCCACAAGACGTCCGAAAACACCTTTCAGAAAGAGATCGATAGCCATATTGGCATAATTAACAGCCGCCATCAGATCGAGGGAATCAGGTGTCCCGCTTCTCATCAAATATGAGAGCCGTTGATTGAGGACATCCTCTCCCGTGAGATCTTTGAGAATAGCGCCGGTTTCTTCTCCGATCCCTCCCAACCTTTTGTGACCATAGGCATCTACCTCTCCAGACACAAACTTCTCACCTCCGCCTATCATCTTGGCGCCTTCTGAAATAGTAATCATGGCGTAGTTTTTTGGATTGGCCCTCTTGTCCTCTACGATAAGCTCAGCGAGTCTTTTCGGGTCAAAGGGGACCTCTGAAATAATGGCACGGTCCACCCCTGCCAGATATGCTGATACCAAGGAGGTTTCACCACAATACCTACCAAACAGTTCAATCACCGCTATCCGTTCATGGGAGCCTGTTGAGGTTCTTAGTGCATGTATGAAACCTACGCTTCTGGTAACGGCTGTGGAGAAACCAAGACAGTAGTCGGTTCCAAAAACATCGTTATCCATGGTTTTGGGTATGGCGATTACCGGGAATCCTTCCATGTGTAGTCTGTCAGCAAAGCTGAGGGTATCATCCCCTCCTATGGGAATGATGGCATCAATCCCAAGATATTCCAGATTCCGTAACACATGGGAGGTGAAATCTCTAACCTCTTCCCCTTTTTCGAACTGTTTCTTAAGAAAATCTGGCACATCCTTTTTCTTGGAAGCACTCGGATTGGTTCGAGATGTATGGAGAAAGGTACCTCCTGAACGGTCAATAGTCCGGACCTCCGCTGACTCCAATTCTTTGACACACCTCACTTTGCTTGCACGGTTATCTGGATCATATTCTAAGAGCCCAGCCCATCCCCTGAATATTCCCATAACCTTGATTCCTTCGCTATTGCCCCGGTACACGAGCGTCTTGATACAGGGGTTAAGGCCTGGCACATCCCCGCCACCGGTAAGAATGGCTATCGTAGGTTTCTTCCTGCTCTTTTTCCCCATCTACAAAGTCTCCTTAAGATATCTAGAATCCAAAGAAATCATCCAAATCGTCTCTACTCTTGTACCCTAACCTCAATTATTATCCAAGGAATTAGTAACTGTTACCAAAGGTTTTGCAAAGCAAAATTTGTGCCTTAGCCAGGCTTTTCCCTTGAGTCGGCACATTTTTCTCCAGAAAAAAACGCAGCGCTCCTTCTCACAATCCCCAAGGAAAAGCCGCCTGCCACCGCCTAAAGCGAAGGCGATTGGCGGGCAGGCCAGATTTTGCCACAAGAGGGGTTATGCAAAGGTCTCCCCCCGCTACCATCTGCACACTATCCGAAGGTATCCATGGCAGAATGAATGAACTCGAACCTCTGTTCCCTGTTAGCCACCATCCAGGCCGTGACGTTCAGTTTTCACATACCACGAGGCAGGATCGGTCAGATACTCTTCAGTATCCTTGAGAGACAGGTAATGTTCGTGTTCAATCTTGGAGAGGAGGTCGAAAAACTCCTTTTCCTTTGGGTCAGAGACCTCATCTCGAATTTTGGCATAGTATGATGTCCCCTTGGCCTCGAAATCAATGGCTGTCTGGATGGCCTTCAGATCATCATCGTCCTTTTCAGGCATCTTCTCTGTCTTTTTGACTATGTCCTGCAGGACGTCCTTGACGATAGTATCTTTCACTTTAAGGGGAACGGTCTCAGGCCATTTTTCCTTGTTTTCCCACTTCCCGTGAAGCTCCTTCAATCTTTCGTAGTGCTCCAGTTCCTCATCTGCAATCTGCTGGAACATGGCTCTGCCAAGCTGGTTTTTTGTTCTCTTGGCATTATTAAGATAGAATTCTCGCTCTCTCATTTCGTTATCAAGAGCAACATCAAGTGCATTTAAGCGCTCTTTTTCGTCCATGATATTTCTTCTTTTGGATTTCCACACCCCGGCATTTTATTGACTTCTATCACAGTTCTTTAACAGTTGTCAAAACCATGAAAGAGCATTATTCGCGGAGGCTCTGTCTATATACCCATTTCATCATCCTAACTGCTGCCCTCTCTTCCCCCAGCTCGAATAAAACCACTACCTCTGAGAAGCGGTTATTGACTCATTATAACCTATGCCCTATACTGCGATTGTCAACGAGAGTGGAAAAACGGTACGAGAGATAGAAACGTTAGTCATGCCGCCGGCGTAACATGTTCAACCAATTTCAGGAGGACAACATGGCTATAACAGATATAAAAGAGCTTTTCACCAGGATGCCAGAGGCCTTTAATGCTTCTGCCGCCCAAGGCATGGATGCAGTCTTTCAACTGGACATCACCGGACAAGGCGGAGGAAAATGGCATGTGGTAGTCAGGGATGGGGCATGCCAGGTCAACGAGGGCAGCCATGACACGCCAAACGTGACCTTGACCATGTCGAGCGAAACCTGGCTCGCCATAGTGAACAAGGAGTTAAACGGCATGCAGGCCTTCATGTCCGGCGAACTGCAGCCAAGCGGCGATATCATGCTGGCCCAGCAGATACAACAACTGTTTGAGTTCTAAGAAACACGCCTGATCGAACCTTGATTCTCCTCTCGTGAAAACGTGCTCCCTGAGCTCTTTCACGCTCCCTCATGTACACCAAAGGAGGTACGTCAAGACCGACCCTGTTTTGGGGCTGGTGGAAAATAGATCGAAAAGGTGGTCCCACCTGAATTGTAGCAATCTTCTTTGCGTGTACAAAAGGTGCACGCACTGATCCTGCCAGCACAGGCATCGCCCTCTCTCGGTATAAATCGGCACCGCGAGGATGTCATGTCTATCTTGAAGTTGTACCGCTCTGAGAAAATCTTCATACGCAAAAGATCCGCGCCTTTCCCCCCTGCATTGAAATCAAAAGGTCTCTTGGATGAATAGTCCATGGTTTCTTGAGTTGCAAAGAAGCCTTCAAATATCCGTTTTTGATCTTCTTCAACAATGCCAACCCCGTAATCATGCACTACCAGCTCAGAACCTTTTCCCTTTTTCCGGACGTTGACCTCTATCTTTCCCTCATCAGGTGTGTTTTCTATGGCATTCTTTATCAGACCGTCAAACACCTTTCGCAAAGGATCCAGAGGCACATATATGGGTGGAGTGGGTTCAAGGTTGCTGGTGATTTCCACCTGACGGTGAGAGAATAATGGTTTCAGATCCTCAAGCCTTGTCTTCACATATTGGTCCAGAATGACCTCCTCCGGAACCACCTTTTTGGGGCCAAACTGTTCCTCGATGCGTTTTCTGACACGCTCGAGTATCTGAGCCTCCCCTGCCTCCTCAGCAATGAGGGCTGCCAGTTCATCGGTGCACTGATCCAGCAGGAGGGAAAGGATCCCATAGGCCCTGGCCTGTTTATCCTCCATAATATCCTCCGCCTCGTACTGAATCTCATTGATGCGATCCAGATTCCTGCGGGCCATTTCCATGATTGGCTTCCAGGTTTCTCCGGGAAGGGTTTCCCATTCTCTGGTGAAGATATTCAGTGAACCAAAGAGAACCGCAATAGGTGTCTTCAATTCATGTGACAGATGCTGGATAGCCTTATCCTTTGCCCGGTTCAAACTTGTCACCTCTTGGTACGACCTTTTGAGCTCCTCAGAAACCCTGGCGTTTTCAATAGAAAGCGCTACAGTGCCACCTATCATGCTTAATAGATCAATGTCTGTTTGGTCAAAAGGTCCTTCCTTCTTGTTAGTGGCAGATAAAACCCCGATAATTCGATCACCGCTCCTCAGGGGTACATCGAGCATGGTACGGGACTCGTATCCGAGTTGCTCATCAATCACGGCATAGAAATTTGGGTCTTTAGAGGTATCAGATACAATGATGGGCTCACCGGTCTTGATTACTTTGCCTGACACACCCTTGTCAGCCGGATAGCGAATCTCCTTTGCCCGTTTCTCGGTGGCTCGATCCTCATAAGCTGTTCCCAAGAAAAAGAGCTCCTTTTCTTCCTCATCCAGCAATATAACAAGGGCTCCATCCACGTTCAGGACCCGCTTAATCTCGCTGCTGATATAATCCAAAAGGTCCTCTAGATCTGGGTATTGAGGAAGAGCCAGGCTGATCCGAAGCATTGCCTCGCTAGTTGCCTCCATCCGTTTTTCCTGGGTAATATCCCTCAGGATCAAGATTACCTCAGATTCCTCGTCTTCAGATTCTGGATAGAAAGCTACCTTTATCGAGACATCCAGAATCCGACCATCCTTGGTCATGCGCTTGGTTTCATGATCCTCAAACACCTTTTCCTCGAAAAGCCGTCCAAGGCTTTCAGCGAACTCTTGCTTCAGGTCCGGAGGAATAAAGGGAATGATCTTCCCTTCCAGCTCCTCCAGGGTCCAGCCAAAGACCTTGGTGAACTCGGGATTCAAATAGGAAACCCGCCCATCTTTCGCAAATACCACCAAAGGGAATGGCACAAAATCAAGGAGTGTTCTGTACCGTTTCTCAGATTTGCGAAGCCCCATTTCTGCTGTCTTGCGCTCGGTGATGTGCAGCAAGGTTTCAATCGCTCCGGTGACTCTCCCCTCAGAATCTCTCAATGGCGCAGCGCCAAAGAAAAGCCATTGGCCTTTTTCTCCCAGACCAGGAAAGAAATCTTCAGCCACGTATGCTCCCTCAATGAGAGCAGATCTTCGAGATTTTCCATCGTAATACCGGGCTATTTCCTCCTCTGACACATTGTCAACGATCAGGTCGGCCATGGTTGGTCTCGGTTGAGAGTAAAATGTAGTCCACTGTTTCTGAGTTCCAATCATGTCCTTTGCAGAGATTCCTTTCAGATTCTCATAGGCCTTGTTGCAGTGTATAATGATGTGTCTGCTGTCGATGACAAAGGTGGGTATCAGACTTCCCTCAACGATTTGCGAAAGCCTCTTTTCACTTTCTCGCAGCGCATTCTCCACTCTCTTGCGCTTTGCAGTCTTTTTCTCTAAATCCTTAACCCTTTGTTCCAATTCTTCATAGTTTGGTTTTTTGACCATTAAAAAATCCTCCACTCCTACGGGAAAAACAGCTCCCTATGCATATGACACAGAGAACCTGGTTTCTGTACCAAAACAATGGATAACGTGTCGCCACTGAAACCGATGCAACACTACGATATTACAGCAATAGTGAAAAATCTCAACACGATTTTTACTAATCAGTTTCTGGGTGCATTACCCTACTCGCTCATCTCTCTTTCTATCCCATTTTTGGAAATGAGGTGCATCATCCATCCAGCCACGCCGTACAGCAACAAACTAAGTGCCATTACTGTACGAAAACCTAGCCAGATACTCAACAAGCTCCCCAAAACAGGGGCTATCACAGAGGCAACTCCATTTACCCCCCACACCCAGGGTATATAACTGCGCTTCCTATCTGCGACCACTTGTAGACCTATAGGAAAAGGCATCCCCATAAAAAAGCCTAAAGGAGCCAAAAAAAATACGAGCAGGAGGCACTTCAAAAAAAGAGAATACGGGAGAAAAACCTTGAGCAACCCATCTAAGCATAGAACGGAGACAGAGGAAAAAAAGAGTATCCCTGCAAAAGGGATCCATCTCCTTCCTTCCCCCACCCTATTACTCAAAAGGCTGCCTATTCCGGAGAAAAACAGCAGGCTAAATAACACCAAGGCTAAAGCAAAGATTGGATGAGTTAATACCACAATAAGTTTTTGAATAAAAGCCATCTCCACAAACATAAAAGCCAGTCCAAGTAAGCTAAAATACAGAAAGATTTTTCCTTTTCCCAGACGAAATGGTCTGCCCTTGCCTCTTATGAAAACAAGCGGCAAAAATATGAACAGAGGTGCTATAATGAGAGCTTGGAACAAGGTGCCCCACAAGATTACGGAGCCCCACTCAAGGAAAGGGATCCATTCCCTCCCCAGTGTTTTTAGAAGATAAACCAGGGCTGATAATCTAAAAAAATGGAAAAAGTAGGGCTTATCATCAGTGGGTGGTCTTATGTTGAACAGGTAGTTTTCATAGAATTCATGACGGGTATTCCTTCGCAACAAACTCTCAACACTCTCATAGTAAATCGGGCTTTCTAGTACGCTATAGTGATTAACATCTCCCCGCTCAATCCCTGGCAAAAAAACCAGATCAAAGGCCCTCTCTTTACAAAAATTCCTTATCCTCACACCCTCCTCAAAACTAAACTCCCCTTTCTTTATAAGCACCGTGCCTGTCCCCCAGCTCCGAATGGCGACCATTGACCGAGGGATATCTCCTTCACAATTCTTGTCCAAGGTCTCGGCGGCCAAGGCCATGAGCTTCAGAAAGGTGCGGGGAGGGCTGCTCAACCAGGCAGAAGCACTCAGTATGCCTTGCGGTTTCAGGTGCGCGAAATACTCCTGGAATGCCTCTACCGTGTACGTATAGTTCTCTCCCGTAGCATAAATGCCTCCTCCCACCCCTCCCCAACTGCCAATTACGTCTAATTGGATTAGATCGTATGTCCTGACGTCTCTGGCTATGAACTCCCGGGGAGATGCTATATCCACCTGAATATGAGGGTGATGGTCATAGATATGATGGGAAAAGGACCGGAGGGGACCCCTTAGAAGATTCACAATAGTGGGTTGAGGCTCAACAGCCTGTATATGATCAGCGGAGTGAAACAACGCGGCAAGGATCTGACTTCCACCTCCCGGGTCCAAGACCAGCACCTCCTGCGGTGAAATCACGTGATAGGCAAGGGAAAAGGTACTGTGATCGAGATATGCTATGGCATCCTTGTCACCTTTGAAATTAGTGACTGCACCATAGGAATTTCCATCTATAAAGAGCTCCTTCTGTGGAGGTGGGCCCTGGGCATAGGTGAGGCTCAGTCCGGGTGCGTACCGCAATGAAGGTGCATCTACTACCTGCACCAATCCCAGAGGTGAATATTCTTCATATTCGAGTTGGGCATCTGGTAGCTGTAAGCCCTTACTAATCCCCTTATAGGGAGAAATCTCTAAAGTGATGCCCCCTTTCATTAGATAAGTAAGAACCAAGACCAAACCGACTAGGTTCAAAACAAGGTATCGTTTCGTTCTCATCTTCTTCGGGACAGAAAAAAAGAAGCCTAAGAGGGCAAAAAAACTGGGAACAATGAGCAACAGAGCCGGAGGTACCACATAAAAGGAAATCAAGGCTATCACTACACCTATTCCGGAACCCAGCAGGTTGAAGAAATAAACCCGGCCTATCTGTTCCCTGAAGCGCATGAAACTTAAGCCAATAAAGCACCCAGCCAAAAAAAAGGGAATGAAAAACAGCCCATAGTATCCTGCCAGATAGAGAAACTGCCGCTTCTGCCACACTAACTCAAAGGGAGAGAACGGAATCGTTTGAGCTACAAAGAAACTCGCTGCGGTGAAGAGGAAAAGCAAAAAAGAGGTAAGAGAAAAAAGGAGAATACAGTGTGCCTCAGATACCACCCCCTTCCCTCTGCTCTGGATAAGGGCCAGCAACGTCCCGCTCGCAGCAAAACCCAAAAGGGCTATACTAATCACCATGTAGGCGAAATGATACCACTGGACGATACTGAAAAGTCGCATCAAGAGTAGTTCAAAGGCGAGGAAACTCGAAGAGATACAGAGAAGGGCAAAAAAAGGAAACAAGGTTATTCAGCTCACTTCGTTTATAGAGTTATTTCCATTCCCGGCGAAACGGCACAAATCTGACCGGCAAAATACTCCTTGTCTGTATATCACCGTGCTCTGATCTTTCTACTAACATGAGATGTTGCACCAGGAATGGCCGACCCACCGGTATAGCCATCTTCCCCCCCTTCTTCAGTTGCTTAATAAGGGGAGGAGGAATGTGATCAGATGCTGCTGTCACAACAATGCAGTCAAAAGGGCCGTATTCTTCCCATCCGTAGTACCCGTCGCCCACCTTCACGGTAATGTTCTCATATGCCAGCTCTTTCAGTCGCTTTTCAGCAGCCCTACCTAAGGGCGGAATAATCTCTATAGTATACACCTCTTTCACTACCTCGCTGAGCACTGCTGCCTGATACCCGGAGCCGGTCCCCACCTCTAAAGCAATATGATCTTTTCCCGGTTTGAGCAACTCGGTCATCAAAGCTACAATGTAAGGCTGAGAGATAGTCTGCCCATATCCAATAGACAAGGGGAAATCTCCATAGGCTGAACCTCTGCGTCTTTCTGACACAAACAGATGGCGGGGGACATTCCTCATGGCTCGCAAAACGTTCTCATCTCTAATGCCCCTGGCAGCAATCTGTTTCTCCACCATTTCGTATCTGAGCTTCTCATAACCGGCGCTGTCCTCTTTAGCAGAAAAGCAATAGCACACGTCACCAGAGAAAAGAGATAGAGCAATGAAAAAAGACAAAACCACAATGAGTTGATAGCAAGCCCTTTTCAACAGCAGATCAAAATAGGTTATGTGCACGATATGTTTTTCTGAACTATCCACACCTACTCCGGATATGAGCGATCTCTCAACTAAACATCATAAACAATAATCACACATTTCGCAACTGTATCCATCTAGTGAAGCTTCGCCTCAAACCGACCAGGAATGAAGAAATAAATAAATCCTAAATCCTAATATCGAATAAGGGGAAAATACTAAGCACTAAATCCTAAACTCTAAACAATATCAAATATCAAAATCCAAATGACCAAAACATGTTTGGAGTTTAGCAAGAAACCATTCAATGGTTGTTGATTTAGAACATTTGAATTTGGAATTTGTTTAGGCCTGCCCTGGCGCGACGTCGCTGGGCCATAGTGTGGTCGCTGCAGTATTTCGCAACTCAAGTTCAGGTCCGCGTTCCTTGAAAGCCAGGTCTGGGCCAAGGGCATAACCAAAAAAAAGATACCCATACCCTGGAGTTTCATGTTACCCATGCCGAAAAGGCTCACACAACAGGCATAATCAAAACACAATGTTAGGCTATACAGAGATTTCACCCCATTGATAAAAGAGGGCACTTCTATCGCTGAAAACATTCAGGTTATTGGCCTTGGCCAAGCTTGCCTTGATTTCTTGGGAAGACTTAAAGTCTATCCTGAAGAAGATGGCAAGTGCGAGCTCTTGGACCTCCATATTCAGTGTGGGGGACCGGCCTCTACTGCCCTTGTCACCCTTTCCCGCCTGGGCATACAAACATCCTTTTTAGGTTCCATATCTGACGATCACTTTGGCAGTGAAATCGTAAAGGGGCTTAAAAACGAAAAAGTAGACTCTACCTATCTAAAGATCACCCCGGGATATACCTCTCAGTTTGCCTTTATTGCAATAACTCAAGCAGGTGCAAACAGGACCGTGTTCTGGCACCGGGGAAGTGTTCCTCATCTGAGAGCCGCTGACGTAGACCTGAGCCCTTTCTCAAAAGCCAAAATCCTGCATTTGGATGGCCTGATGATTGAAGCATGCCTGGAAGCAGCACGCCAGGCCAGAAAAAGGGGGCTTTCCGTGGTCATGGATGCCGGAACGATGAGGGATGGTTCCCGGGAACTGGTATCCCTGGTGGATGTATTGATCGCTTCAGAAGGTTTTGCAGAAGCGCTGGTGGGAAAAGGTGCACCCCCTGAGAAGGTCCTTGCGGCCCTCCGCCAGTTAGGCCCCAAAGAGGTGATCATCACTCGGGGTTCAAAAGGGAGTGTGGGGTTGAGCGGTGAGGAGCTCCTTTTTCAGAAGGCCTTTTCCATCGATTCAGTGGATACCACGGGGGCAGGTGATGTGTATCATGGTGGGTACATCTATGGTCTGCTTCAGGGCTGGGATGTCCCAGAATGCATGCGTTTCGCCTCGGCCACTGCTGCACTCAAATGCAGGGAAATAGGGGCCCGTAAGGGTATCCCTCGTCTTGAGGAAATAAAAGAGTTTTTGAGCCTTCAATAAAAAATGCCCCGCAAGACCTTTACATCTTGGTTTTCAGGATTAACTTATGCCTATAAGTACAAGTCCTTGAAATGATTTCAGATTATTGTAAAAGCGCAAGTTAAGGAAAAAATGAATTCCATGCTACACAACTCCAGCATTATTAAAGAAAACCACCGGACGGCCACAAGCCTCCACAGGTTATACTTGAACAAAAGGGAGTGAGTCGTGGCATGTAAGAGGCTTCTCGGATGTTCGTGTATCTATTAGAGATATCATCGGCATCTCGGGAAGCCAGCAAAATTTATGGCACCCCTGCTTTGCTTCCGCCTTTTCCTGAAAGCGAAGCGGGCCTCTCGCCTTGTTCTCCTCTAATTTAGACAAGAGACTTATCCGGTACTACCACTTCAAAGACCTGTCTATTAATCCCACGCAGTGCCTCATACGTATTTCTACCCGATATAGAAAGGGAATGATCCCCAGAAGAATCACCCCATTAACAAATGGGTGCAGTTTTTCGGATAAACTCCCTGATTGGACATTCCGGTTTTTGTCGATTAATAAAATTCTGGTAAAATGTGAGCTTCAGATCATGATTGTTGTTGTTTTTCCTCACTCACATTTTGCCTTTTGCCTTTTTACTTAGTCCATGTATAATAATGCAGACACCCTGGTGTTGACCCAAAGAACTACCGAAAGTTCCAGGGCTTACCCGAAACCTTTTGGGAGGGAGAAATCATGATCATTGGCATTCCCACAGAAATCAAGAAAGAGGAACTCCGTGTGGCTATCACCCCAGCAGGGGTCTCAGCCCTGACAGCCCATGGACATCAGGTTCTCATTGAAAAAAATGCAGGCATGGGAAGCGGTATCACCGATAGGCAATTCAAAGCGGCCGGGGCCACGCTCCTTAAGGATGTGAGTGCTCTGTGGGAGCGGGCAGATATGATCCTCAAGGTTAAAGAACCCCTCGAACCAGAATATCCACTTATCCGCGAGGGGCAGATTCTCTTCACCTATCTCCATCTTGCAGCAAGCCGACCCCTCACCGAGCACCTTATCCACAGCGGTGCCATGTCAATAGCCTACGAGACCATCCAGCTTGACGATGGGTCCCTACCCCTCCTGGCCCCCATGAGTGAGGTGGCTGGTCGCCTCGCCATCCAGGCAGGGGCTCACTGCCTGGAGGCAAGAAACGGGGGCAAGGGAATTCTGCTGAGCGGTGCCTCAGGGGTTCCCCCGGCAAAGGTGGTGATTATCGGCGCAGGTATCGTGGGCATCAATGCCTGCCATGCTGCAGTCGGCATGCAGAGCCAGGTAAGCATCATCGACATCAACCCCACCAGGCTGGCCTATGTCCGCGATATCATGAAAGGATCGGTAACAACCATTATGTCTAATCGGGCCAATATCGAAGAGGAGGTTTTGGGCGCCGATCTGCTCATCGGGGCTGTGCTGATTCCCGGGGCCAAGACTCCGAAACTCGTAACCACGGATATGGTAAAGAGTATGGAGCCCGGTTCAGCCATCGTGGATACCTCGGTGGATCAGGGAGGGCTGTGCGAGACAACCCACCCCACCACCCACGATGATCCCACCTACATCGCCCATAAAGTGGTCCACTATTGCGTGGCCAATATGCCGGGAGCAGTACCCCGTACCTCAACCTATGCCCTGACGAACTCTACCCTTTCGTATGCCCTGGAACTCGCTGATCAGGGCCCCGAGACTGCCATGGCCCGCAGCAGGGCACTCGCGAGAGGACTCAACATTTACCAAGGAAAGGTGGCCCTGAAGGCAGTCGCCGAGGCCTTTGACATGGACTACGAGGAGCCTCGGTTTTGAGACTCTCGCTGCGTCGTGCCATCCTTTTGACCCGTTGATCCCGCGGGGAGGCAATTCGTAAACGAGTGGTAACCGGTGTTTCGGCCTCAAAGAAAACCGAACCCTCTTGACAGACCAGAAAAAACTGTGGCATGTTTCATTGGTATCTGTGCCAGTTCCTCCGGAGTAAATCATGAAGATTGTGTGCCCTACCTGTAACGCCATTTACAAGATTCCCGATGATACAATCCCTCCAGGAAAAAGCGCGGTTGCCACGTGTAAGAAGTGCGGTGGTAAGATCGTAATTGAACCAATGGCAGAAACAAGCCCCGATCAGACCGCCCAGGCTGAGCCCCTATCAGGCCCTCAACCATCCGCTTTCCAACAACCTCCCTTCCCTCCTCAAGCACAAGCCGGGGCATTTCAATTCATCACCGAGCAGGACGCATTCAAGGGCTATGCGGGGTTCTGGAAACGATTTGCTGCATTCATTATCGATTTCTTGATTTTGATGGTCTGTGGGTTCATCATTGGGGGCTTCATCGGTTTCGTCTACCGGTTTACCGCCGGAACCTCGGCAGGTGCAGGGGCTTTGGGTCACCTCGGCGGAATTATTCTGGGGTGGCTCTACTTCGCTATCATGGAGAGTTCATCGACACAAGGCACACTGGGCAAAATGGCGCTCGGTATCAAGGTTACCAATTTATCAGGAAATAGGATTTCGTTTGGCAGAGCCACCGGACGGCACTTCGGCAAGATCATTTCCACCTTTATCTTTTTTATCGGCTATCTCATGGTGGCCTTTACTTCAAGAAAACAAGGGCTTCACGACATGATGGCTGGGTGCCTTGTAGTAACCAGGAAATAGGCCCTTAGGGTTGGCTGAGTCACTTTTTCTTAGACTTGAGAGCCTGCTGCAGCTTCTCTCCCAGGGTACCTAAGGGCTTTTCTGGGGCCCTTGCAAAGCTTTTCCAGGCCCCTTCATCCCGTGAATCACCAACGGCAAGGGTCATTTTTCGCTCATCCTGTTTAATCTCTTCAATAGTGACGGGGATAGTGTCACCTTCCCTTAGTTTTTCAATCGATGCAGGTTGAAATGAGCTCTTTATTCTCGATTTTGGAAGCAGCCCCGTGATCCCGGGCTCCAGCGCAATGAAATACCCAAATTGCTCCTTTTTCTCTACGGTGCCCTCTAGTGACTGGCCCACGTGGTACTTTCCTTCTACCTCCATCCAGGGATCTCCTTCAACATCCCGTATACTGAGGGAGATCCTTCTTCTCGCAGTATCAACTTCCTTTACGATCACGTGAACGGTATCACCAGGCTCTACCACATCTTCAGGCTTCAAAATCCTCTTCCTGTAACTCATTTCACTGATATGGACCAGCCCCTCAATACCGGGTGCTACCTCCACAAAAGCGCCGAAATCTGCACATCGCGTCACCGTTCCCGTGGCCTCATCTCCCTCATGGAATCTCTCTTCAACGGTGTCCCAGGGATCTCCTGTGGCTCCTTTAATGGAAAGGCCTATCTTCACCTGACCAGAACCTTCACCCTCCTCAATTCCTATTACCTTGACCGTGACTGATTCTCCAACCTTGAGCACGTCATCAGGTTTTTCCACCCGTGACCAGCTCAGCTCCGAAAGGTGAACCATCCCTTCGATACCAGGAAAAAGTTCCACGAATGCCCCAAACGGCTTCAATCTGGTGACCCTGCCCTCCAGTTGGGCACCAATGGTAAGGGTTTCATAGAACTCTTGTCGGGCCTTTTTGAGGTCTCGTTCAAGAAGTTCACGTCTTGAAACTACGATATTTTTGCCATGCTCCTCAAACTGTGTAATCAGAAATTGGTATGCTTTCCCTACATAGTCATCGGGGTTTTCAACAAAGCTCACATCGATCTGGCCACCAGGGCAAAAGGCCTTTCTCTGCAGGATTTCAACGCGAAAACCACCCTTGCACAACTCCTTCACCTTGCCTTCCACCGGGATAGCCCCCTCAAAGGCATCCCTTAAGAGATTGAGGCCGCCACTACCCGAAATGGCTTTGGAGAGCCTGACCTCACTTTCAGAAACCAGCACTACATAGAGTTCGAGATGGTCGCCTTCCTCAAAGGGCATTTCCCCCTTGTCATCAAGAAGCTCTTCTTTATCCACGACACCGTCGGTCTTGGTCCCCGTATCGACAAAAACCGTATTCCTTCCAATGGAAATGATCTCTCCCTCTACCTTATCCCCGACCTGAAGATCCTCGCGCATCTCTACATGGTAAGAGTCTAAGAGATCGGCAAAATCCTTCCCTTCCCCGCTGTTTCCATCTTTTCCCTTATCTGACATTCCCCTCTCTCCCGGAGAAACACAAATGGTTATCCACGATTGTCTAACCAAGCCTTCCACAACAAAACTCGTGGAGAAAAATTCTACCAAGTATACCATCATTTTTCAAGTTTTGTGTACATCAATCCATCCCACATCACATATCGCAAATCTCCCATCTCCCCTTCCCATCACTTTTTTCCTCAATCCTCGCGCCTCATTTTCTTCGCCTTCAGCCTCAAACGCAGTGCTCCTCAAATCCCGCCCTGGGCGGGGTGCTCCTCCTCCTATGAGCTATCAGCTATGAGCTGCTTTCACCCTTTGCCCTCTGCGCCATGCCCTCTGCGCCATGCGCTCTGCGTCTTTCTCTCCTGCCTATGAGCTATCAGCTATGAGCTAAAAGCTGCTCTGCCCATCCCCATCATTGGTCTGCGCGTAAATTTCTAATTTGATTATTGCTTTATCTCCCTTTTACCAATCCTTATCCCAAAGAGGACGGGGTTTTTCGGAAGTGACTGGTGGGAGGGTGCTGTCTTTTCGCTACTTATCAGTGGGGGAAGCCGCAGCCCTGAGCCTGTCGAAGGGAATGCGGAGCCCCGCCTAGCGGGACGCAGATAAGTAGCTGAAAAGACCAACCCGGGAGCCTCGGAACTGACGAGAAGCCCCGCCCTCGGGGTAAAAGCCTGGAGTTATAGAAAGCTTTCAGCATGTCTACGGAGCTAAAGTAATAATCAATTCCTAATATTATGGCGATTTCGTCCGATATATATAGGGTGAGGTATCTATCTATCATCTGTCCCCAATATATTACAGTAATCTCCCATGACAACTAGAAGGAAAAAGTCTAAGACAAGATGGGATTCCGTAACCTTTGACAGGCTTTCCCGGAAAATGACTAGAGAGGGAAGCCATAAAGGTACTGAAGATAACACCGCCTTGGCCTTAGAAACCCAGCCCAACGATGCCTACACCTTAGTGGGTCTTGGGGATTTGAAACGGAAGAAAAAACAATTCACAGAAGCTGCCCATTACTACCAGAGGTGCCTCGAGATTGAAAAGGACAATAAGTTTGCCCTTGCAGGACTTGGTGATGCTTACAGGGGGTTGAAGCAGGTGGAAAAAGCGCTCGAGGTCTGGTTGCATTACTTGTCATTACACCCCCATGACTACAAGGTAATGACAAGAGTGGCTGATGGTTTCAAGAGAAAAGGGGATCTTGAGGCAGCCAAGGAATATTTTTTTAGGGCCCTTGAGGAAAATCTAGATGATCCCTATGCTTTGATGGGCCTCGGAGATATATACCAAAGAGAAGGTAATGATGAGGAAGCCCTGAGATATTTTGAAAAACTCATTCATAAATCAGATGATCCCGTTCTGGCACTCACTTCTGCTGGAAATATCTATCGGAAGCGACGTCAATATGAAAAGGCCATGAAGTACTACGAGCAGGTCCTTGCCCTCGACTCAGAGAATTCCTATGCCTGGCATGGAAAGGCGGATTGCTACAGAGGTATGAGAGATTATTCGCCTGCCATCGATGCGTGGCACATGGCTCTTACGGGTGGCATGGAGCCACGAATTGCCTTAACCCGAATCGGTGATGCCTACCTGAGCCTGAATGATCTTAAACAGGCAGAGATCAATTACAAGAAGGCCCTGGAGTTTGGATATGACAAGTACGCCCATCTTGGAATGGCGAGGATTCATGCCAAAAGGGATGATACAGAGACAGCACTACAGACATTCTCCATGCTTGCCAAAGAAGACCCTTATGATCTGCGGATTGCTGCCGAACTCAGAAATCTCACTGAAAAACACCCTAAACTCAGGAACGCCCTTAAAAAGATATCTTAATCCCATCCTTCAAGTCTAACGGAATGCATCACGTTGTTCTTGGCATCGCCCAGGTAGACTACCGTGCAGCCCTTTAGTGATTCCTTTGTGCTCCCAAATCGTCGGCGGATCTACTGGCGAAGCTCTGCCTCAAACCGACGAGGCACGATGTGAGTAAGAAAACACGACATTCGAATACCCGCCTGCCTGGCCTGAGCTATCCAATAACTGCAAGGGATATCGGACAGGCCAATGCGAACCAGTTGCTATTGCAAGACACAAGCACACAGGTGGCGGGCAGGTCGAAATCCGAAACAATGACCAAAACCCCAATGCTCTAAACCAAGAGAGCTTTGCTAAGAGCTACTCAGATTTGTGCTGGTTTGGATTTTGAACATTAGAATTTCGATATTGTTTCGAGTTTGGGATTTAGGATTTCGGATTTCAAAGTCCAAATAGAATCAGGATTTCATTTCACCGCAAAAACTTGACATTAATCCGCCCGAAGTCTGGCGGATAAATTTTAAGATCTTGAGCTATGAAGACATCTAGTATCTGTCCTTTCAACTCACCAGATCCTCATGGTATCTGTCAATCTCTCCGTCGCGATCGAATACGGTAAGCATGAGTGCGGCACGAACCCACATTCCGTTTCGCACCTGCCGCCAGTAAACGGCGCGCGGATCAGAATCCACCTCCACAGCTATCTCCTTCCTTCGCGGCAACGGATGAAGGATCACGGCGTCAGCCTTCAGCATCTTGAGGTGCCTGGCCGTAAAATGATACCGGCTCGTATCCATGAGTCGGCTTTCATGTGACGTATCCCACTCATCCTGGATGCGCGTCATGTAGATAGCATCAATTTCGGGGATGACGGGTTCGAAGTCCTCACAGATCTCAAACTCTGTGCCGGCTTTTTCCAGTACCCCTACAACGTCTTCTCCAATCTGCAGCTCCTTGGGCCCAACGAAATACTGCTTCACACCAGGATACAGCAAAAGCAGGGTCGCCAACGACCGAACGGTCCGTCCCCGTGCCAGATCACCAACAAAGGCAATCTTCTTACCTTCGATTCCCCCGCGATTTTCAAAACTCCGCTGCAAGGTATAAATATCAAGCAAGGCCTGTGTGGGGTGCTGATCCTTTCCAGAGCCTGCATTCAGCACAGGTACCGGTCTGTTGGAGTTGGACAGAAGCCAGGCGATTCGTTCTGCAAAACCACCTACCGGATGCCGCATGATAATCATGTCGAAATACGAACTGAATGTTCGCACCGTATCTTCCGGAGATTCTCCCTTGACTTCGCTCGAGGTAGTCGTGTCCCTCACCTCCGCAGGCTCAATACCCACCATCTGGCAGGCCGCATAGAAGGAAAGGAAGGTTCGCGTCGAAGGCTGCACAAAATACAGCATCGCTCGCTTCTCTGAAAGGAGATCTTGGAGAAAATGGATACCCCCCTTGGTTTTTCCAATCATACGGATTTTGGTGGTCAAATCACAGATCCGCTCTAACATGGAACGATCAAACTGCTGGGCGGTAAGCACATGATACGGGTGTTTGTCCCGCAGGAAATACGGCCCCTTTTCCTTTGGTGTCAATTTCTGGAAGCCCCTCCACGAAATCTTCTTTAAGGGATTATCACGATACATAGTTACCCCCTTCCTCTCTGTGATTATGGGCTCAAGCCCAAAAACAGTGCCGCACGAACCGAACCCCT
>JAUVXZ010000117.1 GCA_030603345.1 Pseudomonadota bacterium
GACGATGACATTACACGGTAAGAGGAGCCCTACGTCGAGATCAGCCTCAAGGGATCGGTATGCATATGGGGGGTTGCACGCTCCCAATATGACATACTTTCTGAAGTCTTTATCCAGTTTCTTTTTCAGGGTGCCCTTCACGTCGATTTCCGTCAGAACCCCGAAGCCCTCCTCTCTTAGGGCATCTGTAACCGCAGAGATCGCATCTTCATACGAGGTATCCAAGACAGTGCTAAAAGCAATCTCTTTACATTTTTCATAGCATCCTCCGGTGCCTAAACTTGATTGCTCTTTTTTTCTTAAATCCTTTACTGCCGCATACCCCCTTTCCGTCGTCGAAACAGAAAGCGGACCTTCCTGCGACTTCTTGCAACCGTTTACCAACTTAAAGTGACCCTTTGTGAACCTAGAGGATTACGAGTCCGTAAGGTAGTGAAAGATGGATGCAAGGCATTGAGATGGCGTTGAGACGAATGACAGTCTGCTGGAAAGGTGGGGTTAGGCCCGCCTTGGTCCTTCTAAAGTTTGGCAGAGTTACAAAGATTCTTCCAGAAATCTCCGCCCTCCCATTCCTACATTAGATCCTTCTTTTTTTCCTCGAACTCCTCTTTATTGATCTCGCCCCGAGCATATCTTTTCTTGAGGATCTCAAGGGCTGAGTCCTCGGGATGGGCCTTGGGGCCACCGGCTCTGGTGGAGAAAACCAACCACCGGATCATAAAAACAATGCCCACAATGACCGCAATCCAGAAAGCAATCGTAAGAATGGGTCCAAACCATCCCATCCCGTATCCATGACCCATCATCCAGGGGCCCATCTGTGCCTTGCCCTCCATAGGAATGAGGACTAAAACCGGTGCTAGTAACGCTAGTGAAAGTACCAACCTTTTCATATCCTATACTCCCTTCTTTGCTTTTATTCGCTTGCATTCCTCCCCTTTCAGCATTCAACAGCCACTTCTCTTTGCTAGGCTCTTATGGCTGAAAGGATCAAGCCTGAGCGCGCCGAGCTCCCAAGGGAAAAACGTGAGTGCCTCCAGAGGGGATACTGGGACCCTCTTGAAGGCTTTCAATTGGCAACTTGAGGGAATCTCCTTTCATAGTCCCATCCTGAAAGGTTGGACTCCAGAAGGTGGCGAGTGAGAGTTTCAATGGGTCCCCTGATTTAATAATTGCACAATGTTAACAGAAGTCAAGGCTGAATTGTTGTCGAGAATAATAGAAGGAAGATCCTGATGTTTTCCATTTTTCTTCCTTTTCCAAAATGCCATTGGAAACTTATGTCAATGGCATCGCGGGGGTCCGCCACCGAATAGTTCCTTGTTTGCCTTTGCCATCCGCTCCAGGTAGCGTCCCCACCACCCCGTAGGCCACTTATGCTTTATCGTCTTAGGATTCAGATACTTCTCCGGGTTCTTCTCAAAGGCCCTGCGGCAGTCCTCAGAGCAGAACCAGTAACTGTGTCCCTGGTAGTTGGATACCAAGCGCGTCATGCCTGGTTCCACCTTCATGCCGCATACCGGATCGGTAATAGCCTCGGTAATAGCCTTGGGTGTAGGTGCTAATCTTGCCATGGCTAGTCCTCCCTTTTTGAACCAAGTTAAGACACTAAATGCTCAAACCTTTCAGGTTACCAATGGGGGTGAACAATGCTTCACCCCCCATACCCTCTAACTAGTTCCGGCAACTCCCCGGACCGTAGCCTCCCATATGGTGGCCGTAGTTACCCCTGCCGTATCCTCTACCGAATCGTGGTTCAGGCCTGATCTTGCGGGCCTCAAGCGCATAGTTGAGCCGTTTCTCATCTAGCTTAGCCCGGAGATCACTGAGTTCTTTCTGAAGAGCCCTGACCTTTTCACTATCGGGGTTTGAGCTATTCACAAGAGTGTTGAGTTCAGCAGACTTTGTCCAGATCTCATTTCTTAAGTCAGCACTCTCATCATAAAACTTCCGGTCAAGCTGCTCCAGCTGGGTCCTCTGCTCTTCGGTCAAGTTTGGGTACCCTCTCTTATACTGCCAGGAATCCTCGGGACCGCTGCCCCAAGGGCCCATCATGTGATGGCCTCTTCCCCAGCCATCAGCCCAAACAAATACTGGAACGGCTAAGGCGCCAACCAATAGTGCAATTCCTAAAATTCTTATTATTCTTCTCATTGCTATACCTCCTTTATTATGATTTCTTAATACCCCATCCGCTCGGGGGGGTAGTTTATCGGGTTTTCTACTCTTTGACTCTTACAATAAGCAAGGGATGTGCCACATTGTGGTAGTTAGCGTTTAACTATTTGAATTTATGCGCTTTATCGGGCGTGGCTTTGAAGGCAAGTGCTATTTATTCGTAGAAAGGTGTGAGAGATTGGATAAAAAGTATCCAATTCTCAGGTTTGAAGGGTATACAGATGGGTAGAAAGTATCCACCTCTGAAATCGCTACAAACTGTCGTTTGTGCCTGGCACTTAGTGAAGCTAGTTTATCAAGAACGTGTAACAGTAAAGACGGGTGAGGCTCAACTGGAACCGTTGTACCACTCCCTGGCCGGAAGAATTATGAGCCAGTCGGGTTTGATCGATCAACCAGGCGACGAAAAGGTCCCTGGTCACAGATTCCAGACCGCTGTTACCTTAACACTTCCTGAAATAGAAGATCAAGCATGATTCCATTCTGTCCCAAACCCCTACATGGGCCATATGACTATTAGAATCCCAGGGAAACTCTGAGAATAGGGGCCGGATGTACACTCTTTCGCTCTCGCTTGATTTGCAAAGTGAAGTTCGGCTACTATCTTGGGAAGAAGGAGGCTTGAACATGAGGAATATATTGACAACGTGAAGCATTTTAATTACTTTTTAGCTATAAAGTAGCCACATCCTAAGAGGCAGTAACTGTATCAGCACAATTCAAGAGGAGATAGGGGCGATGAATGAACAGAACAGCACCGTGATGTCTAAGGTTGAAAGGTATTATGAGGACTACGGAATCAGGGCACGAGAACTCAAGAAGGAAGGTAAAACCGTGATTGCCTATCTCTGCTCCCTGGTTCCAACGGAGATTATTACAGCAGCGGGATTGGTACCTTTCAGGATAAGGGGTAACGTTAATGAGCCCATCACCAAGGGCGATACTAATTTGGAGACCATTGCATGCCCCTTTATACGAAGTTGCTTTGATCTTTCAGTGAAAGGATGGTACGATTTCTGTGATAGTATCGTTATTCCCCATGGCTGCGACAGCATGACCAGAACTTACAGCACCTGGCGCTATACACTCGGACTCCCTTATTCTCATTTTATCAATGTTCCCCATACAGTCAGCGGACCGTCAATGGAATTCTTTACCCAAGAGCTCAACACCTTTACAAAAAGCCTCGGAAGGTTCGCTCACAAAGAGATTGCGGACAGTGACCTTACTGAGGCCATTCACTTGTACAATGAAAACAGAGACAAGGCAAAAGCCCTCTATGACTTGCGCAAGTCAGACCCGCCGCTTATCTCAGGAACAGAAATGTCGAAGATACTGACCGTTGGAATGAGCCTTCCGGTTACTGAAGCAAATGAATTATTCGCCGAGGTTTTAGAGGAACTGACACAGAGAAAGGAAGCCCCCATACACAAGGCACCTCGCATAATGGTTGACGGTGCCTGCATAGATAACATTAACTTTGTCAAGCTCATTGAGGATAGCGGAGCCAATGTGGTTGTCGATAGCCTCTGTATCGGCACCAGAGACTACTTGCCTCACACGGACGTTGGGGGTGATCCCCTCGATGCGCTCGCACGCCGGTATCTGGATAAAATAAATTGCCCCCGGACGTATAGGGAAAAGGTGGAGGGAACCTATGAGAAAGACCTTGCAGCACGATTCGGTGATATTGGCTCCCTGGGCAAGGAATTCAAGGTTGATGGTGTTATCCTCTATGTGTATAAGTATTGCGACCCTTTTGGGTTTGAAGTTCCTGCACGGAAAGCGTACCTTGATTCCCTCAACATGCCAGTTCTGTATTTAGAGGATGAATACTCGGCAGGCACCATTGGTCGATTACGAACGAGGATCCAGGCGTTTCTTGAAGTAATAGAATAATGTCAGTTGTCCGTGGGAATGAGAAAACCGTTAACGGTGAACGATAAGGAGGCGTTAACAAATGGCTGAGGAACAAAAAAAGCAAGAGAGAAAGAAGAGAAGAACCGCAACCGAGGCTGCCAGCTCCATCGGTCCCATGGTAAAGGAATTTATCACCGGTACAATACGCGCAAAGGCAGAAGGGAAGAAGCTTGCCTATACCTTTATCGTGTGTTGTTATGATGAGATCCTAGGGGCTATGGATGTGGTCCCGGTCTGGACTGAGAATTTTGCTGGTGTGTGCGGGGCAAAGAGAGATGCAGAAAGATTTCTGGAAAGGGCAGAATCCCAAAGCTTTTCACGTTCTCTTTGCACCTATGCCCTCTGTGGACTCGGTTTTGACCAGTGGAGAGAAGAATTAGGCGAAATGCCGCCGGATGCCCCATGGGGAGGACAAGCACGGCCTGATTTTATGCTCTCGAGCGGCCAGATTTTGTGTGACCCAAGAAACAAGTGGTACCAGGCAGCTCAGCAATACATGCCCGACGTTCCTATCTATGATGTAGGTCTTCCCTATCCCCTTTATGAGGATGATATCGAAGTTGCCGACGTTCAGGACTATTACATCAAGTATATTGTAGCGGAATTGCGGGGATTGGTGAAATTCCTGGAAGAACAAACGGGAAAAAAGATGGACTACGATCGGCTCGGTGAGCTCGTTGATTTGGGCGAGAGGACCTGGAATCTGATCTGGGAAACCTATGATCTCAGAAGGGCTGTACCCACACCAATGGGCACTGGAGATGCCATGAATACCATGGTGCCTATGGTCTTTATGATGGGCACCCAGGAAGCGTATGACTTTTTCGTAAAACTAAATAAGGAGCTCAAGGATAAGATTGCCAAGAAAGAGGGCGTGGTCGAGGATGAGAAATATCGACTCCTGTGGGGCGGGGGATTACCCTCGTGGTTTGCCCTGACCGACTTTAACTATTTTAATAGCAAAGGGGCGGTTTTTCCGGTTGAGACGACCTATCGTATGATCGAACCCATCTACAGGCTCAACATGCCTGATACCAATGACCCTATTGAACGACTGGCCTGGAGATGGTTGGGATACTGGACCTACTGGTACGACAAGGCCAAAAAAAGGCCTGGGTCGGAGCCAGACGTGGAACGCTTAATACAGTATATCGAAGACTACCAGATCGACGGTGTTGTCATGCATGAGGCATTCTCATGCAGAACCTGGCACCTTGGCCTGATCTGGCAGCTAAACCAGTTGAGGAAGATATACAAGCCGATCCCCGTTTTAATACTGGGGAAAGACGGAAAGAAAAGAGAGGAAAAGCGAGAACTCCCTTCCCTGATTTTGGAAAGTGATATCATAGACATAAGCACCTATTCCGAGGTCGATACACGAAATAGGATAGATGCCTTTATTGAGACCTTGGAACAAGTAAGAAAAAACAAGGCCGATCTCCGCTAAGATGCTATGTCAGACTACTTTGCAGGCATTGACATAGGCTCTACCATGACCAAGGTGGTGATCATGAATGACGGGATCATCTCCTCTATTATAGGGCCTACCGGGCCGGAGCAGCGAAGATTGGCCAATAAGGTAATGGAAAATGCCCTCAACCAGGCTGGCCTTCCTTTTGAAGCAATTACCTACCTTGTGGCTACCGGCTATGGACGAATCAATGTCCCTTTTGCCGACAAACAGGTAACAGAAATTAGTTGTCATGCCAAAGGGGTGGCGCACTTTTTCCCTGAGTGCAAGACAATTATTGACATTGGAGGGCAGGACAGCAAGGGGATAACAATAGACCACGGCAGGCCCACAGATTTCGTCATGAATGACAAGTGTGCCGCTGGTACCGGAAGATTCTTAGAGGTTATCGCTGAGGCGCTGGGAATCACCATACAAGATTTGGGTGGAATGGCGCTGAAAAGTAACCAGCCTGCACAAATAAGCAATATCTGTACGGTATTCGCCGAGCAGGAAGTAGTAGCTCGGTTAGCGGAAGGGGTTCCTCTCAACGATTTGGTAGCTGGCATCCTCGAATCACTGGCTAGCAGGATCTCGCGGATGGTCAATAGATTGAAGGTGGCAAATGAGGTTGTTATTACAGGCGGAGGAGCCAAAAATGCTGGTCTGGTCAAGGCGCTTTCCGACAAATTGGGTTATGCCACGCTGGTTCCCCCCGAACCCCTTATCACCGGGGCTGTTGGTGCCGCTTTACTGGGCAAAGATATTGTGCAAAAGGCCAAGAAAAATAGCTTACCACTAGAGAGAAAAAAGCGCTCGTTAGAGGAGATAGAGATTCTCTAGGGTGATGTGTGATATGCGCTACAGGGATAGCCTGTCGCACACCATACATATCAGAGCTCACATCTCACATGATCTCGACCCAAGAACCTGTTTTCCTGCTGCATGATCAAAAGAGATGCCCACTCAGATAGCAATCCAGGGGTTCTGTACCACTACTTTCTCAAGGAGCATTAGATCTTTCCCCCTTGAACCAATCTGGAAAAGCATTCAAAGGACCTGTCAAAGGTGGCCTCGACATCATCGGGAAAACAGCATGCTGGCAGCTCCCTCATTCTGAGATGATATGCGATACACTCGCAGCACATGCCCTTCCTCGAACACGGCTCATAGGTGCAGTTACATTTCTCGAGATTCTCTTCCTTTTTACATTCCATGGTAGTACCTCCACTCAGCCTGATAGCTATTGCACATACGGGTTGAATTTGGTAATCTCACTGGGACTCAAAACCAACGGCTATCTGTTACCGGGAATACATTGATGAAACGTTTAATCCGATTTTTTGCCTTTATGTGCATGTTGGCGATACATCTAGTCCTTGTCAATCCCATCTTTGGAAAGGATATCCATCCGACTGTCAGCAACTTGGTGGACCGCTTACACATGGATGGTCTCGATGAGCAATATCTCCAGGATCTCTTTTCACGGCCGGATCTCAAGCTGATGCCCCAAGCAATCGCCAAGAGCCTTATGAGAAAGGAAGCCAACCTTAACTATGCCCAGTTTTTAGAGAAGTACTCCGTAGACAGAACTGTTTCTTATCTGAAAACCCATCGTAAGAGCCTTGAGAAGATGGAAGGACATTTTAGGGTTTCCGCGCCGGTGGTAGTGGCGATCCTTTCTGTGGAGACTTCATGCGGAAGGTACATGGGCAAATTTGAAACCGTTAACATTCTGGTAACACAGACACTCTCTTTGGAACCGGTGATTTATCGACAAATTTATGACTACATCCCCTCAAAAGAAAAATCAAACCTGACTCCCCAAAGGGTTAGAAAAAGGCTTGAACAAAAAAGTGCAAGGGCCTACCCTGAGCTGAAGGCCCTTCTCATCTATTCCAAGGATCAGGATATGGACCCCTTCCTGGTAAAGGGCTCAATAGAGGGTGCTATTGGGCTGCCTCAATTCCTTCCCTCCAATATCAAAAGGTATGGATTTGATGGGAACGGTGATGGCAAAATCGATCTTTTTCAACACGAGGATGCCATTACCAGTATTGCCTCCTACCTTCAGGCCCATAAATGGAGAGAGGATTATACCTACAGACAGAAAAAAAAGATCATCCGCAACTATAACCAAAGTGACTACTATGCCAATACCGTACTCAAGTTGGCTGAACTGCTCGCCAATCACTGGCCCTAACGTATTGTCCGTTGAATTTTGTCAGTGGTCCGTCGATTTCTTTTTTGCCATTTACATCTGTTCTCTTTTCATACTCTGGATTTCGGTTTCCAATATTGAACCCATAAGTCCTTACCCAAGTTTGCAGTCCTTTGACTCTCACTGGTCCATGTTTCGTTTCGTAGAAGCGTTTATAAATACAACTAACTACTGACCACTAACCACTGACATGTTATACCTCAGGCAATGGTTATCTCTTTATCCAGATAAACATCCTGGATGGCATGAAATATCTCTACCCCCTGCTTCAGTGGTTTCTGGAATGTCTTCCTTCCTGTTATCAGGCCCATTCCGCCACCTCTTTTATTTATGATCGCTGTCTGGACTGCATCGGCAAGATCGTTTTTGCCTGAAGCGCCACCTGAGTTTATGAGGCCGACCCTCCCCATGTAATTATTAGCTACCTGATACCTGACCAGATCAATAGGGTGATCAGAGGTAAGTTCTGTATACACCTTTTCATGGGTCTTACCAAAGTTCAAGGCCTTGAACCCGCCATTATTTTCTGGGAGCTTCTGCTTTATGATATCAGCTTCAATAGTAGCGCCGAGATGGTTCGCCTGCCCAGTAAGGTCAGCGCTCACATGATAGTCAACACCGTCCTTTTTAAAGGCGTCGTTCCTGAGGTAGCACCACAAAACAGCGAACATCCCCAGTTCATGGGCCATCTTGAATGCCTCGCTGACCTCTGTTATCTGCCTATTCGACTCTTCCGATCCATAGTAAATGGTAGCCCCTGCACCTACCGCACCCAAATCAAATGCCTGCTCAATCTGAGCAAAAAAGATCTGGTCGTACGTATTGGGGTAGGTCAACAATTCATTGTGATTGAACTTAACAATAAAGGGGATTTTATGAGCGTATTTTCTGCTGACAGCACCGAGCACACCAAGGGTTGAGGCAACTGCATTGCATCCTGCCTCAATGGCAAGTTTTACGATGTTTTCCGGATCAAAATAGTCTGGATTAGGAGCAAAAGATGCGCCTCCAGAGTGCTCGATCCCTTGATCAACAGGGAGCATGGAAAGATAGCCAGTATCCTTGAGCCGACCGTGGCTGAAAACCGACTGTAGATTCCTTAAGACATTCGGTGATCTATCTGAGTCGATGAACACCCGATCAATAAAATCAGGAGAGGGAATCTTTAATCTCTCCTTGCCGATAGTAGTACATTTGTGAGTGAGCAGGTTGTCTGCCTGCTCTTTGCCTAAAAGTTCGTAAATTCTATCAGACATGATGAACCTCCTTTCAAAAAGTTAGGTCTTTACAGGCTGTTGCCGAAATCCCTTTTAGCTGGGTCTAAAACGTTCTTTTCCCGACTTGTCGGGATTCGCTCCCGCTTATGCAGCGGGATTGGCAAAAAACGTTTTAATGACCGCTCAGAGGGATTTCCGTTTGGGCAACAGCCCGTTTAAAAATGCCAGGGATTGCCCTCTTTAAGATTGATACAAAAATAACGATCATTTGTCTATAGTATTGCTTCTCTAAAATAGATTAGCATTTGCTTTTTTTACCCCACTTACAGTATAGAAAAGCGAAGTTCTTATAAAAGATGGGCCTCCTCTTAAATGAATATCGAGCAAACTATTTTGTTAGGGATCATCCAGGGACTAACAGAGTTCTTGCCTATCAGCAGTTCCGGTCACTTGGTCATCTTTCAGCACCTGATTGGGCTTAAGAATCCGGAGCTTTTGCTGGATATATCGCTCCATCTGGGGACACTGCTGGCAGTCTTAATATTCTTCTGGACTGATGCAAAAATGATGATGACCGAAAGTGCGGGCTATATTGTGGCGGTTTTGTGGAAAGGAAAGTGTGGCGGGCAGGTCAGCGAAATCCGCCAATTTCCCCATGCAGCCCTGACTTTCTGGATCTTAATAGGTATCATTCCTACGGCACTCATTGGGATAATCTTTGGCTCATTCTTCCATGAGATGTTTGGATCAACTCTCATTGTGGGAATTATGCTGATGGTTACAGGCACAATCCTTGCAGTTAGCCGGCTTATACCTGATTATTTCACTACAAAAAAGAAAATTGGTCTCATCTCAGCAATGGCGGTAGGCCTAGCACAGGGAGCTGCAATTACTCCCGGCATTAGCAGGTCTGGGGCCACCATAGTCTGTGGTCTTTTTTGTGGTTTAGATAGGGATTTGGCTGGACGGTTCTCCTTTCTCATTTCCATTCCAGCTATCATAGGGGCTTTAGTAATGAAGTTTGACATGACCGAGCTAGCTGAAATTGGCTATATTCCTTTTCTGACGGGAATTATCACCTCTTTTCTGGTAGGTCTTTTAGCCCTGAAGATAACAATGGCTTTTGTAAGAAGAGGCAAGCTCTACTACTTTTTTCCATATTGTTTCGTAGCAGGTATTGTAG
>JAUVXZ010000066.1 GCA_030603345.1 Pseudomonadota bacterium
ATCCAGAACTGCAATGTCATAGTTTTCAGTTTCAAGCAGTCTCTTGGCTTCCTCGAAAGAGGAGGCGGCATCAACCATACAGGCGCTCAGAAGCTGTACTAACAGATCGAGAATATCTTGTTCGTCATCTACGATCAGTACTCTTTTCCCTCTTAGTATTTTGTCTGTATCCATTTTTGGTTCTCCTTTTGTGGATGAATAGGGGATTCCTCGTGGGCACTCTAATTATCTACTTAGTGCCTGAACGAAAAGGTATGTTCAGGCAAAACCCGAATATCTAAATCCGAAATCCTAAACAAATTCGAATACCAAATGACAAAATGACCGAAACGAACCAGTTGTAAATTCAATGTTTTTGTCATTGGAATATTCTTAGTTTCTGTCATAGTTTAGTTTTTCGAAATTCGTATTTAGAGTTTTTGACCGAAAACCGGGATTTTCGGTCAAGCACTACTTAGGATAAGCTCCATTATACATTTGTCAAGCTCAATGTCGAGGTCAAATTTCCAGAGAGCAAGCATAGCTGATAGGTGATATTCAAGGGAGAGCTTGCTGGCTAGAGCAGGATCTGGTTTTCCAGGGAGCGGGACTCGCCTGCTGAGATAGTCCGTATGGCCGGTCGCCCTTTGACCGGGCATTTGTACTCACAAATTCCGCAGCCGACACACGTTTTGAGATCTACATAGGGCAATTGGACCGATTGCCTTTTGCCATCAGGCCCAGTCACCATCTCTTTGTGAAAGTATATGGCCTTTGGCGAGGTGGGGCAGTGTTCTTCACACACAATACAGGGTCCATTTCCTGACCAGGGAAGACATCTCCCCCGGTCTATATAGACGGAACCTATTTTTATGGGGCCTTCGATCTTCTCTTTTACTGAAAATTCCCGTATGGCACCCGTCGGGCAAACATTTCCACAGAGGGTGCATGTGTACTCACAGTAACCTTGAGTCATGATGAGATGGGGTGTCCAAAATCCTGCCATTCCCGCCTCGGTCAGGGTAGGGTTGATCACATTGGCGGGACATACCTTCATGCACTGTCCGCACCTCTGGCAGAGGGTGAGGAAGTCCTTTTCCGGCAGAGACCCTGGGGGTCTGATGAGGCGGGGATCAGCCACCTTGTGCACTTGGCCATCCAGTCTTCCCAACAGGGGCAGGGAAATGCCGGCAAGCAGCCCTGCCAGCACAGCACGCCTTCCCATATCCGGCCCCTTGTTCAATTTCGGAGACGACCATGTGAGGTGAAAGGAGAGGGCATGTTCAGGGCAGGAGCTAAAGCAATTGAAGCACACGAGGCACTCGGCGCTCTCCCAGTCCTGGCCCGGCCTAGGTGAGGCAGCTCCCTGGCAAGTCTTGGTGCACAATTTACAGTCTGTGCATCTTTCCTGATCCTTTTCCAACCGGAGGATACTAAACCTGGAACATATACCTAACAGGGCCCCCAAGGGGCACAGTACCCGGCACCAGAACCGTGGCCTGATCCGGTTTAAAAACAGGATTAATAGAAAGATAAGGCCTATAAACCAGGCCGTTCGGTATGCTTTGAAACCGAAGCCAAACAGGGTTGCTGCCACAACCTCTCCCCCATGACCCACCAGGTTAAGTGCCTTAAGGTCGCTCTTGGCCATCACCTCAAAAAGCTCCTGCAATCCCCCGGCCACGGCTGGGAACACGGCCAGGGCAAGGGAGCGAAAAAGCAGAGATATGGGATCCATCAACCCCGCAACATTGAGGCCAATAACTGCTCCCACGAGCACGGTGATAAGGAGGAAATATTTCACTCTCTGGCTGGGGGTCTTTTCATTGGCCCGTACCATGTGCTCCCCCTTCAAAGCCGGTTTGAACCAGCCTACCACATGGTGGATGGTACCCAGGGGACAGATAAAGCCGCAGAAGATCCTCCCGAGGAAGAGGGTCATAATGAGCAGGCCCAGCGCCCACCAAAATCCTTTGATGAGCTGGTGTCCTGACACAAGGGAAGAGAGCCACACGAGGGGATCAAGTTGAAAGAAAAATCGTACCGGGTAGTTTATTTTAAGATCCAGCTCGGAGGAGAAAACCAGTGAATAGTCCACGAAGGCATCTTGGGGTAGCCGGCTTTCTATGAGGAGAAAAAGGAAGAGAAGCAGAAAAAAGCCTTGACTGATTCTCCGTATCCAGACCAGGTGTTGTGCCTTCACACGATCACCTTTTTGTGGTGCAGTTGCTGGAGATCATCGGTGCCGAGGCCCCACTTTTTTCCCAAGCGGATGAAATCAAGATCTTCGGGACTGTAGCCAAAGAGTCCGGTAGCCAGGGCGTCTGCTGCAACGGGGTCATCACTTAAGATAAGGGTATTTTTCACAGCAAGATCGGAAGGGCTTCCACCAGAAGGCCCGTGCTTTATCATGATCCTGGTGGCATCGATCAGGGTCACGGTGGGTTTGAAAAACTGGGCCAGATCAACAATGCTCTGGTGTATATCCTGGTGAAGTGCATGCCTCCTTCCACCAACACCTCCGATCCAGTTCTTGATACCCAGGGTCAGGGTAGTCAACCCATGATGCTTGGCAACCGGCAGGTTGATGAGCTTGTCAGCCTCAACCAGTGGAACAAACACAGGCCAGACGTCCAGGCGGTGGCCGTTGATTTTCATTTGTTTCATGAGTGATGATCGGGGAAGGACCAGGTCTGCATTTGTGTTTTTGGCCACCATGCCCGCGCCAGTAATAGCGAAACACCTGCGTGCATCGTTGATCGTATTGTCCACGATCCTGACCTTTTTGGCCCCGGCCTCATAGCAGAGCTCGATAACCCCTTCCAGCACCAGAGGGTTGGTGGTGGCTGCCAAGTCGGGACGCCGGGCCCAGGAGATATTGGGTTTGATCGCCACCACATCTCCCTTCGAGACAAAGCGCGTCATGCCTCCTGCAGCATTGAAGGTCTCTCTGGTCAACTCCTTGACAGAGTATCCCGCTGTTTGGCCAAGGGCCTCAACAACAAAACGCCTCGGTGGGGTCTCGGCCCGGACTGAGGCGAGCCTAGTAAGAGGCCATCCGCTGAAGGCAGAAAGGGCCACGGTGCCAGAAATGGTGAGCAGCTTTTGGAGGGATTCTCTTCTGGTTATACGATTATTCATATCCATAACTAATTACCAAGCAGAGCATTTTATTGTTTGCATTGGACATAGTCGAGAATGGATTAGGATGGTCATGAGGTCTTTTCTTCTGTTCCGAGGCTCCCTGCCTGGTCTTTTCTACGACTTATCAACAGGGGATATTTGCCCCCTCCGCATTCCCTTCGACAGGCTCAGGGCTGCGGCTTCCCCCACTGATAAGTCGTGAAAAGGACAGCGGCCTCCCACCAGTCACAACAGAAAAGACCTCATGCCCCTCCTGGCATTGCAGACTATTTGATGCTTTCAGTAGTAGTATCGTTCAAAAGTGTTGGCATGAACCATAGTAAGGAGTCGTTCCCGTTCTTTGGGCAATCTCGTTATTCCTTGTCAATTCTGTCAAGGAATTGACGTGCATTGGTATGGGTTGGATCAATTTCCAGGATTTCTCGAAGTTGCTCAGCTGCCTTTTTCAGCTCACCCCTATCAGCATAGAGCAGGCTCAGATATAGTCTGGCATCCAGGTGCTTTGGATCGATTGTGATAGCCTTCAAGAACTCCTCCTCTGCCAATTTGTCGGCAAGGCTCCTTTGGTAGCTGAGGGCCAGGCCAAAGTGGTTATCAGGGTTGTCGGGGTCGGTATCCACGGCCTTTTTTAAGGCACGAATCGACTTTTCTATCTGATTCAACTCGCCGTATGCCATGCCCAGGTTAAAGAAGATACCGTCTTGCGTAAATCCGAGGGCAATGGTTTTTTCGTAATAAAATATTTCCTTGCGATGGTTTCCCAGCTGGCCGTGAGCATAGCCAAGGTGGTAGAGAGCAAGCGCATTCGAGGGTTCCTCCTCCAGAAAGCGCTGATGGAGAGCAATTGAAGCCTCATAATCTTCCCGTTTCATGGCATTGTCCGCTGCTCTGTCACACGTCCATGTTTTTTCAGGAACGGATTTTTCAACCGGGATTACCTGAGAACACCCAGCCCCTGAAAAGAGGCCTGCCAGGCAAACCGCGAGAATTGAAAGATACACAAACTGAGGGATTTTCTGATTACCTCTGGAGATCTTGGTTGGAATTACCATAATTGCTTATATCTCGTGTTCTGGAAAACCGCGGTACTGCAGGGGATCATGCGTATCATTTGTGCTGGGCTTTCTCAGAACTTATTGTATCAGTATCTCAAGCAACTTCCAAAAGAAAAAACCGCACTGTAGCATTCAGCGCGGTTTCACCCGTTAGTGATATCCTTGAAAGGCCACAGCCGCTTATTCCGCGGATAACGATTGCTCATTCTTTATTGTCGATCTTTACGATTTTTGAGACTTTGTTTTCTAACACCTTAACCTCTTTTACGATTATGTCGAGATACTCCTTGTCTGGGGCATCATCAGGAGTATTTTCATAGAGTCGCCGAGCAAAGCCGCCAACCACTGTCAGTGAGTTTCTACAGTCATCAGCTACCCTGTTTGCGATCTTACCCAGAGCAGCAAGTCTTTCAGCCTCAACCAATTGTTTGGCTTTCTGTTCCAATTTTTCGGTTCTCTCTTGAACCATTTTTTCAAGCTCTTGACCAAAATGGTATGTTTCGTCGTACAACTGGGAAATCCTGATAGCTGTGCCGATTTGATTGGCAACCGTATAGATCACCTCATTGAAGCGTTCATGAAAGTAATCCTTATGATTTGAGGCAGTTACCAGAACGCCAATGATGGTACCTTCTACTTGTATGGGAGCAACAGCAAAGGATTTGATATCTTCCCCAACCAGGCGCGTAGTTGATATGGGTTTATCGATTTTTTCTGCATCATTGATCATGACGATTTTCCCGGTGAGGAAACATTCTCCTGAGTAACTATCGATGGTCGGCTTTCTTGAAGCCGTCTCCACAAAGGCCTCACTTAAACCCTTTTGGCTCTTGATTCTCAGGTACCCGTCCTCGTCCAGTAAGCGGATTGAACAGGCATCGAGCCTAAATTCTGTAGCGAGTAAACTAACTATAGCGTCCAGCACGTGCTGTAAGTGGAGAAGGGAAGAAACGAATTTGGAAATCTCAAAGAGTATGTGAAGTTGCTGTTTACTTTCTGTTATCTGTCGATAAATTCCATCAATGAGCTGCGAGAGGTTTTCCACCTCATCGCTGGAGGTAACAGTAATCTCCTCACGGTTTTCTTGCCGTATTTTCCCGAGGCCATTGAATAGGCTTTTGATAGGCAGAGAAAAAAAGCGACTGAGAAGATAGGAGATGGGGATAGCAATAAGTAAAACTGCGAAAACAGTTAGAAAGATACGGTATGAGCCTTGAGGCAAAAAGGAGGTGAGCCGTTCGATCAACAGAAAGACACCGATGACGGCAACTATTAAAACCAGATAGGATAGAAAAAGTTTTTTGTGAACAACCATCTTCAACCGCTACCCTCTAACTACAAAAGACATGTCGGATCTTTTAGTCCTTGCGTCGGTCTTTGTTTGGCAAAACTATTACCAACTATAAACTCTATTGTGCAAAGCCACCAGGAATGCTGGGATATTTCAATGCCACCCCACATTCATAAGCGCTTTGAGATGGTTAAATAAAAAGTTATCCCTTTGTCTTCACCGGATTTCATCCACACTTTACCGCCATGTTGTTCAGTTATCTCTTTTACAATAGATAATCCCAAACCAGTGCCTTTGACTCCTCTCGATGTTTCATGTCGCTGAAAAGGCCCGAAAATCTTTTGCGAATCTTCGCTCTTTATGGCTACCCCATCGTCGCACACCGAAAGGATGTGATGTTCATCGGATCCCTCGTAGCCAATTGTGATCTCACTCAACTCATCGCCTCCGTATTTCAATGCATTATCCACAAGGTTTCTTAGGACTCTTAGGATGGCCAATCTATCCACCTTGATCTCAGGCACCCTTTCAGGCTGCGACCATTTTATTTGACGGATATTGAGTTGAGCCGAAAATTCGTCTCTGACCGTGTCCAGGATCTCTTTCAGTTTGACTCTCCGAATACTCAAAGGCGTTTCTTCAGTTGATATATAGATATTAATCTTCTCGACAAGATCGGCAATCTGTTCAGCGGCTTTCAAGATTTGATCGCAGTAATTCTTCGCTTTTTCATCAAGAATATTCCGGCTATGTTTATGGAGAAGTTTTGTCAGTCCATAGATGCCGATAGCAGGGCTTTTTAGATCATGGGAAACCGAGTAGGCAAATAACTTTATTTTTTCAGAACTGTTTTTCAATGCCTGCTCCATCAGTTTTCGTTTGGTGATGTCCCGTCCAACGGATTGGAACTCGATGAGTTGTCCGTGTTCGTCAAGCACCATTCGGTTTGTCCATTGCTGCCATTGTATTTCGCCATTGGGTGCTAATACGCGGTGCTCGTAGGTTACCACAGGGTTTTTTGGGCTCAGGGACGCGAATCGCTTTTCTACCTTTGCATAGTCCTCCTCAGGAATTAGTGGAGTAAAGGTGTGTCCAATTAACTCCTCTTGCTTCTTCGCGAAGTATCGGCAGTATGCCTCATTAACGAACGTTATTGTTTTATCGGGAAGGAAACGACAAATGAGTTCTGTCTGATCCTCAACCACGGCGCGATAGCGTGCCTCGCTCTCCCGGTGCGCCTTCTCAGCGCGCCTGTGCTCAGTGACATCCCGGATGATGCCCTGGTATCCTAAGATGGTACCGTCAGTGGACTGTCGTACCGTGCTCGTGAGCAGACAGTCCATCTGTGCCCCATTCTTCTTTCGGAACTTTTCTTCATAATCTCTAACGGATCCCTTGAGCTCTATCTCCTGCTGAAACTTATCTCTGTCATCAGGGTCGGCATATATTTCCCGGACATTGATTTTGTCCACCATCTCCTCTCTGGTGTAACCGAAAAGCTCCAGTAAGGCTCGGTTGACATCAAGGAATTTGCCCTCTCGACTGGTAATATAGATCGCATCTCTCGATTCATCGAATAGGGCGCGGTATTTCTCCTCGCTCTCCCGTATTGCTTCGTCTGTCCGCGTGCGTGTAGCGGCTTCTTGCTCTAACTCCCTGACCTTTTGTTCTAATTCTTCATAAGTCGGTTTGGTATGCATTAAAACCCCCCAGTGACCTTGAAAGAAGAAACTCCACCTCTGTACAGGGGAAGTGGGGTTTCGATATCTATCGAAGGCACCCTCGTGGTAAGTTCATTTGTTATAAGGAAAGATATCTTCTAGGATGCCAAAAAGTCCATAAAAAAACAAGCTTGAATTGCGAGAAACACATCGTACGATTCGGCTGGGGGGTTCTGTTTCTTCATAAGGTTTGCATTTTTCTCAGATTCATGATTGACCTGGCGATGCCTCTATTGCTGGGCTGGCTGGGCAAGTTTAAACCGTACCCTTAGTACGCCATTTTCATAGCCTGCTGAGACTATTCGAAAAGTGCCGATTTCTTTTGTTGAGTTGACGTGGGGACCGATGCAGGGGCAGGCGTCATAATCTCCGATTTTGACAATCCTGATCTCATCACCTGTATCGTGTGGCAAACGGTCCAGATTATATCGCTGTTGCGATTCCCCTCTCGGTAGATACTCTTCGGTAATTGGCATGTCAGCCCGGATGACATCGTTTACCTGATTTTCGATTGCAGTGATTTGTTGCTCGGTTAGGGCACGCTCAAAGTGATAATCACATTTTGATTTTTTCTTTTCGATATGGGCATTAAAGGAGCGATTACAGTTAAACATCGTGACCATGGTCTGGTTGAGGATATGCTCCGCTGAGTGCATACGTGGGTCGATTTCTTTTTTCACGGTTACCACCTCGTTTGTTTATCGGTTCCGTGTTGTCGCCTGAGACAGGCAGACTCGGCACGCTCACTTTTTGCTTTTTGAAGGACAAAAAAGACATTTGAGAACCGATTCAAGGCCATAATGGAGCCACCCTTGTAGGGCTATTGTCCTGCCAGAAGGACATTACTGAAAACGTCCAAATAGGCTCTGAGCTATCAATCCAGCAATGGGAGGAAAGAAGAAGGTGCATGCCATCCGAATGCCGGTAAACTTCCATCCCAGTATTCCTATTTCCATGGGTAGTCTCGAAACTGCCCACAGTGACCACCCTGTCAGAAAAGCAACCATGGTTCCTATGCCGGCACCGGTGCGCAAGAGCCCAGCAACGATGGGTAAACTGACATAAGGGCCTCCAGGTGAGAAACCGCCGGCAATGGTACCAATGAGTATTCCCCGCATGCCGGATTCCGCTCCCACCCACTTTGATATGAGCTCTCGGGGGAGAAGAACCTGAACCATCCCGGCCACGATAAAGGCAAAAACCAGCAGTGGGAGGATTTCGACTGTCATATTGAGGGCTGATTTTACACCAACAATGTGTTGTCCTTGCCCCCTGTAATACCCTATGAGAAGAAGCGCAATTGCAAGAGCTCCCATTATTATTGTTGGTACGAGCATACCTGAATTTCTCCTTTCTCTCTTCATAGTCTCTCTCTAAGGTTCTGGCTCCTCATCTTTGACAGGGAATCCCTGCCTCGGATTTTACTGAAAACGCCGGAATGCCTCGCCCGGAAGGGCGGGGAGCTTTACTTATCCCGAGGAGTGCAATTTCTTGTGCCATACAAATCCTGGAACTTTACTTCTTTTACGGCAGCCATGATTCCCGCGATTATCGCCTCGTCTCGTGGGAGCGTGCCCGCGATGGTATCTTGTTTTGATTCACCGTAATCTTGCTTTTTTGTCCGGGCCATATCGCCCAGAATCGCTGTAGTGCCAGCTTGTGATTGAAGCTTTTCAAATTGCTCACGTGACATTGTCTTCATACCCTTCTCGTTCCACTGATCGAAGTAGAGCCCAAAATGTCGCAACAGATAGTCTTTGTTCTGTTTTTTTGCCCACTCATACCCAGTCTGGTAGGCCTCTGATCCAGCAATGGCCTTATCGTACCGCACGGCTTCAATTTCTTTTTCGAATCCCCACGCAATTAAGAGGTCTTCTACTTTTCTCTCAGCCTGGTCAGTTTCTCCCTCACCACTCACATAATGCGCTAACTCATGAGCTATTGTGTAAATGAGCCGGTGCTCAGACTCCATGAGTACCTTCATGTTGAGCACACCAAATTTTTTACCGCATCTTCAAAATCGTACCGGAGGACGCACATGTCAAGCAGGTTTTCATCAGCTATGATTTGAAGGTCCGTGTTGTTGAGAAGGTTCTCTTTGACCTCTCCTGGCAGTCGCTCCAGCACTTTTTCCAGATAGGGATAAAAGCGTGAATCACAATGTTTGAATCTGGCTAACCTTTTGTCCATGATCTCCCCCTGTTAACAGGCTGTTGCCGAAATCCCTTTTCTCTTAGTCTAAAACGTTTTTTGATCCCGCCTAAAAATAGGCGGGACTCCAGGCGATGTCAAAACTCGCCTTTAGGGCATCCATAGTGAAACCTAACCTATTGATTTTTAAGCTTCTTGCAGGGTATGGGTGTCTTTTTTTTGGATTATGCCCCACATAGTTTAGATGAGTGGGAGTTTCAAAATGGTTTATATAGATGGAGCCTATGATTCTAAGGCTTATGGCTTAATAAACCATTTTGAATCGACCCAGTAGGGGGCATGTCATAGGCCTGCCCTGGCGCGACACTTCTGGACTACAGTGTGGTCGTTACAGTATTTAGTAAGTAAGCTCTTTGTACTGATGCTTTGCATGCCAGGTCTGGGCCAGGGGCATAACCAAAAAAAAGACACCCATACCCTGCAATAAGCTTAAGAATCAATAGGTTAGGTTTCACTATGACGTGGCCATGCCTCCCCGTAATCCTTCTTTTCTTACTTAAGAAAGAGCCAGCGTTTAACCTTCTGTCTTAGACCTGGCGGTAGGCTGAGAAATAGTAATTGATTATTCATGTCATTTGTGACATATTTCAGTCATGCGGTCATTTTTTAAGGTAAAGACAGCCAAGGAGGTTCTCGAGTTCCTGAGAACCGTTCAGCCCTTGGGGACTGAAACTGTTTTCATAACAGATGCCCTCAACAGGGTTCTGGCGAGCGACATTGTATCCGGTGAAGATATACCAGGATTTCAGAGATCCACGGTAGATGGATATGCCCTCGGTGCTAAGGATACGTTTGGTGCGAGTGAAAATCTGCCCACCCCCTTTGCTATTGTGGGGGAAGTCAGGATGGGCCGGAAGCCCAATTTTGACCTTAGCAGGGGAGAGTGTGCCCTCATATCAACGGGGGGTATGCTGCCGCAGAGCGCTGATGCAGTGGTCATGGTGGAGTATTCTCAGAAGGTTGAGGATACGGTTGTGGAAATCAGCAGGCCGGTTTCCCCATTAGAGAATGTGATCCTTTCTGATGATGACGTGAGAAAAGGCCAGGTGGTTTTGCAAAAGGGAACCCGGCTGCGACCACAGGATCTGGGTATTCTCGCAGGCCTGGGCGTGAGCACGGCAGCTGTATTTAGCAAACCAAAGGCAGCAATCATATCTACCGGTGAAGAAATAGTGGATGTTACCCAAACGCCGAAACCGGGGCAGGTAAGGGATATCAACACCTACACCCTCGGGGGTCTCTGCACTGAACTGGGCGTTGAACCGATCTATCTGGGTCTCGCCGGAGATAGATTTGAGGAGTTGAAGGTACTGTTTGAAAAAGCACTATCCCAGGCGGATGTTATCCTCCTTTCTGGGGGGAGCTCAGTAGGCGCGAAGGATTTGACCTTAGACCTGTTTCTCTCTTTTGCCGACGTCGAGCTCATGGCCCACGGGGTATCCATCAGCCCTGGTAAACCGACTATCATTGCACGGAAGGGAAACAAGACATTGTGGGGTCTTCCTGGGCATCCGGTATCTGCCATGGTTATCTTTGATGTTTTCCTGAGGTACCTTTTTGGCAGACTTTCTGGCCTCTCAGACCCAGCTGCTTTTCATCGCCCTACAGTTGAGGCAGAGCTTGATAGAAATATAGAGTCAGCCAGTGGACGGGAGGATTATATACGGGTAAGGCTTTCCCATGAGGATGGGAGATTGGTGGCGAAACCGATCATGGGAAAAAGTGGACTGATATCTACCATGGTGGAGGCAGATGGTATCATAAGGATTGATATGAATACAGAAGGGCTTTATCAGGGAGATAGGGTCACGGTGAGGTTGTTTTGACAAAAAGGCAGCGACAAAAGATATACCTCAAAATGAAGGATCCTCAGGAGGCGCGGGAAATCTTTTTTAAGACCTTTAATCCTGAGCCAATCCAAGACGCAGAAGAGATCTCAGTTCATGAGTCTTCCGGAAGGATCATGAAAGAGCCCATTTTTGCAAAGATCTCATCACCTCCATACCATTCTGCGGCAATGGATGGCATAGCGGTTCGAGCAGAAGACACCTATGGGGCCACCGAGCGGAACCCCAAGCGATTGAAAATAGGGCGGGAGGCGCTGTGGATCAACACGGGCCAGGTAATTCCCGAGGGAAAAAACGCCGTGATTATGGCTGAGAAGCTCAACCAGATTGATGAGGAAACAGTTGAAATCGAATCTTCCGCTTTCCCCTGGCAGAATACCAGGAAGGTAGGAGAGGATTTTGTTGTCACAGAGCTGCTTTTTCCCCGAAACCATAGGATACGACCATTTGACCTTGGAACCCTGATTGGGGGTGGGATTTTGCATCTGAAGGTGAGAAGAAGACCTCGGGTGCTGATAATCCCCACAGGCAGCGAGCTGGTAGATCTCAGTGCCCTATCAGATCCCTCTTCTCTGAAAGAAGGTAAGATCATTGAGTCGAATTCCTCTGTTCTTTCTAGTCTTGTTAAGGAGTGCGGGGCTGAGCCTATTGTAGAGAACATCGTTGAGGACAAGAGTGAAAAGATTAAGGAGGCTCTGCTCAAGGCAGTAGACTCTGAAGCTGATGTGGTGATTACCATTGCAGGCTCATCTGCAGGCAAGAGGGACCATACAGCCGAGGTAATTGAGGATACCGGAGAGCTCCTTGTTCACGGTGTCACCATAATGCCTGGTAAGCCTACCATTCTCGGGCGTGTAAAAGGAAAGCCTGTTGTTGGCATTCCCGGATATCCGGTTTCTGCCTACATTGCGTTTGATGAGTTTGTGAGACCGTACCTTTACCGGCTCCAGGGCTCAAGCACACCAAAAAAACAAAAAATAACCGTAGGTGCTTCGAGGGATATTCCTTCTAAACTTGGCGTGGAGGAATGTATCAGGGTTAATCTCGGCAGGGTAGGGGAGAGAATGGTGGCCATACCACTTCCCAGGGCCGCTGGATCAGTTACAACCCTGAGCAAGGCAGAGGCCATTATCAGGATTCCTTCGTTTAGTGAAGGCATTGTGGCAGGTGAGGAAACAGAGGCAGAACTGCTGGTAGATCTGGAAGACATTGCCAATACTATCGTTATTATTGGAAGTCATGATATTACCGTGGATATCCTATCCGATGAGATCAGGGAGAAAGATAGCGTCATAAGGATTGCCTCGGGAAACGTAGGGAGTCTTGGGGGACTGCTGGCCCTGAAAAAAGGAACGGCCCACGTGGCTGGTGCTCATCTTTTAGATACAGCCACAGGTGAATACAATATCTCCTATATTCAAAAGTATTTGAAAAGGGTGCCCGTGCATGTGTTCAGTTTAGTAGTGCGGGACCAGGGCCTGATCATTCAAAGAGGAAACCCGAGGCAGGTAAGGGGAATAGGAGACCTCACCAGAGATGACCTCAGCTTTGTTAACAGACAGCCAGGATCGGGCACCAGGATCCTTTTCGACTACAAGCTGCAGGAGATGGGTATAGACCCCTCCCAGATACGGGGCTATGACAATGAGGAGTATACCCATATGAACGTGGCCGTGGCGGTATTAAATGGGATGGCAGATGTGGGCTTGGGGATCATGGCTGCAGCAAAAGCCCTGGATCTGGATTTTATTCCTGTTCTCAGCGAGCAATACGACCTGGTAATTCCGTCTCCTTTTGTAAATGATCACAAGATACAATTGCTGATCAGCGTGGCCAGATCCAAGGAGTTTCGGAACCGGGTTGAAGCACTGGGTGGCTATAACCCGGAAAAGAGCGGAGCTTTATGGAAGGTAATTTGAGGCTTTGGGGGCAACCATGGGTAAGGTGCGATTGAAGTCGAGACAATGGCTGGAAGACAGTGAGGGAAACATCATCATGGGCGAAGGCCGACAGAGGATTTTTGAACTGATTGAACAGACAGGTTCAATAAATCAGGCGGCCAAGCTTATGAGAATGTCCTATAGAGGGGTATGGGGAAAAATCAGGGCAACCGAAGGGCATTTGAATAGAAACATTGTAGCAACAGAACGGAGACATGGATCTCGCCTAACAGATGATGGTAAAAAACTTCTAATGGATTACTCTCGGCTCAAAAGGGAATGCCAAAAGGCCGATGAGGAGATCTTCACGGCTATATTCCCAGCCAGATAGGAGGGTTTCGGTGAAGGCAGTTGGTATAGTTGGGTTTAAAAAGAGTGGAAAGTCCACATTGGTTATTAGATTATCTCAAGAGCTCACAACAAGGGGATACCGGGTTGCGGTTATCAAACATACACCCAGGCATATTGATTTTCCTGACACGGACACATCAAGGTTCAGATTACATGTTCCTATTGTTTCTGCCATTTCTCCCAACGAGACAGAAATAATATTAAAAGGAAAGAAAAGGATCGAGGATATCCTCACCTATTGTGACAGCGATATTGTGCTGATAGAGGGATTCAAAAAGGAAAAGACATTTCCAAAGATTGTGTGCATAAGAAATGAGCATGAAAAGAAAGAACTCTTTGATGGACTGCAACTCTGTACCGCCAGTTTTGAGGAAGGTGTTTCTGATTTTGTCATAGCAAATGATGAACATATAAAGGATATGACGGCTCTTGTCATTGAAAGGTCTTTTAAACTGCCAACTCTGAACTGTGGTCATTGTGGATATGAGAGTTGCTATGAGCTTGCCAAGGAGATAGTAGGGGGAAAAGAGAGTATTGATACGTGTGTCTCCTTGCATCCGCCCGTTTCCATTAAGGTTGACGGGACCATGTTCCCATTAAACCCCTTTACCTCCGAGCTGTTTAGAAATACTATTCTGGCAATGTTGTCTTCTTTAAAGGGTTACAAGAAGGGGGCCGTTGAGATAGAGATTCCGTGAGTTAAGTGCCTAAAGTGCCTAAAGTTGGAGAATTGTGGATTGGTGAGAGATGCGACAAGCATCAAGTAACCGGCAACCACCAGCGAGAAACGAATGTTAGTCGATAGATTCAACAGAAGGATCAATTACCTGAGGATATCCATCACTGACAGGTGCAACCTGC
>JAUVXZ010000158.1 GCA_030603345.1 Pseudomonadota bacterium
GTGTTCAGAAAAACCATCCAATATGGCAGCCATTTCTACCTTAACACCTGTCTTGGGTATATCTTTGCAGAATATAGTGGTGCAGTTTGGCAGTTCAAATATAGCCTGGGTGACATCCTTCCCAACCTTTCTTTTATCTATGTCAAAGGCAGCAACCACTTCAATATCGTACGGCTTGTATCCTCCTAACTCGTAGTGCATCAATCCAATAGCATCGGCGCTGTGTTTCGTTTTGTAGTATTCAATGCCTTGAAGCAATGAGCTTGCACAGTTACCAATACCGGCGATAGCGATTCTGATTTTCTCCATAAGCAATTATCTCCTGTTCATTGTGGTAGATGCCAAAATTCTCTTTCCGAAATAAGTTCGCATATGATGTACTCTCACAAAACTTCTTGATTCCGATCAAATATTCAATTTATAGAGTGGATTTATGATCCTCGCGTTTCTCTGGTACTAACCTTTGGCAAGGATTCGCTTTTGGCTGAAGGCATAGTAGGGTAAAGTCGCTCTCGTGTCAATGGCAGGTATGGCAAGATGTGGCAGTTGCGCTTGATGCGGTCGTCGGAAAGCTTATGGCGGACGCTAATGGATGGATCTTGGTGGTTTGGCTGTTTTGATATAATTTCTGTATCCTCAGCATCATCAATTACTATTAGTTCATTTTAACCGGCCTTTTCTTCTGATGAAATCTGTTTAGTTCAAGATGAAATCGATTGGCTACACTTATGCCCCATTTTGTTGAATTGCGCTTAAAATAATCGGCGACCGCCAATCTTAGACTTTGAGAATGTCAACGAACACTCCTTAAAGGGGCCAGGATGAACCTTCTTTAGTATGGTTAGACAGGAGTTACAGGATTTCATGGATTTTTTTTGTAGATTGACTTTCCACTCCCGGCCTGTCCTTAAGTTAATGTTTTGCTCTCTATTAGCCCCATTGCCTCCCTCGAAGAGGGATGACATTTTTTGCCTTTCTTCATGAAAGGCAAAAAAGATCCTGATCATCCTGTAAATCCTGTCTGATTTATTGTTTTGCTATTAACGCTGGAAATGGTAGAACGTTATCAATGCTTATCCCGCAAGGCTGGCTGGATTAATTACGATTTAAAGAAAGGGGATATTCTATGGTGGGATAACTTTCGCATCGGAAGGGAACACTGGAGAAATGAGTTTCATCTACGGACTTTATTGATGTCAATATTTATGTCACCGTCATAATCATACTCTCTGGTCTCCTCGTCTCTGGCATACTGTTTTAGATACTTGACAATCCGAGCGTAATCCTCGCCGGCTATCTTGCCCTCATGTACCAGCTTGATTATCTCAGGATTTGCGATAAGCGCGGAAACATATTCTGCTAAAATATCAAGTTCTTTCCTTTGCAGTTCTAACCTCATTTCCTGCCTTATTATCCTTCTCACGAGAGCCCTGTCCGCAGCATCTTCCCTATCTAGTTCAGGAGCCGGGGCACTGCCTTGTTCAAGTATCGTTAAAATAACGTCATCCCCAATGTTAACGTCTTTCATTTCGACAATCTCATCTACCGAGATTAAGGCCCGAGTAATTGCATCTGAGCGGATGATTTCCTTAAGAAGGCTATCACTTACCCCTGCTTGTTTCAGCCTGACAATATCCCGGGGCTCTACAGCAAAGGCACCGGAAAGGCCAGAAATCGAATACCAGAGAACCACAACAACTAGGATATATTTAATTGTTCTGCTCATAAATACAACCAATTACCGCTATTCGTCGTTCACCGTTCACCGTTTTCCGTTCACTGTCAAGAAACTCAGAATGCTAAGCGCTTAAGTGCGACCAAAACACGGTTAACGGGGAACTTCCTCACTTTCTAAGTGAATTCTTGAGTGCGTTAACAGGCCCCCTTGGATCGGTAAACGGACAACAGTTAACGGTAAACGTTTTCCCCAGCCGACAAATCTCCACCCCTTATTTCCGCTGAGCAAGGGCTTCGCTTATTCTGGCAGCCTTTTCTACATTCACAAACGAAAGGATATTGCCCACTGCCTCTCCCTTCATCCTGGAGAGGAGTTCTATGGCAAACTTCATGTCCAGTTTCTCAACCAGGCTCGCTGCCTTCTGAGGCTTCATGGCAGAATATGCCTTGATAAGGTGTCTGATCTTATCCTGCTCAATAGTCTCTTTTCTGGCCATCATGTTTTTGATCTCATTCCTCAATTGGGTGAGTTTGGCAATTCTATTGTCTATCTCATCCTGGATGGCCAAAAGCTCTTCCCTCTTTCTTGCGAGGTCTTGTTCTTGCTCTCCGAATTCAGCCTGTTTGGCAAGAAACAAATCCAGATCGATGTACACTTCATTGGCAGGATTGTCAGTTTCCTCTATTGCCGCTGCGGGTTCTTCCTGCACCTCTTCTGATGCTATGGCATCCCTCTCAGACACCAAAGGGTCAGACTCTGCCTGGTAGATGAAAACAGAGCCCAACACGATCTTTACTATTATCAAGGTGCCAAGAAAAAGCTGGGTTAATAACTTCATGCTTTATGTCCTCTTCTCATGATAACCAGTTCATCTATTGCCTTTTGCTCTGCCCTTTCTCGTGTCAGCTTATACTCCTTAAACTGCGACTCCTTAAGAGTCTCTAAGCTCTTTTTCTCTATTGATTTCCTTTTTAGAACTGCCTCATGGGCCCGGATTTTCTCTTCCCCTTGTTTCAAGCTCATATGGGCCTTTTCCAGATCTTGATTCAAAATTCGCAGAAAGGATGTATACAGGTGATAGGAGGGAACATCTATCCCCCTAAAGGTCTCATCACTGCATTCTTTTGAAATGTCCTCTCTCTTATCACCTAGTTCTTTGGCTACCTTCTTTGTCCGCGCCTGCTCATTTTGGGCATTGCCTAAATCTCTCTGGGCCCTCTTTTCCAGGTATCTTCTGTAATCAAGTATAGAGTCAAGCCGAAAGGAAAACTTCTTCACCGTACCGTGCTCCTCTTCACCTCAAAACCGGAGTATTGGAATGCCGGAATGATGGACTCAAAAAAAGCGCTCGTATTTCCCATGGTTTTCCTTCTTCACCTATCCAATATTCCATTCTTCCATCATTCCGCTACGCCGTGCAGCAAAAATCCCCTCTTTCTGGATGCATCACAATGTGAAGTTGCTGCAGAAGACTTGGCACCTTCAGTTATCTGAGAACAAGGCCTTCAATCGAGCCACACTTTCTTGAAAGGTTGCCTTTTGATAAATGTCCTGCTGCAGAAATGAGTTAATGTCGCCGATCATTTTCTTGGCGAAATCTATCTCTGAATCACTGCCATCCACATAGGCCCCTATATTAATCAAATCCTCGGCCTCCCGGTAGGTTGAAAGAACCTTGATTAACTTTCCCACATTATGGAGGTGCTCGGTGTCAACAATTTCTCTCATTACCCGGCTAACACTCCCTAGTACATCTACAGCGGGGTAATGGCCCTTTTGGGCAAGATTTCGAGATAGCACTATGTGCCCATCTACGATAGAGCGAACAGCATCTGATATGGGTTCGCTCAGATCATCCCCTTCGACCAGAACATTGTATATTCCTGTAATGCTCCCCCTTTTCTCGACCGTCCCTGCTCTCTCCAAGAGTTTCGGCATCTCTGCAAAAACACTGGGGGTATAGCCTTTTGCGGAAGGTGGCTCACCTGCAGCTAATCCTACCTCTCTTAACGCCATAGCAAATTTGGTAATGGAATCCATAATCAGGAGAACATCTGAGTTTCTATCCCTAAAATATTCCGCCAGCGTCGTAGCCAGATAACTTCCCCGAATCCTAACCAGGGCTGGGGAATCAGATGTACTTGCTATAACTACTGACTTCTTTAGCCCCTCATCCCCGAGGCTTTTTTCTATAAACTCTCTCACCTCCCGACCTCGCTCCCCAATGAGGGCTATTACCACAACATCCGCGGCTGTATTCCTGGCTATCATACCCATGAGCACACTCTTCCCCACACCTGTTCCTGACATGATAGCCATTCTCTGACCCTTTCCAACGGTTATCAAGGCATTGACAGATGCCACACCAACATCTATCACTTCCCGTATAATTTCCCTCTTTAAAGGATTCAGAACATCTCCATAGATGGGATATTCTTTCTCTGCCCGTATCATACCCTTGCCATCAATAGGGAGACCATGGCCGTCTATTACCCTGCCTAAATACGCCTCTCCCACTCCAACGACCGGCTTCTTGTCTATGTCCACTATCCGACTTCCGGGCTTTACCCCCCTCATTTCACCAAAAGGCATGATGATCACCCGTTTGTCTTTAAACCCTACGACCTCACACTGAATATTCTTGCCTTCTGGATTTTCGATGACGCAAAGGCTGCCAACACTGAGTCCTGGTCCGTGCCCTTCGGCAACAAGCCCGGCTACCTTAACAATTTTACCCTCCAACTTCATGGGCTGGCATGAACTGATAGCCTCCAGATAATTACCCCATGTGATTTCCGCTCTTGGCTCAGTCATCATTTTTTTCAGCAAATGTCCCTTCCAGGCACTGGTGGATCTTCTCCAACTGGGTTTCAACCCTGCCATCAACATCACCATAGGGGCTTTCTAATAAACATCCCGCTCTGGTAATTGAGGGATCGCTGGTAACCGTAAGTGCCTTCAGTTCCTTGACTGCAGCAAAAAATTCTGGCCGCAGTTTCTCAACATAATCAAAATCCTCTGGGTTCACCCTGAGAATGATTTCACTCTTCTCTGCAGCCAACTTCAGCGCCCTGAGAACAGTACCTTCTATAGCCTTGTCATCCGATCTTATCTGGTGATGGACAACCTTTTGAGCAATAGCAAAAACAAGCTCCAAGATCTCCTTTTCGTAGTGCCCAATAATCTCCTGTTTTAGGCTGTTCATCTCAATAAGAAGATTCTCAATGCTTTCAACCTGCTTTAGCGCCTTTCTTTCTCCTAATTCAAGGCCACCCTTCTCACCTTGGGCAAACCCCTTTTCATATGCCTCACGTTCCAAGAGGTCAGCCTTTTCCTGGGCCTCTCTGAGAATATCCTTTACCTCTTTCCTTTTTTTATAATGATCTGTGGTTTCCTTGAGAGGTATGAAATCTGTGTCCTCCACCCCGCCTGTTTGAAGAGAGATAAACCCTGTTTTTTCCGTTTGTCTCGGTAGCGAAGGCGATTCAAAGGATCCCAATTCAAATTTGACCCAGGCTTTACCTCTTTCTCCGCTATTTTCTGAGTTGCTAGACAAGGATGTCCTCTTTGCCTCTACCAACAAGAACTATTTTGCCATCCCCCTCGAGGGTCTTTGCTGCTCTTATGATGGCCTGCTGAGCCTCCTCAACCTCTTTCAACCTAACCGGTCCCATGATCTCCATATCTTCCTTGAGCATACCTGCGGCCCGCTCTGATAAGTTACCAAATATCTTCTGTTTCATCTCTTCAGAGGCAGTTTTCAAGGCTTTTATCAGTAACTGGTTATCTATGTTCTTAAGGATTTCCCTAAAACTCCTGTCATCAACCTCCAAGAGATCCTCAAAAACAAACATCTTCCGTCTTATCAGGTCTGCCAGATCGCCATCCTCTTTCTCTATATTGGTCAAAACGAATTCCTCTGTCTCCACATCAACCTGATTTAAGATGCTTGCTACAGCCTCCACGCCATCAAATTTTCTTGAAGCGACTCCGACCTTGGATAGGTTCTTTTTTATTGCCTCATCCAGCTCCATCACAATATCATCTGGAACCTGCCCGATCTGTACAATCCTGAGCGCTATGTCAGGCATGATATCCACTGGAAGGAGGTTCAAAATCTCACCCGCCTTTTGATGAGGAAGGTAGGACAGTATTAATGCAATCGTTTGGGGATGTTCCTCTTTGATGATATTGACGAGGTTCTCGGCAGGTACATATGCCAGATTATCAAAAGGGGTATTGGTACCCTCCCCCCCTATTGCATTGAAGACCTTTCTTGCCGTTTCATCATCCAGAGATTTGGCCACAACTGTCTTAAGAAAAGATTTTCCAGAAACAGAGATATTAGCCTCATTTCGGAAACTTGTGAGAAATTCCGTTAGCACTGCATCTAATACATCAGAAGGGATATAGGTTATCTCTGCCATGCATCTTCCAATCTTTTGTATGCTTTCCTCATCCAGTCTCTTAAGAAATGATTTGGTAAATTCCTCACCCATGGCCAGAAGAAAGATAGCCGCCTTTTGAGGTCCTGTTAGGCTCTCAGGATCTGGTTGTCTATTAATCGCCATTACTCTTTTTCAGCTACCCATCCCTTAATGAGCTGTTCGGCTTTTTCAGGATTACTCTTACTCAGTTCAAGGGCCCTTTCTTTTTGACCCATCCCTGGTGATTCAGGAATTCGTGCATACCCTCGTGTACCTGCCGGCAGCTCCGCGGTTTCAGACATCCCTTCTTCGGTTATTTTTCTTAGGCCCTTGAGCAACGGTCGTATTACCAGGAAAAAGACCAAAATCACTAACAGGAGATTCACTATTGTCCTTTTATGGTTTCCCACGAGTTTCACGATATCAAATTTGCTGCCCGGGCTCTCAGCTAGTGCGTCCGCTGTAGCGGTTTCTGAAAATGGCATGGAATTCAGTGAAATCTGATCCTCCCTATCTTGGCTATAACCCATGGCCCGCTTCACTAAGTCTTCGAATTTTTTCAATTCCTCCTCGCTTCGCGGGATATAAGTCTTCTTAGTGGTTCCGTCTGGCAAGGTCTCTACCGTATATGTTCCATCAATAACTGCCGCAACTGAGAGGTGCTTGATGGTTCCTGCTGGTTTCAGAATCGTCCTGGTGATTTTGTTGATCTCATAGTTTGTTGCAACATCCTTTTTTGTATTGCTCTTTTCAGCCCCAGTTGCTGGTGGCACAACACCCCTGCGCTTGTTAATTAATGTCTGAGCAGTTTCCGCGGTCCCTTCGCTGGTCTGTGCCGACTCTTCAATACTCCTTTCACTCCTAACCACTGTCGCATAGGGGTCGTATTCCTCCTCATTTGAGGTAGCTCTACTGAAATCAATCTCGGTATTTACCCTTACAATCGCCTTACCGATGCCCACGATTCCTTCCAACATACTCTGAACATTTTTCTGTATCGCGCCCTCTACCTTGCCTTTATAATCAAGTTGTGTGTTGCTCAAAAGTGCAGGTGGGTTATCTCCACCCCCACCCTTAAAGATAACTCTCCCCTTTGTATCTACAACGGTTACCTGCCCCGGCTCAAGGCCTTCTACAGCACTTGCAACCAGGTGAATGATCGCAGCGAGTTTTGCTGGCGGTAAGGTTGATCTCAGATCCAATTGGATTGCCGCAGAAGCCGGCTTGCTCTCCTCCACAAAAAGCGACTCTTTTGGTATAACGATAAAAACCTTAGAGCTGTTTACCTCCTTAAACTGGTTTATCGTTCTTGCCAGTTCCCCCTGCAATGCCCTCCTATAATTCAATTCTTGAACAAACGTGGTTGTTCTAAAATCAGTATGATCAAAGATCTCGAAACCGATATTACCTCCATGTGGCAAGCCGTCACCTGCCAGGGTGAGGCGCAATTCATGCACCTTTTCTGCCGGGACCATAATAACAGTCCCATTCGCCTCAATCTTGTAAGGGATATTTCTTTCCTGCAGTTTAGAAACGATGGCGCCCCCATCCTCTGGGGAAAGATTGTTGAACAAGACCTGGTAATCTGCCTGATTTGCCCACATGAACATAAGAGCAAATCCGGCGATCACAAGAGCCAAGATAAAGGCTATGCTGATCTTTCTGGAAAGAGGGAGGGACCTTATGACGTTTAGCAACTGACTCATTACATTGTTCATTACGAAGCTTCCTTATACTCGTTAGTGTCCGTTGAAAAGGCTAGATGAAGCGACGAAATCAATAGAATTGGATTCAGAAATTCCCGTGCAATCGACAACTCACAACAGACTCTTGGCATCACCTAAAACTGCATGCGCATAATTTCTCGGTATGCTTCAATGACCTTGCCCCTTATGG
>JAUVXZ010000220.1 GCA_030603345.1 Pseudomonadota bacterium
GTTCCTTATATACCCAACTGGAACAGGGTGATTTCAGCGGTTCCAGATATCTTTGAGATGTTGATTGATGCAGTTGAGAAAGATAACCAGGAGTGAGCATTTAGCCAAATCGGTCCTCGCATTACCCATGGGGAGATGAGAGGGCACAGGAATATTCGACGATGCATTTTTTGGATTCGACTAACTGGGATCGCTTTCCTAGTATGGTAGGTCTTGACAGACTGTTACCGAAATCCCTTTTCTCTTAGTCTAAAACGTTTTTTGACAAATCTAAGGCTCCCTCCAGGCGATGTCAAAACTGGCCTTTAGGGCTCAAACAGTTGACATCGCTTATCTTCCACTTCGCCAAGATTTGTTAGCAAAAAACGTTCTAATGACCCCTCAAAGGGATTTCGGTTTGGGCAACAACCTGTCAAGGATTAACAATCTCAATGATCTCAGGTTGGTACGATGGTTTTTTGCTTAAGGTATTGCTCAAGAGTCTGACGGCAATCATTGCAAGTCCCAACCCAGCCAGGATCCCGAAGCCATCAATTCCATCTTGCACCGTAGCTTCGCTGTAGTTTCAGTAATCAAAACGGAAGGGAGTGAGTGAGAAATGGAAAACAAGATCCGGAAGGTTGCGGTTATCGGAACCGGTACATTGGGTACACAGATCGCTGTCCTGGCAGCCTGCTATGACTACGAGGTCTCTGCCTACGATACCGATGAGGAATCATTCAGCAGGGGACTGCAAAACCTCAAGATCGCATTCAGAACTGCCGGAGGAAAGTCGCCCTTTCCCACGGATGACGTGGATAAGGAGGCAAATAAGGTAATGTTCTGCAAGGACCTTGCAGAGGCACTTCGAGATGCCGACCTCGTCATCGAGGCCGTGCCCGAGGATCTGGAGCTGAAGCGTAAGACCTTTGAAAGGCTTGATGCCCTTGCACCCCGAGGAGCCATCCTCGCAACCAACAGCTCGTCTTTACCGATCTCGAAGATCGAAACCGCTACCACCAGGCCAGAGCAGTGCCTGAATACCCACTTTTACTATCTTGGCGCTGGAATTAACATGGCTGATGTCATGGGAGGGACAAAGACAACACCTGAAGTTATCGAGACTGTCACGGCATGGGTTCGCTCCATTGGCTGTGTGCCCCTAACGGTCAAAAAGGAGATCCTCGGCTTCTGCTTCAACCGGGTCTGGAGGGCGATCAAGCGGGAGGTCCTCTATATGTGGGGAGAGGGGTTTGTCGATTTCAGGGATATTGACCGCGCCTGGATGATATTCACGGGAACGACGTGGGGGCCGTTCAGCCTCATGGATAACGTAGGACTCGATGTGGTCTATGATATTGAGATGGTCTACTACAACGAATCCAAGGATCCCAAGGATCATCCCCCTGAGGCCCTCAAGGCGAAGCTGGACAGAAACGAGCTTGGCATCAAGACCAACAAGGGCTTCTACACTTACCCTGACCCAGAATACAGCAGGCCTGATTTTCTTAAGGGATAAGCCAGTTCTTCCGTTGGATTGAAAATAATTAGAATTGTTTGACACTTTCAGATAATCTTGCTATAGGAAAATAAGTTCAGCGATAGACCGACTAACAACACAGCATTAAATTTTGGGGTTAATGATGGTGAAAGGTTTGGAAAAATTGCTGATACACAGCCTCCAGGGTTTTACATTTCCTTGGAGGCTTTTTTATTTTAATGCTTTTATGCCACAATTTCCTTAATAATGCCTTCTAATGAGGGAGAGATCTTTTTGGAATTCTTTAAAACAACATCCTTTGGACTCCACTAAAGGATGGCGATTTGACCCATCCAAATTAGGGCACACCTGTTAGGAAATGCTTCAAAGTCAGTGCCTCTTTTGAGACAGGTGGCCTTTCCCTTATCTTTGAAGGAAAGCAGCTAGCAAGGTAGGGTTCAACTCAAAAACGGCTTCTGGAGAGATGAGATACTGTTTTTAGGGTTGTAGGTGTTCATGACCGCCTCCATTCCCCACCTCCTTTTAGAACGTTCAAAATAAAGCCTATTGTGAAAAACATGAAGCTTAACTATATGAAATTACAGATAATTTTAGGGTGGAGGTGAAGTAATTTTAGAGCACGCCAAAAAACTTAATATTTTCAATGCCTTATGAATTTTGTGAAAAGCTGGAAAATCATAAATGAAGGAGGTGATGGTAGGAATAAAATAGGCTAACGTATGTATGGGTATGACTCTTCTCTTGTTTCTCTAAGGGCTCCATTCTTTGAATCACAGAGGAATGGGGATTGAAAGAGGATATATTTGTAGGAATTGAGCAATACCCAAGATTATGTCAACAGTTTTATGAAAAGGGGGGCAAAATGGCAAAGATTGATGAGTATATCCAAAAATTTGAAAGCGGGAGGATATCCCGCCGAGGGTTTATCAAAAGTCTAATGGTCCTAGGTCTCTCTGTGCCTGCAATTAATATGATACTAGCATCATCAGGGCCCGTTGCACATGCTGCGAAACCCAAAAAAGGAGGACGGTTTAGACTAGGCGTGGGCCAAGGCGCGATGACAGATTCGTTGGATCCCGGGGCATTGCCGAGCACAGCGCCACAGATAGTTCACCTGCAAGTCAGGAATTGCCTTACTGAATTAAACTATAAGTACAACCCCATTCCAGAACTGGCCGAAAGCTGGGAGCCTTCAGCGGATGCCTCCAAATGGACTTTCAAGCTACGCAAAGGCGTGGAATTTCACAACGGCAAAACCCTGGATGCCGAGGATGTGGTGTTTTCCATTAATTATCACAGGGGAGAAGACTCAAAGTCTTCAGGCAAGAGCCTTGTTACTGCTGTCAAGGATGTCAAGGCCGATGGCAAGCACACAGTGGTCTTTATTCTGGAGGGAGGCAACGCAGACTTCCCCTTTATCATGAGTGACTATCACTTGGGGATTTTCCCAGCTGGCACCACCGACTTTGAGAAAGGCATCGGCACAGGTGCCTTCAAGCTGGTTAGCTGGGAGCCGGGCGTTAGGGCATTAACCAAACTGAATCCGAACTATTGGAAGCAAGGGCGTGGCCACTTCGATGAAGTTGAAACGATTTACATCAATGATGTCAGTGCCAGAATCAATGCATTGAAGACGGGTCAAATTGACGCAATGAACCGGTGTGAGCGGAAAACCTTTCATTTGCTGGAAAAAATACCCGGCATTAAGGCCATAAACCTCACCGGAACAACGCACTACACCATCCCTATGCTGTCCGACGTACCACCGTATGATAATAACGATGTCCGGCTCGCATTGAAACTCACTGTTGACCGTGAACAGTTGGTGAAGCAGATCTTGCGCGGTTACGGGGCTGTCGGCAACGATCATCCCATAGCACCATCACAGCGGTTCTATGCATCTGAATTACCTCAGAGAAAGTACGACCCGGATAAGGCCAGGTACCATATGAAGAAGGCCGGAAAGTTGAATCACACATTCAAGCTGCATGTCTCCGACGCAGCCTTTGCCGGGGCAGTTGATACTGCGGTGCTAATCAAAGAAAGCGCTACAAAGGCCGGTATCAAGATTGATGTAGTACGTGAGCCTCAAGACGGCTACTGGAGCGACGTCTGGATGAAGAAAGCCTGGACCTTTAGCTTCTGGGGCGGCCGCCCAAGCGAGGATTGGATGTTCGCTATCGGATACGCAGAGGAGTCAAACTGGAACGAAGGTCACTTTAAGCACAAGCGCTTTAACGAACTGCTCAAAGCGGCCCGTGCGGAGCTCGACAACGCGAAACGGCGTGAGATGTATGTGGAAATGCAACGCCTTGTACGAGACGAAGGCGGGTCTATCATTCCGATGTTTGCCAACCTCCTAATGGCGACAAGCACTAAAGTTGGATTTGAAAACGTAGCGGCAAACTTCGACCTTGACGGACTGAGGACCCCGGAACGTTGGTGGTTCATCTAATCCGTAATTACTCAATCAAAAGCGTATATTTGTTTATCAACCTCACCACTTTTCTCTCCTTGGAGAGAGGGAAGTGGTTGAGGTGGTAAGAGCTAACTTTTTGTATAAATACAAGAAGTTAGGGGCTTCACCCCGTTAAAAATCACTGATTTTCCCGCTTTGGCGGGATAGAAATTCGGAAACATAAAGTGAATACTCTCGCTGGAATGGTGGCCAAACGCATTGTGTTGGGCCTTGTGACCCTTATTGTCATTTCTATTCTTATTTTTGAGGGCGTGGAACTGCTTCCAGGTGATGTGGCGCAGGCCATCCTGGGGCAGCGAGCAACACCGGAAACGATTGCGGCATTTCGCAAGGAACTGAAATTAGACCTTCCCCCTCACGTCCGCTATTTCCATTGGCTTGGCGATTTTCTTCAGGGTGATTTAGGCAACTCCCTTTCCAATAAGCGTCCGATTTCGGAGTTGATCGGCTGGCGTTTATACAACACGTTGTTTTTGGCTGCCGCAGCAGCGGTGGTAGCGATACCGCTCGCGCTTGTCCTCGGAATGCTCGCCGCACTTTACCGGGATAGTTGGTTCGACCGAATGATTAACGTTACTACCATCAGCTCTATTTCCCTTCCGGAGTTCTTTGTCGGTTATGTTTTAATTGCTGTGCTCTCTGTAAAGCTCAATATTTTTCCCAGCATCTCCAACATAAGCGACGCAATGCCTTTTTGGAGGAAGATTTATTATATCATTCTCCCCTGCCTGACACTTACACTCGTGGTGGTTGCACACATGATGCGTATGACGCGCGCGTCGATCATCAATGTCCTGACCAGCCCGTTTATCGAGATGGCCGAGCTAAAAGGTCTAACGCGCAGGAGGATCATCATTCATCATGCATTTCCGAATGCCCTGTCGCCAATAATTAATGTGATCGTTCTGGACCTGGCCTGGCTCATTGTTGGTGTAGTAATTGTTGAAGTGGTCTTCGTGTATCCGGGACTAGGACAGCTTCTGGTGGATTCGGTTTCCAAGCGCGACCTCCCCGTTGTTCAGGCTAGCGGGCTTCTGTTTGCAGGCACCTATGTACTGCTTAATCTTATTGCCGATGTCCTGGCTATGCTCAGTAACCCCAAGCTTCGAAGCCCCCAATAGGGAGAAGAATGTAGATGGTATTCCTTAAATCACTAAAAAAATCTCCTTTAAGCGCACGCATTGGCCTTGCAATAGTAATTATTAATTTTACTGCCTGTATATTTGCCCCGGTTATTGCCCCCTACGGAGAAACGCAAATCATTGGTGACGTCTGGGAATCTCCAAGCAGCACTCATCTGTTGGGTACCGACCAATTGGGACGGGATATATTCACGCGTTTGCTATACGGCGCCCGTAACACAATTTCAATATCGCTGGTCATAACGATACTTTCGTTCACTATTGGCATTATTAGTGGTTTTTTTGCGGCAGTGCTCGGCGGTTGGGTTGACATGCTTCTCAGCCGCATCGTCGACATCATGATGGCCATTCCAACCTTGATTTTCGCCTTAATGGTGCTGTCGGTAGTCGGGACGTCCATACCCACTCTGATCCTGGTTATCGCGATACTGGACTCTACCCGGGTCTATCGTTTGTCACGGGCCCTTGGCATGGATATTGACGTCATGGACTACGTTGAAGCCGCCAAACTTCGCGGTGAAGGGCTTTGGTGGATCATACGGCACGAAATCCTGCCGAATGCCTTGCCGCCTTTGCTTGCGGAATTCGGTATGCGTTTCTGTTTCGTATTTCTGTTCATCGCTGCCTTAAGCTTTTTGGGCCTCGGCATTCAGCCCCCTACGGC
>JAUVXZ010000196.1 GCA_030603345.1 Pseudomonadota bacterium
AGGTTTTTTGAGATGGAACAAGTACTTCTTTTAAATATTACCTATGAACCTCTGAAGGTCATCAACTGGAAGAGGGCGATTATCATGCTCACCCTGGGTAAGATAGAGGTGATCGAAGAGTACAACAGGGAGATCCGTTCGGTAAGTTTTGCCATCAAGTTGCCCGCCGTTGTCCGGCTCTTAAGATTTGTAAAAAGGCCAAAGACCCCGGTTAGATTTTGCAGACAGAATATCTATATAAGGGATGATTATAAGTGTCAATACTGTGGCGGGAAACGCCCTCCAGGTGAGCTCACCTGGGATCATGTTTTACCGAGGGCACGGGGGGGTAAAACAGAGTGGGAAAATATCGTTACCTGTTGCATCGGGTGCAATAGAAAGAAGGAAAGGAGAATCCCGTCAGAGGCCTCAATGAGCTGGATCAGGAGACCGAGCAAACCAGAATGGTTGCCGGTTTTAAAAATCAGATTAAGCCTGAGGCATACGCCCCAGTCATGGAGGGACTACCTTTACTGGAATATAGAGTTAGAGGAGTAAGGGGTATGCAGTAAGCAGATCAGAGGATCATCCCGGGACGTGCTGGAGAGCCGAGGTGAAGACTGGATGTTTACTTTTTTGTGCGTGGTGCTTACTGCACACTGCCTACTATTTGATGATCTTGGGCCAGTCAATTGTCGTAAACGTCTTAGTGAGGCGATGGTCATCGTCCAAGAGTGTAAAGGCTAGATTGGTAAAGACCTTTGTGGCGATAGTCTGAATCAGCTGTGAGGGAATCACCTCGTCATTTTTTCCATGAAAGACAAAAACAGGAAGTGTGAGTGTTTCCGATAGATATGGGTTGAATTCTGGGAGGTTAAGGGCTGGGGCAAGGAGAATGAGTTTTTTTATCGTATCCTGATTCTGAAACACGTATAAACCAGCCATTAACCCGCCTAAAGATGACCCTATCATAATGATCTCGCTTTTGCCAACGAGGGTCTCATTCAATTTTGACATCCGGGTTGGAATATCGCCTGCAAAGTCGGGGATAGTCATCTCTGGAAAAAGCTGTGTAAAAAAGCGCCCTTTTGTTCCTTGACTGCTGCTTTCTTGTCCGTGAATGAAGATTATCGGGTTTCTTGGTATCTTCTCCACTACCTCTTGCTGGCCTCTATCTCAAAGATCTTCTTTTCCAGTTCAGCTATTCTTTTTTCAAGCTCCACTATCCTCTTTTTCCTCGCTGCTCTGTCTTTCTCAGGTATTACCTCTTGTTGAGCTTTTGGCACGCCCTCTTCTTTTACTATTCTGCTAACGCTTGAGAGACTTACCCCATATTCTTTGGCTATTTTTCTCATGGAAAGTCCACTTGCTTCAGCATTTATGACTTTTTGCCTAATTGTTTCATCGATCTTTTTTCGGGCCATTTCTCTTTCTCCTTTCAAGAGTCTGTTTTTTAGTGGAACGGTTGTTCGATTCCCTTGCCAATTTGATAGCAAGTAATGATTTATCCCTGAGTCTTGTTACCGTACTAACATCCAGGGACTCAAAAATTGGGTACACGCTGACCCTGTCCGCGTCTCGGGTCACGTGGTTGAAGGGAGCAGATTCGCCATTAACAAGCACAAGATCTACCTCCTTAGGTGGCACTCCCAAAAGGCAGATTGCCTCTTCAACAGTGGTTGGGCCTTTCAGGGATAGGCTGAATGTTCTCTTTCTTTTTTCTTCAGGTAGATAATCATTCAGCTCCTCATAAAGGCGAAAATAAACGGTATGACTCATGCAGAACAAGGCTCTCTATATTAATACAAGGGAGTATAGTGAATCAAAACGGGTTTATCTACTGTTTATTTTATCAAAAATACCAGTATCGTTCAAAAGTGTTGGCATGAACCATAGTGAGTAATCTTTCACGTTCTAAAGGCGGTCATGGCTGTTTTTGAAAGGCGATATCTCAAAAAAAACTCCACTGGGTCTTGCAGTGGTCACATATGTGGGGTTTATACCTCAGAAGCCCTGGGAGCCTCTGTCTGGTTCATCTAACCCCACATATTTGACCACATCCCGTGAGGCCAATAGATAGCGCCTTGAGAAAATGGGCATGGCCGGATAGGGGTAATTGTGTACACATTCCCTAACCAATATACCATTGTGCCAACACTTTTGAACGATATTAAAATACCACATTTCCTTTTTTTTTCGCTAGTTATTTTTACACAAAATCTATCGGTACAACCCAAAACTGACGCTTCGCAAAAAAAGCAGCCCAAGACAAGGGGCAGCAGAGATTTGGAATGCTCAGAGAAAACAGGAAGCGTTCATGGCTGGATAATAACCTTGATTGAATCCTGAGCCTTTTCAACAAGAGCGAATCCTTCACTTGCCCGGGCAAGGGGAAAACGATGAGTTATCATGTCATTCACTACAACAGTCTTGGATCTGATCAATTCTATTGCCTGACTTATATCCACGGGAGAGCCACCATAGGCTGTGGTAATAGTTATGCCGTCATGCCAGATATCATATAAGGGAAGAGCAAGATCGATCCCGGGTTCGGGAGGAGCGAAAACAAGTACCGTTCCCCCTCTATCCACACATTTCCAGGTCATATGAATTGCATCTACGGCGCCAGTGGAAACTATCGCCAGGTCAGCCAGACGACCATTATTGACTTCCCTAAGATGCTCGGGACGAAAGTCATGAGCAAGAAACGTTGCCTTTGCCCCACAGCCCTGAGCGAATGCCAGTCGCTTTTCATGGATGTCAACTACCACCACAGAGCTCGCTCCCAGGGCCTGTGCCAGTTTGAGGTGGAGCAATCCTGCAATCCCTCCACCGATTACCAAAACGGTTTGGCTTGGCCGCAGGTTGGCTGCTCTCTGACCCCTCAGAACACAGGCCAATGGCTCAATGAATGTCCCCTCTTCGTAAGACATTTCATCAGGCAGAAGGAAAACTCCCCGGTCAACATTGATTCCTGGCACCCTAATGAATTCAGCAAATCCTCCAGGATCAAAATTTGTTGTCCGTAAGGTGTCACATACTGTATGGTGACCGTTAAGGCAGTAGTGGCAGGTATTACAGGGCACATGGTGGGATACAAACACGCGATCACCGACTGAGTACCGTTTAACATTTTCTCCGGCGGTAACAATCTCCCCTGTCATCTCGTGGCCGAGTACCAGTGGGGCCTTTTTGGCCCTGTACCATTCCAGTACATCACTACCGCACAACCCACATGCATGCATTTGGACGAGTAGCTCATCTGGGCCTATTTCCGGTACAGGGATTTCTTCGAGCCGAATATCCCTGTTATTGTAATACATCGCGCATTTCATAGTGTGTGTTGGGCCTTAATAGGCTGTTGCCCAAATGGAAATCCCAAACAAATCTTGGCGAAGCGAAAGATAAGCGATGTCAACTGTCTGAGCCCTAAGGACAGGGTAACGTCAAAGTCCAGGGCATGGGTGTCTCTTTTTTTTGGTTATGCCCCTATAACATGGCCCCTTACTGGGTCGATTCAAAATGGTTTATTGCGCCCTAAGCCTTAGAATCATAGGCTCCATCTATATAAACCATTTTGAAACGCCCACTGATCTAAACTATGTGAGGGCATAATCCAAAAAAAAGATATACCCATGCCCTGCAAGAAGCTCAAAAATCAATAAGTTAGGTTTCACTATGACGTGACCGTGCCCTAAGGGCGAGTTTTGACATCGCCTGGAGGGAGCCTTAGATTTATCAAAAAACGTTTTGGACCAAGCGAAGAGGGATTTCGGCAACAGCCGGTTAACTACTGACCACTGACATTAGCTATTCCTTAGTTCCTCGAAGAGCCCCTGTGCCTCTTTTGGTGTTGCATTGTTATGAATAACGGCGTGTAGTGCCCTCATCATGGCAACTGGGTGGGGATTTTGCCAGACATTTCTTCCCAGATTGACCCCTATTGCTCCCTTTTGAATACCATCATAAACAAATTCAAATACCTCGAGCTCTGTTTCGCACTTCGGACCTCCGGCGATAACAACGGGAACGGGACAACCTTCAATTACCTTATCAAAATCCTCGGTACTGTAATAGGTTTTGACAATCCGTGCTCCCAATTCAGCGGCGATTCGACAGCTTAGGCTCAGGTACCTGGCCGTTCTTTTTTCCAGCTCCTTGCCAACTGCAGTTACAGCCATAACAGGAATTCCGTATGGCTCACATTCACTAACAAGATTGCTGAGGTTGGTCAATGTCTGCTTCTCATAGTCAGAACCCACAAAGATAGAGATCCCTACAGCAGCGGCATTGAGCCTGATGATCTCATCTATTGAAGTTGTGATGGTCTCATTGGCCAGATCAGCCCCTATTATGCTTGTGCCACCAGAAACCCTCAAAATGATTGGAGTTGGGGAGTTAGGTGGAACAGATGCACGTAATACACCCCTGGTGACAAAGAGACCATCGGCATAGGCAAGGAGTCCCTTTATGGTTTCGGATGGGTCTTCAAGGCAACTGGTAGGACCCTGGAAATAGCCGTGATCTATAGGCAAAAACTGGCAGCGGCCATCTTCCCTGATTAATCTGGAGAGCCTGTTTTCAATACCCCAGTCCATCTCTTCCTCCTTGTCTCAAGGTATGCAGTATGCAGAAAAAAAGTAAGCAGTTTTCTCCTTACTCCTTACTCCTTACTACTTACTACTTACTCTACTTAATCCTCCCGTTTCCCTTGAATGAAATCCTCTGTGAGGTTGTATGCCTCATCATCAGTGAACTGTTTCGGTGGATGTTTCATAAAGTATGCAGAAGGTGAATAGAGGATTCCACCCTTTCCTCGATCAAGTGCCAGCTTGCAGCATCTGACCGCATCGATCACGATGCCCCCTGAGTTGGGAGAGTCTTCCACAGAGAGCCGTAATTCGAGGTTCATCGGAACGTCACCAAAGAGTTTCCCTTCCATCCTGAGGAAACAGACCTTGTTGTCCTTCTGCCATGCCACCCAGTCACTGGGGCCAATATGGATGTTCTCGTCGTCCAGTCGGTTTTCCGTCTGGGACTGGATTGCTTCGGTCTTGGATGTTCTCTTGGAAATCAGACGGGTTCTATCGAGCATGTTCAGAAAATCGGTGTTTCCCCCGGTATTGAGCTGGTAGGTGCGCTCCAGTTTCACCCCCCGGTTCTTAAAGAGGTTGGTGAGCACCCGATGGACAATGGTGGCGCCCAACTGGGATTTGATATCATCTCCGATAATGGGCAATCCTGCCGTGTCAAATCGGCTTGCCCAGTTGGGATTGCTGGCGATAAAGACCGGCATGTTGTTGATGAGCGCGACCCCTGCCTCAAGAGCGCATTCGGCGTAAAAGGTAGCGGCCTGGTCTGATCCCACGGGAAGATAGTTGAGGAGGATTTCAGCACCGGATGTTTTGAGTTCTCGGACTACCGCTTGTTTCCCTGCCTCTTTCTCATCAGACAGAAGAAAGGCGTATTTTTCGTGGTAGGTTTTCATGTGATCGGCAACACCGTCCAAAACCCTTCCCATCCGAACGATGGTTCCAGCTTTTGGCATATCCGCACACAAGGTGGTGGTGCAGTTGGGAGGTTGAAAGATGGCTTCAGCCACATCCTTGCCCACCTTGCGTTTATCTATATCAAAGGCGGCAACCACTTTAATATCGTATGGCTTGTATCCTCCTAACTCGTAATGCATCAATCCAATAGCATCGGTGCTGTTTTTCGTTTTGTAGTATTCAATGCCTTGAACCAATGAGCTTGCACAGTTACCGATTCCCACAATAGCGATCTTTATTTTTTCCATAAGCAAACTCCTTAATCAGATATCTACCTTGAAAAGAGGCACAGTACAACAACTTACATGTAGGCTCTGGAAGGCCGCTCTGCAACTCGGTTTTCGGTATATTTTCGAGGTGGCCTTTTCTGTGCCAAAAGTGTTCAGAATTAAGCGCCGAAGAGAGAAACAGTGGAGTTTGACATGCTGTTTCAAAGAAAAAAGAAAACACATCGATATTTTTAACAAGAAAGGAGAGTATTTGCAACAAGTTTGTGCCATAAACGTATGCCATAACCATCTCAAGGATCGGTTTATCTGACCATTTGACATTCTGTGATTGAGAAAGTAATGTGAGCTGATTTGTTTACAACTGTAAGGTAAGATATGGATATTGCAATTGTTTCCATATATTTTGTTGGGCTTATTCTTGTTGGCACCAGATCCTTCAGGATTGTGAAGGGGGTAAACAGCTTTTTTGTTGCTGATAGAGCAGCCTCGTTCCTGCTTATAGCTGGATCCCTTTTTGGCACTATCATTGGGGGATCGTCTACCATTGGGATGGCCGGTTTAGGGTACAAACAGGGTTTGGTGGGCTCCTGGTGGCTCCTGGTTGGAGCTATTGGGCTTTTTTTTCTGGGCCTTTTTTTGGCAGAAAAGGTGAGGGGGTATTCTCTCTATACCTTACCGGAAATTCTTGAAGTTCAGTATGGGCCTCAAGCGAAAGTCCTTGCCTCAGCCTTGATAGTTATTGCCTGGACGGGTATTATCGCTGGTCAGATAGTGGCGGCAGGAAAGATCTTGGAGACCATGGTAAAGGTTTCGCCGTCCCTTTTAATGATTATCACCGCTTCAGTCTTTGTCATCTATACCGTGCTCGGAGGCCAGCATTCTGTTGTTCGCACGGACACAATTCAGAGTTCGATTCTTATTATTGCAATTCTCATTTCCATTCCCTTGTGCCTG
>JAUVXZ010000079.1 GCA_030603345.1 Pseudomonadota bacterium
AGAGATGGTGATGCCCGGTGACAATGTTGCCCTGGAGGTAAATCTGATAACACCCATAGCCATGGAAAAGGAACTCCGCTTTGCTATCCGTGAAGGTGGAAAGACTGTTGGTGCAGGAGTAATAAGCGATATCGTAGAGTAGAGTAATGCTGATGAGGGATATTATCACCTTGGCTTGCTCAATGTGTAAGCAGAGGAACTACACAACGACAAAGAACAAACGAAGAACTCCAGACAAACTGCAGTTCAAGAAGTATTGTCCATTTTGCCGGACACATACCCTTCATAAGGAAATCAAATAGCAACTGTTTTTTACAGGCCAGTAGCTCTAACGGTTAGAGCACCGGACTCCAAATCCGGGTGTTGGGGGTTCGAATCCCTCCTGGCCTGCTATTTTTGAAGGGACTTAAGACCTCTGCACAACCCTGGCCCAGACGTGGCTTTCGGGAGTCTGAGAATTCTCCGAAGCTATCGCGCCAGGGCAGGCCCTGGCGCAGACTCGCCTGCCATCGCTGAGAGCAAAGGGGACTGGCGAGCAAACCACATTCTGTCAGAATAGGGGTTATGAAAAGGTCTCTGCTTCACTTTCAATAGAGGCATATTTTGAAATGTTGGAGGCACCATTGATTTTGTAACAGTATTGTATGGCTTATGAAAAAAAAGAAGGCCCGTAGAAAAAAGAGGACTGGCAAGAAGACACATGTTATGCCAGCTGCCAGCATTTCAGAACAAAGAGAAGCTGGCGTGGAAACAATTCCACAGAAAGAAGATCTCCAACCGGTACCGGCAAAAAAGGATGTTTTCAGGGCAGCAGATACCGGAGGTTTCGCACCAAAAAGATATTTTAACGTGGTGCGACAATTCTTGGCTGAAGCCAAAGTGGAACTCAAAAAGGTTACGTGGCCTTCAAGAAAGGAACTTCTATCCACTACAGCTGTTGTTATTATACTGGTGATCTTAGTTTCTTTTTTTCTGGGGATAGTTGATTTGGGCCTCGTAAAGATTATTAGAAGTGTACTTGGATAATTATAGATAAAGCTTAGGTGTTTGTGTGGAGTTACAGTGGTATATAGCACATACGTATTCTGGTTTTGAGAACAGAGTGAAGACCACCTTGGAGGAGAAAGTCAAGTCCTCGGGAAAGGAGGAGTTTTTTGGCCAGATAGTTGTGCCGACCGAGCAGGTTGTTGAGTTAGTTAAGGGCAAGAAAAAGACATCTTCTCGGAAATTCTATCCTGGTTATATAATGATTCAAATGGCCTTGACGGATGAGACATGGCATATAGTGCAGGACATAGATAAGGTAACAGGATTTTTGGGTGGGAAAACTAAGCCCGTTCCGATTTCAGAAGACGAGGCAAAGAGGATTCTGACGAGGATGGAGGACGGACGGGAAAAACCAAAGCCGAAGTTCTTTTTTGAGGAAGGTGATGAGGTTCGAGTTATCGACGGCCCATTTACAAACTTCAACGGAGTTGTGGAGGAGGTAAAACCGGATAAAGCTACGCTAAAAGTTCTCATAAGTATCTTCGGCCGATCGACCCCCGTTGAACTGGATTTTGTTCAGGTTACAAAGATATAAAAGGGAAACCATATGGCAAAAAAGGTGGCCGCAACGATCAAGTTGCAGGTAAAGGCAGGACAGGCAAACCCTTCACCGCCGGTTGGACCCGCGTTAGGGCAGCACGGCGTCAATATCATGGAATTCTGTAAAGCCTTTAACGCTAGAACGCAAAATCAGGAGGGAATGACTATTCCTGCAATCATAACAGTTTATACAGATAAATCTTTCTCTTTTATAACGAAAACACCCCCTGCCTCTGTTCTTCTCAAGCAGGCAGCAAATATAGCAAAAGGTTCTCCTGAACCAAAGAGAGAGAAGGTTGGAACTGTGACTGTGAGCCAGGTAGAGGAGATAGCCAAACTGAAATTTGAGGATCTGAGTGCTGTTGATTTGCCGGGGGCCATAAAGATTGTTGAGGGTACAGCTCGAAGCATGGGAATCACCGTGGAAAACGAAGAAAATCATTAAGGTCTGGGAAGATATTGCTATGCCTAAGAGAGGAAAGAAATATACTGGGGCTGCCAAAAAGATAGAGAGATCAAAAAAATACAGCTTTCAAGAGGCTCTTGAATTCGCCACAGATAATTCGTATGTAAAATTTGACGCCTCGGTGGACATTGCCGTCCGGTTAGGTGTTGATCCCCGCCATGCCGATCAAATGGTCAGAGGAACCGCCTCTCTCCCCCATGGTATTGGCAAATCAGTGAGGGTAGTCGTCTTTGCCAAGGGAGAAAAGGAAAAGGATGCCTTGGATGCTGGGGCAGATCTTGTTGGCTCTGAGGACCTTGCTGAGAAGATCCAGAAGGGGTGGCTGGAATTCGACAAGGCCGTTGCTACTCCAGATATGATGGGGGTAGTAGGTAAGTTGGGTCGTATTTTGGGCCCCAGAGGGATGATGCCCAACGCGAAACTTGGCACGGTAACCTTTGATGTGGCCAAGGCGGTCACGGAATTAAGGGCAGGAAAAATTGACTTCAAGGTCGATAAAGCAGGTATCGTACATACCACAGTGGGGAGGGCATCCTTTGGAGTCGATAAACTCTTAGAAAATACTGCCTTCTTTCTGGATACTATCTCGAGATTAAAGCCCCCTTCCAGCAAGGGTGCCTACTTGAGAAGTATAGTAATATCAACCACAATGGGCCCGGGCATTAAAATTGATACAGCCAATGTGAGGGATCTTATCCGGTAACTGTGGATTGGTGGTTCAATTCTGTTTCGCGAATTTTTGGAGGCCTAAGGTGATTCCCATCAGGCCAGAAGAGGGGAGGTGATTTGAGCCTTTGGACAGGAATCAAAAAGAAGAAGTCGTCAGAGGATTACAGGAAAGTCTAGCAAAGGCCTGTGGCACCTTTCTTGTTGACTACCAGGGATTGAATGTTGAGTCGCTTACAAAATTGAGACTCAAGTTAAGGGAAGCCAACGTTGAGTTCCAGGTTGTGAAGAATAGACTCTTGTCAATTGCATGCAAAGGCACAGACACAGCTGTTTTGAAAGACTATTTTGCTGGGCCTTCCGCCTTGGCTATCACGCATGATGATATAACTGTGCCTGCAAAGGTTTTGACAAAGTTTAGCCAGGACTATGAAGCATTAGAGATAAAGATCGGTCAGATAAACGGTCAAGTCATTGATTTGCCCGCTATCAAGAAGTTGGCTCAGCTTCCTCCAAGAGAGGTACTTCTTTCTCAACTGCTTTTTTCTTTCTCTGGCATACCAACAACCTTTGTGAGAGTCTTATCTGAAATACCCAGAAGGTTGGTCGCTGTTTTGGATGCTGTAAAAAGGCAGAAGGAATAGATTTTTTGTTGAGACATGAGCGTTCCTAAGAAAGGTAATAGATGAAAATAGTTAAAATTTAACAGGGAGGGTTTGAGATAGAGATGACAGCCAAGATAGATAAAGAAGATGTAATTACGTTTATTTCTAATATGAGCGTCTTAGAACTGTCTGAACTAATTCAAGAGCTTGAGAAAAAATTTAATGTTTCGGCTGCTGCCCCGGTAACAGTAGCAGCTCCTGGTGCCGGCGAAAAAGCTGAACAGGCAGAAGAGGTCGAGAAAACCGAGTTTGATGTCATGGTAACGGCAGTTGGAGATAGAAAGATTCAGGTGATTAAGGTTGTTCGGTCTGTAACCAATTTGGGGCTGAAAGAGGCGAAGGAATTGGTTGACAATGTACCGAGCAAGGTGAGAGAAGGTGTTTCAAAAGAAGATGCGGAAAACATTAAGAAGCAGCTTGAAGAAGTCGGTGCTGTAGTGGATATAACCTAGATTCTCAGTATAGGCTTCTGTCTTCTTGTGTTTATTTTACGTTTGGTGTATGTCCCCATAGCTAGCTTTTACTAAGATTTGCAAGGAGATCATAAGGGTGAATAAAGCAGATAACGTTAGGTATTATCAAAGAAAGAATTTTGGGAGAATAAAAACAATCCTTGAAATACCTGATCTAATAGATGTGCAGAGACATTCGTACGAACGGTTTTTGCAGAAGGATGTCTCAGCCGAAGAGCGAAAGGACTTTGGACTCCAGGGAGCATTCAAAAGTGTTTTTCCCATCCATGATTTGAATCAAACGTGCTCGCTGGAATTCGTCCGGTATTTTTTTGAAGATGTAAAATACGATGAGGAAGAATGCATCAGGAAAGGAATGAATTATGATGCGCCAATTAGGATAGTCGTTCAGCTTCTGGTCTTTGATGTTGATGAGGTTTCGGGCACCAGGACAATCAGGGATATTAAGGAACAGGAAATCTATTTTGGCACATTGCCAATGATGACCGAGAGAGGAACCTTCATCATTAATGGTGTAGAGCGAGTGGTTGTCAGTCAACTTCACCGGTCCCCGGGTGTCTTTTTTGACAATGATAAGGGAAAGACCCACCCCAGTGGGAAACCACTCTATTCAGCCAGAATCATTCCATTGCGGGGTTCTTGGATCGACTTTGAGTTTGACGCTAAGGATATCCTCTTCGTTAGGATCGATAGGAGGAGAAAGTTTCCGGCCACCATTCTCCTCAAGGCATTTGGCTATTCTGAAGAGGAAACTCTGCACCATTTCTATACTAAAGAGAGGGTGTTGGTTGATAAAAAGTCTTTTAAGTGTGTCCTAGATCTCAACAGCCTTCCGAGCCAGAAAATAATCAAAAATATACTTGATCCAAAGAGCGGTGAAATAATAGCCAAGAAAGGTGAGAAATTCAGCAAAAAGTTATGCAGAAAGCTGATTGACAAGGGGCTGCAAGAGATACCGGTGAATTCAGACTATATCTTGGACAGAGTTGCTGCTCATGATATCGTGGATCCCCAGACGGGGGAGGTCTTGATAAGAACCAATCAAGTTTTTTCACAGGAAATCGTGGAGTCTATACAAGCACGGGGTATTGGAGAGATTGGATTATTGGTTTTGGATCGTCCAGATGTCGGTACGACTATAAGAGAAACCATGCTGTTAGACAAGATCATTACCCCTGATGACGCTGTTCTTGATATTTACCGAAAACTGAGGCCAACAAGCCCACCGACGCAGGAGATGGCCCATTCCTATTTTAAGAGCCTCTTTTTTAATCCTTCCACCTACGATCTGTCTCCAGTTGGCCGCTTGAAGATGAATTATAGGCTGGAGCAAGATGTCTCTCTTGAGGTATGCACCTTGAGAAGAGAGGACATAATGGAGACGGTTGAGGAACTGGTGCGGTTGAGCGTTAAAGAAGGTACTGTTGATGATATAGATCATCTGGGAAATCGAAGGGTCAGATCAGTAGGGGAGTTATTGGAGGAAGGATATAGGGTAGGGCTGATTAGGATGCAGAGGGCTATCAAAGAGAGAATGAGCCTCCAGGATGTAGATACCCTAATGCCTCGTGATCTGATTAATTCCAAGCCTGTTTCTGCCGTGATCAACGAGTTTTTTGGCTCAAGCCAGCTATCCCAATTTATGGATCAAACCAATCCCTTGTCAGAGATAACGCACAAGAGACGCCTGAGCGCTCTCGGGCCTGGCGGTTTAACTCGGGAGAGAGCCGGGTTTGAAGTGAGAGACGTACATCCAAGCCACTATGGTCGAATATGCCCTATTGAAACGCCTGAAGGACCGAATATCGGTTTGATCGTGTCTCTCAGCACCTATGCTCGCATAAACGATTTCGGTTTTATCGAAACACCGTATCGGAAAGTTCATGATGGCATTGTCTCAGGAGACATAGAATATTTAGCAGCCATGGATGAAAGGGAGTATCCCATTGCCCAAGCCAATGAGGCCCTGACTGCTGACGGTCACTTTGTCAGGGATGTGGTAGCTACCAGAAAGGGGGGTGAAGCATCTCTCGCGTCCGCTGATGAGGTTAGATATATGGATGTTTCCCCAAACCAGTTGGTCAGTATTGCTGCATCATTGATCCCCTTCTTAGAGCACGATGATGCAAACCGTGCCCTTATGGGGTCTAATATGCAGAGACAGGCTGTACCCCTTTTACAAGCCCGGTCTCCCCTCATAGGGACAGGGATTGAGAAAACCGTTGTAAGACACTCAGGTGTAGCTGTCATGGCCAACAGAGACGGTATTGTTGAAAGCGTAGATGCCTCTCGTATTGTTATCCGATCGAAGAAAGAAGAGGAAGGTGTTGAGATTTACAAGCTAACGAAATTTATGCGTTCGAACCAGAGCACCTGTTACAATCAGAAAGCCATAGTAAATGAGGGCGATAGGGTTAAGGAGGGCCAGATTATTGCTGATGGCCCTGCTATGGAGAGAGGTGAACTTGCTTTAGGAAGAAATGTAATCGTCGCCTTTCTTTCCTGGGGCGGGTACAATTTTGAAGATGCAATCTTAGTAAGCGAACGATTGGTACGGGAAGATGTCTTTACTTCCATACATATAGAAGAGTTTACCGTTATGGCGAGAGATACCAAACTCGGACCAGAAGAGATAACGCGAGACATTCCCAATGTAGGAGAGGAGGCATTTGAGAAACTTGACGAGAGCGGTATTGTGCGGCTCGGGGCGGAAGTGAGACCTGGAGATATTTTGGTTGGCAAAATTACTCCCAAGGGTGAGACTCAGTTATCGCCAGAGGAAAAGCTCTTGAGGGCTATATTTGGTGAAAAGGCAGGTGATGTAAAGGATACGTCACTCAGGGTGCCACCTGGGGCTGAGGGCATTATTATTGATGCACAGGTGTTTTCTCGCAAAGGCGTGGAAAAAGATGAAAGAACAAAGAGCATTCAGGAGGCTGAGATCAGTCAGTTGTCAAAGGACAAAGAGGATGAGATCGGGGTCATAAGGAGGAATGCTCAAAAGAAATTGGAAGTCCTCTTGGAGGGAAAGCGCCTCAAATCAGATCTGAAGCATCGGGAGACAGATGAGATATTAGTAAAGAGGGGTCAGGTGATTGATCAAGAATGCCTGGAGAGTGTTCCTCCAGACCACTGGCAAGGGGCAAATATTGCGACCGAAATGGGAGCTATTGAAAGGATGGAGTCCATAGCATCCCAGTATAGCCAGCAGGTTGAAGAACTCAATGAGCTTTTTCAGCAAAAGATAAAAAGGCTAGATTTGGGGGATGAGCTCTCGCCCGGAGTAATCAAGATGGTAAAGGTATTCGTTGCTGTAAAGCGGAAACTCTCTGTTGGTGACAAGATGGCTGGCCGCCATGGAAATAAGGGCGTGCTTTCCCTTGTACTGCCGGTTGAGGATATGCCTTATTTTGCTGATGGTACACCGGTAGATATTGTGTTGAATCCCCTCGGGGTTCCTTCCAGGATGAATGTGGGGCAGATTTTAGAGACCCACCTTGGTTGGAGTTCCCATGAACTTGGGCGGCAGATAGGAGAACTGGTAGACACCATGAGAGATGAAGGTCTCTTAGGAGCTAAGTTGCGAGATATCTTTTCCGAAGACTACGATCAGTTCTTTGCTGGTGTTTCGGATGAAGTGCGTAGGCAGAGTGCTTCCCTTATGCGGAATGGTGTGCCCATGGCTACGCCTGTTTTTGATGGAGCAAATGAAGAGGAGATTGAGGCGTGTCTAAAGAAGGCAGGCTTACCTGTTAGCGGTCAGACCATTCTGTATGATGGGAGATCAGGTGAGCCTTTTGATCAACCGGTGACTGTTGGCATAATGTACATGATGAAGCTCCATCATTTGGTTGATGATAAGATCCATGCTCGCTCCATTGGCCCCTATTCTTTGGTTACTCAGCAGCCTCTTGGCGGTAAGGCCCAGTTTGGAGGTCAGCGTTTGGGTGAGATGGAGGTCTGGGCAATGGAGTCTTACGGTGCGGCATATTCCTTACAAGAGTTTTTGACTGCCAAATCGGATGATGTGCCTGGCCGAACACGGATGTATGAAAAGATCGTAAAGGGAAATAATTTCTTGGAAGCTGGTTTGCCGGAATCCTTCAATGTTTTAGTGAAAGAGCTCCAGAGTCTCGGTTTGGAGCTTGAACTGAACGAGGATGGAGAATCTGAGATTCCTCTAGACTATGATGAGAAGAGGTAAAAAAGGAGAGAGCCTTGGAAGACCTGTATGGATTTTTTACAAAACCAAAGGATCCGTTAAGTTTTAATTCAGTACAGATCTCTATTGCTTCACCAGAGAAAATAAGAGAGTGGTCTTATGGTGAGGTGAAAAAGCCTGAAACTATTAACTATCGAACCTTCAAGCCTGAAAGGGATGGATTATTTTGTGCGAAGATCTTTGGTCCCGTCAGGGATTATGAGTGTCTCTGTGGAAAATACAAGAGGATGAAGCACCGAGGTGTGGTCTGCGAGAAATGTGGTGTTGAGGTCACCCACTCTAAGGTTCGAAGGCAGAGAATGGGTCATATTGAGTTAGCTTCACCGGTTGCCCACATCTGGTTCTTGAAATGCATCCCCTCAAAAATCGGTTTGCTCTTGGATATGACACTCAAGACATTAGAGAAGATACTCTATTTTGAGAATTATCTAGTCGTTGATCCAAAAGATACCCCTTTGGCGAAAGGCGCCCTGTTGACTGAGGAACAGTATCTCAAGGCCACAGAGGATTATGGAGACAGGTTTGAGGCTGGAATGGGAGCAGAAGCTGTTCAAAGGATGCTGAGAGAGCTCGACTTGGATGCGCTTTCTTCTACCCTAAAGGTTGAGATACTGAGCACCAAATCAGATGCCAAACGGAAAAAACTCTCGAAACGTGTTCGGATAGTCGATGCCTTTCGCTCGTCCAAGAATAGACCAGAGTGGATGATACTGAGGGTCGTCCCTATTTTACCACCTGACCTCAGACCTTTGGTACCTCTCGATGGGGGGAGATTTGCTACTTCAGATCTCAATGATCTTTACCGCAGGGTTATCAACAGGAACAATAGACTGAAGCGTCTCCAAGAGCTCAATGCCCCTGATATTATCATTAGGAACGAGAAGAGGATGCTTCAGGAGGCGGTAGACGTGCTGTTTGATAACGGCAGAAGGGGTAAGACCATTACCGGTGCAAATAAACGGCCTTTGAAATCCTTGAGTGATATGCTCAAGGGGAAGCAGGGCAGGTTCAGACAGAATCTGCTCGGAAAGCGGGTGGATTATTCTGGAAGATCGGTAATTGTCGTTGGTCCCGATCTGCGGTTGCACCAATGCGGACTTCCTAAACAGATGGCTTTGGAACTCTTTAAGCCGTTCATCTACAATAAACTTGAGGAGGAAGGCCTGGCTTCTACCCTCAAAAAAGCTAAGAAATTGGTTGAAAAAGAGACGCCTGAGGTATGGGATTGTTTGGATGAGGTAGTGAAAGAGCACTGTGTTTTGCTTAACAGGGCCCCCACGCTCCATCGGCTCGGGATGCAGGCATTTGAACCGGTACTGATTGAAGGGAAGGCCATCCAGCTACACCCACTGGTTTGCACTGCCTTTAATGCCGATTTTGATGGTGACCAGATGGCTGTTCATGTTCCCCTCTCTGTCGAGGCCCAGATTGAGGCTCGGGCACTCATGCTCTCGACCAACAATATCCTCTCTCCGGCCAATGGGGATGCCATCATTGTTCCAACCCAAGATATCGTATTAGGCATCTATTATATGACCAAAGAGAGACCATCTTGTAAGGGTGAAGACAAGGTCTTCGCAGATGTTGAAGAGGTTAGAATGGCTTACGACGCCGGGGAGTTAGACTTGCACGCGTCCATAATGGTGAGGATTGATGGCCAGATTGTAAGGACTACTACGGGAAGGGTGATCCTCTATGAGATTTTCTCCAAAGAGTTACCCTTTGAGATGGTGAACAGGGAAATAACAAAGAAAGCACTGGGGGATATTATTGGTGAATGCTATCGTTCTCTCGGTACCAAGGCGACCGTTATCTTGGCTGATAGGCTTAAAGATATTGGGTACAAGTATGCCACCATTTCCGGCATTTCTATCGCAAGAAAAGATATGGTTATCCCAAAAAGAAAACAGAAGATTATAGGAGAAGCCGAGGGTGAGGTAAAAAAGATTGAAAAGCAGTACAGCGATGGTTTGATTACGGAAGGTGAGAAATACAACAAGGTCGTTGATATCTGGACAAAGGCCACGGAGCTCGTTTCCTCCGAAATGATGGAAGAGATGGCTCAAGAGGGAGCGGCTGAACAGCAAACAGATGCAAAAAAACCTGAGAGCCTGAACCCCATATATATGATGTCTGATTCGGGAGCCCGGGGCAGCAAGGATCAGATGAGGCAGTTGGCAGGAATGAGAGGCCTCATGGCAAAACCCTCTGGCGAGATTATTGAGACACCTATTACGGCTAATTTCCGCGAGGGCCTGAATGTTTTACAGTATTTTATTTCTACCCATGGCGCCAGAAAGGGATTGGCTGACACAGCCCTTAAGACGGCTAACTCAGGATATCTGACCCGCCGATTGATAGATGTGGCTCAGGATGCCTGTATTACGGAGGCAGATTGTGGTACTACCGATGGAATCTGGGTAGAGCCATTGACTGAGGGGGGAGAGGTGATTCAAGCTGTCTCAGATAGAATCTTGGGCAGAACCGCAGCAGAGGATATTCATGACCCCATAACAGGAGAACTGCTCCTCAAGCAAAATGAGGAAATAGACGAGGAGGCGGCGCAGAGGATCGAAAGGTCGTGGATTGAGAAGTTAAAAATCAGGTCAGTGTTGACCTGCAGGACAAAGAGAGGGATTTGCGGAAGCTGTTATGGCCGAGATTTGGCTCATGGTAGAGAGGTTGACATTGGGGAGCCGGTAGGAATCGTTGCTGCACAGTCCATTGGCGAGCCAGGCACGCAGCTCACGATGCGGACATTCCACATTGGCGGTACGGTAACAAGAAAGGTAGAGCAGTCTACCATTCAGTCCAGGAGTAGTGGAACGGTAAAATTCTTTAATCTCAGAACCGTTATTAATGCCAAAGGGGACCATGTGGTAATGAATAGGAATGGGGATATCGGCGTTGCGGATGCAAGTGGAAGAGAGTTGGAACGCTATCCTGTAATATATGGAGCTACCATTAAGGTTGATGATGGCAAGGAGATACATCCCGGTGAGCTTTTGGTTGAATGGGACCCCTTTTCCATCGCCATTTTGACAGAGGTTTCTGGAAGGCTAAAATTTGGCGATATCTATGAAGGGAAGACCATGCAGGAAAGGCTGGATCCGGTAACCGGAAAATCAACAAAGGTTATTGTTGCATCCGGTGATCCGAACGCGCGACCACGGGTCTCTATCAAAGAATCGAGTGGCAAGACAATCCAGGTTTCTGGTCATTCAGGGGCAGGGGCAGCGGCCCGGTATTTCCTCCCTACCGGTGCTATTATTATGGTTGCGGAAGGAGAGGAAGTCAATGCCGGTGATGTTTTGGCTAAGATCCCGAGAGAAACCACCAAGACCAAGGATATTACAGGAGGTCTGCCGCGGGTTGCCGAATTATTTGAGGTCCGAAAACCCAAGGACCACACCCTGTTAAGTGAGATTGATGGAACCGTATCATTTGGAAAATATGTATCAGGAAAGAGAAGGGTGGTTATTACTCCAGAAGTGGGCAAAGCTACTGAATATATTATACCGAGAGGTAAGCATGTAAGCGTTTTTGATGGCGATTATGTGAGGGCTGGTGAAGCCCTCATGGAAGGCTCGGCTAATCCTCATGATATCCTCAGGATAAAAGGAGCTAAGGAGTTATCTAAATACCTGGTTGATGAAGTTCAGAAGGTCTATCGCCTCCAGGGTGTTAAGATAAACGACAAGCACATAGAAGTGATTGTCAGACAGATGTTGCGGAGAGTGGCAGTTAAGGATATTGGAGATTCAGAATTTATCTTAGGAGAAGAGGTAGAGCGCTGGCGTTTTGAGGAAAAAAATCAGGAAGTTATTGCCAACGGGGGCAAACCAGCGGTTGGTGAACCGCTGCTCTTGGGGGTTACCAAGGCATCAATCAATACAGAAAGCTTCATTTCGGCTGCGTCTTTTCAGGAAACCACCAAAGTCCTGGCTGATGCAAGCGTAGAGAGTAAGATAGATTATTTGAGGGGTCTCAAAGAAAATGTCATCATGGGCAGGCTGATTCCGGCGGGCACTGGCCTGAGTAGGTACAGGGGACTTGATATAGAAACGGAGCAATAATTCTCAAGCGTGTCGAAATAGCTTGCTAAAATCGAGATATTTGAATATATGACAAACTCGTAAAAAGTGTTTTGCGAGCGCATCAATATATAAGGCACAAATTTTTTTGGGAAGAGAGATACATGCCAACGATTAACCAACTCGTTAAGAAAGGACGGCAGAAGGTAAAGAAGAAGATCAAGACTCCAGCCCTCAAAGGGTGTCCTCAAAGAAGAGGTGTGTGTATCAGGGTATATACATCAACACCCAAGAAACCTAACTCTGCTTTGCGCAAGGTCGCACGGGTACGGCTGACCAATGGAATAGAGGTTACATCATACATACCAGGCATTGGACACAATCTTCAGGAACACTCTGTTGTTCTGATACGGGGTGGGAGAGTCAAGGATCTACCGGGAATCAGATATCACATAGTTCGGGGTACCTTGGATAGTTCAGGTGTTGAAGATCGCCGAAGGGGTCGCTCAAAATATGGGGCTAAAAGGCCCAAGGGGATCTAGGTTTTAGAGAGAGTCCTGTGGAGACGTTAGAATGACGAGAAGAGCAGAGGTCATTAAGAGAGAGATCTTGCCTGACCCAAAATACAAGAGTGAATTAGTGACTCGATTTACTAATAGAATCATGAAGAAGGGCAAAAAGAATTTGGCGCAATCTATCCTCTATGAGGCCTTTGATATTATGCATCAGAAGACCAAAGAGGATCCTCTATCGCTTTTTCAGAAGGCTATTGAAAATGTGAAGCCGGGAGTTGAGGTGAGATCGAGGAGGGTCGGCGGGTCCACCTATCAAGTTCCAACGGAGGTGAGAACGTTCAGGAAGAACACACTGAGCATTAGGTGGATTCTTACCCATGCTCGGCAAAGAGGCGAGAAAAGCATGCCGGCAAAATTAGCTGGTGAACTGATTGATGCTGCCAATGGAAGGGGAGGTGCCTTTAAGAAAAAGGAGGATACACACAGAATGGCCGAGGCTAACAAGGCTTTTGCCCATTATCGTTGGTAGGATTGAAATTGGTTTTGTTAGCTTTACTGGTTTGATTAGTTTCATTGGTTTGGTGCTTAAGGCTTTCAAAAATACATAAGCGGATCTGGAACCGAAATTTCTGTCCTGAGAAAACCAATAAAACCAATGCAACAAATTTGATAGTCTCGTGAAAAGTCGAATATGCCTCTTAATTGTCATTCCTGCGAAAGCAGGAATCCAGTTATTTCAACTTATTATGGACTCCCGCTTTCGGGGGAGCGACTCGATTTTTCACTTTTTACGAGATTATCAAATTTAACCAATTAAACAGATATTCAGATTGCCATTATTGGTAACAAGAGGACTTATTTTAAGGAGGTAACCACCATGGCCAAAGAAAAGTTTAAGAGGACAAAGCCGCATGTCAATGTGGGTACCATTGGTCA
>JAUVXZ010000235.1 GCA_030603345.1 Pseudomonadota bacterium
AGAGATGGAGGGCAGCAGAGCCTGAGCTCACGGCAGCGGCGTGTTTAACCCCAATAAGGGATGCGCTTTTCTCTTCTAGTGATGAGACAACCCTGCCCTGTGCCAACTGCCCCGAGCGCAATACCCCTATAACGCCGGCAATATCTTCTTCGTCTAAAGCTACCTTTGAGTGAGGAATCATCTGAACCTACTTCGCTTCGCTCACAATTGGAATTTTGGAAAAATGGAACGCTGGAACAATGGGCTTATTCCCTCTTGCTACCCAACCTTGCATCATTCCAACATTCCATGGTTCAGTGTGAATACTACGAATCAATACTCAAAAAACGTCTAAGCTCAATAAGTCCTAGAAACTTCGACACAATTTAGTCTATATTAACAAAAAGCCGCTCAGTAACAAACCCTTCTGCCAGAGGAACCCTGCCCTGCACACCCCTGAAGTGGGCAGAAGACCGTGCAATATCCAAAATAGAAAGACCCTCTATGTTTGTCTTCATTACCTGGGAGGCATGTGCCTTCAGTGCTTCCAGCTTCTTATCCAGAACCGAACCTATATCCACAAATACATTTGGTGTAAAATTATCCGTTGTTGGTACCTCGTAAAACATCACGTTTTTCACATACCGCGCTGCGGAAAGCACCGATCTATTGAGTGCCCTGTGATCCTGATGGCTATCATAAGAAAAATTAACAAAGATAAAATGAGGTTGAATCTCTTTAATATACCGCTCCACCATATGAATAACATCGTTTCCTTTATCGGATAACTCCGTGTCCTTGAAGCCTCCCCAAAAAACATCCTCGGCACCTATTATATCGGCCGCCTTCATCTGTTCTTCACATCTTATTTTATCTTCTCCACCCATCTCCCCCTTTGTGGTTATCAGGAGAAACACATGATGCCCTCCTTGGGCGTATTTAATGAGGGTTCCTGCACAACCTACTTCCACATCATCAGGATGGGCGCCTATAGCAAGTATGTTCATGTTTCCCCCCTCAATATCGTCAAACTATTGTCACCGTGGTTAAAGATGAGGTCAACGACTGACATGAAAGGCTCAAAATCACCGAATAGCTGTGTGTAAACCGGGTGTTTGAAATCCTGAAATATGACCTCAATTCCGTCTTTATCATAGATATCCAAATTCATATACCCCCTTCCACCCATTCCTGCAAGATACGTACCTGCATCAAAGTGCTTTGTTATGGCAATAAGCCGTTCATCAGGGTCCTGAGGAAATTCGCCCAGATCAGAGGCCACATAGATTGGGGTATCTATTCCTAGTATGGTGGCAAGCCTTCTTACCACCGCTCCGTTCAATTGGGAGATAGACTGCCAGGAGTGGGAAAAAATACCCTCAAGGAAGTCCTCCAACATCTCATAGTAGGGAGCTCTTTTGTAATTCGACACCATTGCCTGCCTGTGTTTGTGCTGCCAGTTCACGTTGTCATTTATCGTCACCTCATGTATCAACTGCGGATATCTGTACAAGACGGGAACAGTGAGCCACTGCCAGCCCTGGGCCGTTTTTATCTTGTTCCTGTTCTGCCACTCGTTCTTCTTGAACTGAACCGTATCAAGCAGCACAAAGACATCCGCCTTGTCGATTTTGTCAAAATACCCCAACCACGGTAGGTATTGGGGTTGATGCACAGCAACAATCATTCTTTAACCTTGCAGTTAGGGTTATTCCCCTGTTTCCTAAAACCTTCGATCTTCCGTCACCCTCTCAAAGAGGGAAGCATAGAGGGCGTCGATCTTTTTGACCATCTTTTTAACACTGTAATTACCAGCCATTGCCCTGCCCTTTTTCCCCATTTCCTCTCGCATCTTCTTATCATCTAATAGTTTTTTGATCGCAAAACTCAGGCTTTTGGAATCGCCAGGTTTAACGAGAAATCCGTTTTGCCCATCCTTTACCAAATCAGGGATACCACCAACATTGCTGGCAACAATAGGCTTTCCGGCAGCCATGGCCTCTACCAATACCCTACCCATCCCTTCGTTTAGTGAGGGAAGAACAAAAATATCCAAGACTTGCATGATCTCAGGAATGTCATCGCGCCATCCTAAGAACGTCACTTTTTCGGACACTCCCGTTCGAGAAACCTCTGATCTTACCTCCTCTTCTAAATCACCTTTCCCCACATAGACCAGGTGTATCTCAGGATTAGTCTGCCAAATCACTTCCATGGCCTTGAGTAAGTACAATGGCCCCTTGATCGGAAGCAACCAGCCAATGGTACCCACCACCAATCCTTTGGTGTTTAGACCAAGAGACGTCCTCTTCTCTTTGATATTGACCCGTGCCTTCATAAAACCAGTCACATCCACCCCGCTGTGAATTGTCACCATCTTGTCTGGTTTGGAAACAGAAAATGCAATATAGTCCTTTCTCTCCCCTTCAGAAAGGGCAACCATGTGATCAATAATAGAGGCTGTAGTCTTTTCTATAATCATAAAGAATCTGGTAACCAAAGGACTGAAGTGACCAAAAAAGACGTGGCCATGGGGGGTATGGACAATGACTGGTACGCCGGCCATCTTGGCTGCCCAGCAGCCCAGAATTCCTGCTTTATATGTATGAGTATGGACGATCGTTGGTTTCTCTCTGATCAATAGCCGCAATATTGAGAGAAACGCCAAAAAATCTCGAACAGGGTCTATCCTTCGCACCAAACACGGAATAGAGATGTCCTTTAGACCTCGTTTCTGAGCCTCTTTGATTTGTCTCTCAACAGACTGCCTCTCCTGATCGGTCATCTTAGATTCACGAGATAGACCATGCGCGAGCACAACAGCATACTTTTGGCTCAGCTCGTGGCAGGTGAGCAACGTATTCTGAGCTGATCCTCCCCTATCCATACGGGTGATGATGTGTAATACTTTTATGCTACGTTGCATATACCATGCTTTCTAAAAATACGTAATAGTTCGCCACAAAGACACTAAGACTCCAAGATTATTACATAATTTTTTTGCCATTTTAATAATGCGTTTTAAATTTTGACGGAAACAAAAATCATATCCTTGCCTTGTGCCTTTGTGCCTTGGTGGCTAAACTGTTTCAAAAATACGCTCTAAACTAATCCCAGTCCTTGTGGTATATATTCCTCATATCAAATGCCCTAAACGGAATTAGTGGGTTTTGGACTTCAAAAACGGCCTTCATGTCTAACCCTTAATCTACTTTTAATAGTGTTTACGTAGTATATGTTGTTACCGATACTAAATTAACTCAGGTATCCGTCTTCTCTTTCAACTACGAAACACGCTAAAAGCGCGAAAGCGATTGGTTTACAAACCGTTCGTGTTCGATTTTCGGATAATGTCCGAAGTTCACCAATAGCCCCAATTGCTTGCCCGTGGCTTTCAAGTAGTTGATAACCTGGGCTCGGTGTTCGTCTGCCAATCGCTTTACAAACGTTTTGTCCAGGCGGGGCTTCCCCAAAACGCGGTTAGTGGCATAATGACTTATTCAATTGAAAAGTTCATTTGTATCCATTTCTTGAAAAAGACATCAATAATGGAAAAGGTATTCTGATCTCTATCCACAAGACTTTTGTCTACAAGCCTTTTCAATGCTTTCCTGAAAGATGGGGCAGATGCAAGACCATACTTCAGAATAACATCTCCTGAAAATATCTTTTCATTGGGAGCCAAATCAGCCAAGGCTATGAGTGCCTGTCTCTGTCGGAGGGGGAGAAGGTCCCAGATACTATCGTATCTTGGTGCGATACGGCTGATTGTAAGGTTTACGGCATTGCCTAAATCTGTGTCTGTTATGGGAGAATTGGGCGGCATAGTTTCCCACAAGCTGTGAGATACGTACTGAGTATAGTAAGGATGAGATTCACATATCTCCACCAGCCGGGAGGCCACTTCTTTGGGAAGGTGCTTTCCAGTTGAGCGAAACCGACTGAAAACAAACCTCTTAAGATGCTTGGGGGCAATCTTCTCTAAAGGCAACATCTTTCCACCTCCATAAAGAGGCCTTGCAGGATCACCGAACATATCAAATATAAGGTGCTTCTTGCTCCCCATGAAAATATATGAGATATCTTTGTGGCCCTGTATCTGGCTTCTAATTATACTTTCAATACGGTGAGCCTGTTGGAGTTGTCCTATTTGTTGAAATTCATCAAAAACAACCGCCGCTTTTAAGCCTTTTTTATCTGCATATTCTTTAACCGATTCTAGTACCTCCTCTAAATCCATGATGGGATCTCTACCGCTTTCTACACCAAATGTAAATTCCGGCTTTCCATCGGCATCAACGGTTATTTTTGGTCTTAAAGATGAAAAAATTGTTTTGAGAGTTTCAAAAATCTTTTCAATCGAGCCCTCCATAGTTGATGCCAGGGCTTTGGCATAGGCTTTAACCAGGTCCTCTTCATCTAAAATGTGATATACATCCATGTAAATGGTTAGAAATCCTTCGATTTTTGCTAAATGGAGGACTTTTTTAATGAGGGATGTTTTGCCGTAACGTCTCTGAGAAAAAATAATAACATTGTGGGAGGATCTAATATCTCCGAGAAGCTCTTCAATCTCCCTTTCTCGGTTACAAAAATTTTCCTCAGAGGCTAAACTGTCGAAAATAAATGGATTAACTGGATACATAACAAAATAGTAAACCTTTAGTTTTTAACCAATAGTTTAATACCAAAGGTTTATGGAATTGTCAATAAAAATCTTTTTAAGCTCTTTTATTTTGTAAAAAGATAGCCTGGTATAGTCAAGTAATCGATTCTGCAGCATTTTTTTAAGAGGCTTTTTTAACTGCCATACCCTGCAATCATGTACCCAGGAGGATCTTCCGACCACCGATAACTTCGATAGGTTTGACCATTTAAATGGACAGAGCTGATGGATTGGGCAAGAATAAAAAAGCACCAAAGCCTATTAGGATCACCTTCAGAGGGTGGAGAATTGCGGATGGTAATCTCTGAGAAACCCTCATCGGCAAGAAGTCTCCTTGTATACTTCGGTGTAACGGCAAAACCGGGTAGATGGGGTAGACCATCTCGAAAAGCAAATCAAGATAAAACTAACTCAGGTATCCGTCTTCTCTTTCAACTGCGAAACACGCTAAAAGCGCGAAAGGGATTGGTTTACGAACCGTTCGTGTTCGATTTTCGGATAATGTCCGAAGTTCACCAATAGCCCCAATTGCTTGCCCGTGGCTTTCAAGTAGTT
>JAUVXZ010000247.1 GCA_030603345.1 Pseudomonadota bacterium
TGGGGTATGCGATTTTGACCAAAAAACCATCAGGCATTGGAACAACAAGAGAGTTCTCAACCTTCTCCGGCCCCAACCCATTGTAGTGAACGAAAAGTACCTCTGCCATACCCGTCTTCTCTGCCAGATCCCCGAATGTCACATGCGGATATGCGTTTTGGATCTCTCTCATCTCTTGGTGAAAGTCCATTGCATCGGCTGCGGCCAACAAATTCTCTATGAGAAAAGCTGGTGGACGGACTCCATAGTTCAGAGCGTAGTCCGCCCTGTATACCTCTTCTGCCTTTCGATACGAGATAAAGGCATCGTTGATCTCCCCTTCCGCCTCGTAGAGTGTCCCCATTAAGAAGCGAATAAAGCCGTCCTCTTTGTAAACGTTCCTTTTCTCTTCGTCATATTTGCTATTAATAATACTCAATGTGTTGTCTACCTTTCGGGCCTCTACCAGGGCACCTTCCCAGTCCCCCAGTCCAACATAGTTCAATGCCATAAACAGATTGACCATCGCCCTCTCAAAATCTTCCCCCCGGTATGGAATGGTGTTATCGCTAATCAAGAAAGACGCCGCCTCTCTGGAAACAGATTTGGTGTACAACTCATCCATGATGGATTCGGCCTCGAACAAGCTGAGGTTACTCTCTTTGTAACGGGCTGCATAATGGAGAAGAATCCCTTGATCAAGATAGTAGAGCGCGGCATTTCGCTTGGCATAGGTCTTCTTGCTTTCCTTTACCAGCTTCAATGCTGAATTATAGTCTTGAGTGAGAAGGAGTTGGTTAATCTTTGGGTACTGTTTGACGCTGGGGGCACAGGAAAAAAAAAGAAAAGACCCCAAAACAAAAAGAGATAAGGAGATGAACCTCACTCGGCCACTTTTCATCCTAGTCTCCATCCTGACCCTACCATGAGAATTTTGATTTTTTGATCACCTTCTTGATTTTTTTCTCCCCGATCCAGGCCTTAACATTATTGGACATGTTAATCAATTCCAGGTTGGTTTGGTAGAACATTACCGCTTTGCGTCCCGCTTCATCCCTGATGGTATTTATTGTTCCAATCAACATGAAATCAGCCCCTATCTCCTCGCCCGGGCCCTTCATGGTTTCTTCTGAGGCATGCTTGGCTTGATCCAGTCTTTCCTCCCTTACTCCGGATCTCTCACCCTTGGAGGCAACAAACTGAACCCTGCCTGAATTTATCAAGGACCTCTCCAGATCCTTGACAAAGGTCTGGACATTGATGTGCTCATGGCTCCTATTCCTGACCCTCCCTACTATTACCGTGGGGCGTTTCCCTCCGTGAGTGTCTCTGAATGTCTCCAGCCATGGCCTGTCAAGGCAGTCGCGAATCATCTCCTCTGAAACCATCCTTGAATCAGCATCATTCCAGCGTCCGCTGACATCGATAGTTGTATCAACCGCCGTCCTTTCAACCTTAGGCGTTGAGGCACAGCCTGCGAGTATTACCAAAAGCCCTAAGACCAAAACGAGTGATCTCATTCTATGACGTCTTATCTTTTCCATTTTTCCCTCCATGTGTTTTCTCGTCGCTTATTACGGCCTTGGATTGGCCACAAATAGATATCGGCACTTTCTTTTCAAACCTTATCTTTTTTCTATCTGACGCTTCTCAAAACCGACTCAGCCCTCCTTTTTTCTATTCTTACCAGGACATAAAAATGCCCGGGTGGTCCATACACACCTGACCGATCGGCCCACCTTTCAATTACTTCGGTATAGTTGAGCTCGGTGTCTGAGAGGATTTTAACGATCTGTTTAACATACTCACCGCTCGATGTGCTAATGATCGTATCCTTGCTCGTGACATGAGAGATCATTACTCGTCCTAGCTCCGCTCGCGCACGCGTGATCGCCTGATCCCATGCGTCAGTGACTCGCGGGGTTGGGCCTGAAATCCCAATGGCGTAATAGTGGTTTTGATCTTGGGGAATTGATTCCAGCCATCCTGGAACTGTGTCGATCACTGGCTCAGGGCCAGAGCTGCAGCCCATGCAAGCGAGCAAAGGCGTCACGATACCGAAAATGAGCAGATGGCGTAGTTTTCTCTTTTGCCTTATCATCTATGATTACGCAAAGTCGGGAGAGCCTACCGTCTCCAGGATGCTCATACAATAGCTAATGGGCCTGTGCTTTCTCTAGGAAAAGCCTTTTGCAAGCCCTCTACTAAGCTCAATTGGCCAGATTCCTAATCCGCTCTTTCCAGGATCTCTTCTGCTAGAACCCTTGGGTTGCTGGCGCATCCAGCAATAAGTGAGACAACCCCTTGAATAGGGTTATGAGGATATCAATGTTGTTTGTAACTACTCAGGTATCTTGCCACAAAGGCACCAAGATTATATAATTATTCGTAAGCGTTCACAGGTTCAGGGTTCACCGTTCAGGCTGCGACGAGCTTAGCCGAGTCGGGTTACCTTCCTGTCTGTGCATCGCACGCAGACAGGTCTTTGGGTCTTTGTGCCTTGGTGGCTGAATAGTTGCTGTTATTTTACAATATTATCGGCAGGATCAAGATTATAGTCAAGGAAAAATATTTGGGACCTTGCCACATCTTTTGAACGGTACGAACACCCTTGCTTGAATCAGTGAATAGTAATGGTACAGGCATTTTCTGCCCAACTGAAATTTGACAGGTTATCCAGGGCAATGCTGATGCCCCTCATGCCTCTGGTGTTGGCTCTCTCAACTGGGGGAAAGAAACCTTTCGAGAAGTCGAGGTCAAAAAGGGAGAGCGGCTTGGTGGTGGCGATCGCCTTGATCTTTTCAATCCCAATGGGAGGCTCTATGGTGAGTTTGAAGCCATATTCCCTACCGGGGATTGTGTAGGTTTTGCCTGCCCTTATGAAATTATTCTGATAGTACCGGTTGGGGAAAAGGATTTTTACCTTTCCATTTGGCTCATAGTCTATGAGTGTCAGGTAACAGTCCCGATCCGAGCGAAAGGAGAAACGAATTTCTTCTCCTACGCGATAGGTACTCTTATTTGTCCAGATATCTATATTGAAACTCGGCCTCTCCTGTTTGAGGTTGACAATCGTGACCAGGGGATCAGCCAGGAGTGTGATGAAAAGTGTTTTATTCTCGTAAAATTCAATCTCCCGTATTTCTGGCAGATAGCCATCTGCCTGTGCCATGATGGTGTGTTTACCTGAAGGTACATCCTTCAAGACCATGAACCCTTGAGAAGCCTTGCCTTTGGCTTCACCATCAAAAAGGATTTCCCCTTGAGGAGGCGCTATTCTGAGGGTTAAGGTGCCCCTTTTTGAAGTAAGGGGAATAGTGATGCTTCTGTCATCGTTCAGATAGGTACTTTCCTGGACTATCTCATACCCTTTGGCAGTAACGATAATGCTCCGTTTGCCCTGTGGGACATCTCTGAAAAAGGCAATGCCGTCGGTGCTGTTTACCAGCCGATCACTTACTGCCACGGACGCTTCTACGTCTGATGGAATGATAGCCACCGTGAGGGTGGCTGTCTTTACGCCCCGGAGCATGCTCTTAACACCGGGGTCTTTATCAATCTGTGCTTCAGCCACACTCAAAATTTCCCCGTTCGTGTCGATAAGTCGGATATTCACATCAACTATTGATCCGCAATCTGTCACGAATCCCATGAGCATTGCATCGACTCCGATCTTTCCGCAGATAGACTTCACCGTATCTTGATCAAAATATCCCTCCATTTCAACCTTCTGCTGCATCAGAAGGTCTTGTAGGAGCTTCCGCTCCAGAACCTTTTCGAACCTCCCTGATTTGAATAGCCGGGTGATAAGCTTCTCGGAGATATACGATCCTAATTGGGTATGGTCGTCATTTGGCCCAAGCAGGTCCACAACTGCTATGTTCGGTCGCTTCTCTGGTGCCAGCGATTGTGAAACCTCGTGGGCTAATTTGTCGATTCCCTTGTCAAGGGTCATCTCAGAGGCAACAGGTTTATCTGCTGGCTTTACCTCCTTGTCACTGGCTGCGCATCCGAAAAAGACACTAAGAGAGAGTAAGATAAGAAAACATGTTTTCAACCTGCTCTTTTCCAACCCGTCAATCCAACGTATTCCCATTGTCATCATAGTACTCCCTGCATTGGCTTTCATTTCTAAGATGATTCGCTCTGTCATCTTTCCAGAGCGAAAGATTTTCCACTAATCTTTATCCAATTCCTCAAAGGGATCTTTTTTGTCTCTGTTTTCCCTGAATTCTTCTACCTTTCCCTTCATCTCATCCATAAGATCTTCCATATCTTTCATTGACAGTTTCATCCCTTCTTCAATCATAGCATTGAACTCAGCATGTATCATCTCAATATTGTCTAATTGCTTCAATATGAATTCCTTTCCCTGGAATTTCTTCGACAATTCAGGATGCTTGGCCAGATACCCGTAGTGAGAGAAAAGCCCAAAGTCGCATTCTAGCCGCCTTCCGGTGAAGGCAATTCTTTTGTTCAACTCCAGTATTTCTCTACTTATCTTCTTGGCCTCAGACATAGAAGACTCGTACCCTATCTCGTCACCACGTTTCCGGGCCTCTTTCGCCATTGATACATATCTTTCTCTCTCTGCTGTCAATGTATTGACTTTGTCAACAAGGCCCTTTAAGTAATCTGTTCGTTTATGTATCTCGGTGTATACAAAACCACCATATTTTTTGCCATCTGCAAAGAGGTTTTTTCTGGCATCTTTTTCGGCTCTCTCCCACTCAGGCCTATAATCAGATTCCACTACTATCTTTTTTGCATCAAATGAGAGTTGAGTGCCTTGACTTGAACAAAGAGTACGCCGATCTGTTTCACTATCCACAGTGACTTTGCCAGAAT
>JAUVXZ010000059.1 GCA_030603345.1 Pseudomonadota bacterium
AGATCCATATCTCTCTTTAAAACTTGTGGACAAAAACAAAGATGGGATCGTGGTCAAGGGGGCAAAAATCAATATAAGCGGCGCATTTGCAAGCCATTATATCAATGTACTACCACAGGCCGCTCATTACAAAGGGGAGGAGGACTATGCTATCGCCTTTGCTACCCCAGTTGATGCCGATGGAATAACTTATATCTGTCAGTATACCCCCTATTCAGCAGAAAGAGACCAGGCAGATGATTTGGAAGAACTCGGCAATCCCGTTTTTGGCCAGAGAGAGACCTCTATGGTCATCTTTGATAATGTATTTATTCCATGGGAGCGTGTATTTCACTGTGGTGAATATCAGTACTCCGTAAAGCTAGTAACCAGATTTGCAAAGACCCATAGAATGACATGTGGGGGAACATGCAAGGTAGGATTTATGAACCAGATAATCGGGGCCTGCAAGCTTATTCAGGAATATAAAGGCTTAGATAAGGCAACCCATATAAACGAGCAGCTCATGGAAATGGTGGCCTTAAGGGAAACCAGTCGGGCATGTGGCCTAGCAGCAGCCTACAACGGTGCTGAGGAACCAAAAGGGTCAGGTGTATATCTACCTGATGAGCTTATGGGAAATGTATCGAAGCTAAATGTCTGTAATGCCTTCTGGAGGATTATGGCACTTGCCGGAGATATCGGTGGAGGACTGATAGTTACCCTTCCCTCTCTGAAAGAGCTAAAAAATCCTGAGGTCAAAGATTATGTTGAGGAGTTTTACAGCTTCGGTTCTGACGAACCTACGGAAAACATTATGAAGGTTCACAAACTCTTGCAGAACTGGACTGCCGGACTCCATGGTGTAGGGACTTGGCATGGGGCAGGACCGGTCATGGCCCAGAAGATCATGCTCCAGAGGGTTATTGACTACGAGCATGATAAATGGATTGCAAAAAGAACACTGAATATAAAAGATCGAAATACTAAACCCTAAATCCCTGGCCCAGACCTGGACTCTCAAGTCAAAAGCAAGGAATAAATGCATGAAGGGTGCGACTTAATCATTCACATTGAACCTTTGGTATGTCGCGCCAGGGCAGGCCGAAATCCTAAAAAATACCAAATACTAAAATCCAAATGATCAAAAAATTTTTGGAATTTGGATCTTATGAGGTTACTTAATAGTTTGGAATTTTGAACATTTGAATTTGGAATTTGCCCTTCGACTTCGCTCAGGGTGGTGAGCTTGTCGAACCATTTAGGATTTAGATATTATGATCTAGGATTTATCACTCAAATTATGTAAACTTAAATTAGACGGTTATTATATCTTGAGAGGAAAGCATGAATGCATATACCGGAAAAAAGAGGGTGAAGGCCGCATTTAAAAGAGAATATGCGGATGTGGTGCCCGCATATCCCATATTAGGCCAGTTTGCCGCCCAGCTGACTGGCATTAGTATAAAGGAATTTCTAACAGACAAAGAAAAACTTGCTAAGGCAGAAATTGCCGCCTATGAGAGATACAGGCCCGATATTATTGTAGTCATGGCAAATTTGCTCATGGAGGCCGAGGCCATGGGAAATGAGCTGAAATTTCCAGATGACGGAATGTGTATATCCAAAAAGCTAGCCCTTGAGGATAAAGCAAAATTAAACAGCCTCACCATACCAGACCCTTATAAAGATGGAAATTTGCCTGATTATCTTGATGCATGTAAGATGATCAAGGATGCTATAACTGACTCTAGCGTTGGGGCAGTTATTGCCGGGCCATGGACTATCGCAATTGCCCTAAGGGATGCCACTGAACTGATAAGGGATGCAATGAAAGATCCAGCGTATGTTCATGAGCTGATGGAGTTGACTACAGAGGTAGCCATCCGTTTTGGGCTGGCAATCCCATCAACTGGAGCAGGTATGAGTTATTCAGAGGCTCCAGCCTCATGTAGCCTCATTTCTCCAAAGATGTACAGGGAGTTTGTATTTCCATATCACAAAAAGGCAATAGGGAGATTGAAGGAGGAAGGCATTAACTGCACCCTGCATATCTGAGGGTATGCAGATCCCATCCTGGAAGAGATGGTAGAAACAGGTGCAGCGGCAATAAGTGTTGATGAACCCACAAATCTGGCCAAGGCAGTTGAGGTTGCAAGGGGCAAGGCGGTTGTCATTGGTAATGTGGATACAAATCTATTTTTCTTAGGCGGCAAGGATGATATGGAAAAAGCAATCCAAAACTGTATTGATATAGCTGCTCCCAATAGTGGATTTGTCCTTGCCTCTGGATGTGAAGTTCCAGGAATTGCTCCACCCGAAAAAATCCAGTGGTTTATGGATGCTGCGAGGAAATTTGGGAGATACCAGTAAGGGAATTCTTTATTTTTGATCTAAGATCTCGTCTGGAACGATCCCTTTTAAATGGGGGAATTCATCCTTCATGTGGGGGATCTGCATGGCCTCCATGAACTGCTGTTGAAAGTCCTTCTCCACCGTCAACTCGATGTATTCCACATTCCGTGAAACCCAATTGGCCTCTTCCCTCTTTTTTCGGTTGATAAGTGCAGCCCTGGCCCCATCACCAGCAGCATTACCTACAGAGATGATCTTGTCGATTTCGCAGTCAGGAAAAAGTCCCATGATAAGGGCCTTTTCTCGATCAACATGGGTGCCAAAAGCGCCTGCTATCTTTACCTTGTCCACCTTATCTATACCTATTGCCTCATCATCAGCTTACACCCGCAGTAGAGGGCCCCTTTAGCCAGTTGGATCTGGCGTACGTCCTTCTGGGTAATCACGACATCTCTACCGATGCTGGTCTCTTCTTTCCAGGCAATTACAAATTCGGGCTGATTATTGTCGGAGTTCTTTCGAAAGCGGTTGGACTTCTGTTTTGGATTAAATCTCCCGCTTTTGAGAACCACCCCTGAACGATACAACTCACCCAGCACATCCAAAATACCCGAACCACAGATCCCCTTTGCCTGCATCTCCCCGGGCTTTGAGTAACTTCTCCAGGAATCCCGCCCGATTACCTTATAATCCACCTCGCGGGTGCCGGGGTCGATGGTGATCCGCTCGATGGCCCCCGGCGCTGCGCGCATGCCAAAGGCCAGCTGAGCACCCTCCAATGCCGGGCCGGTGGCACAGGAAGAGGAGATCAGCTTTTCCTTGTTCCCCAGTACCAGTTCGCCGTTAGTGCCGATGTCGATAATCAGCTGAATTTCGTCTTTCTTGTAAGGCTCCTCCGCAATGAGCACTCCTACATTATCAGCTCCCACAAATCCGGCCTCAATCGGTAAAATATGTACATAGGCCGATTCGTTTATCTGAATTCCGAGGTCCCGCGCCTTGATGTCAAGGCCCTTGTGAACCACTGGAGGAAAAGGCGCGAGCCCCACATGCGCCGGGTTTAGCTTGAGAAGGATGTGGTGCATCGCTGTGTTACCGACAATGGTCATGTCAATGATATCACTGGGATTGAGGCGTAGATAGTGGTTGTCTTCTTCTTTCTCCGCGGTTGCCGTTTTATCACTCCCCCCGTTTTTCTTGTTCTCTTTAGGCGGATGGGTGCCCTCGCATGCTTGTTTTACTAAGCTGTTCAGCCCCTCGATGATATCGTCACTCATCTTTTGAAGTCCATCCTGGTGCATCATGTGATACGTGATGCGACTCATCACATCCTCGCCATACTTGCACTGGGGGTTCATCATTGAGACGGTATCAAGGACCTCCATGGTGGCCAGATCGCAAAAATAGGCGGCCACCGTGGTCGTTCCTACATCAATAGCTAAGCCATAGTAGTCTTCTACCCTGCCAGGAAAAATGCGGATTATCTCTTTATCCATCCAGACGGCCACGGTTACCTTCCATCCTCCCGCTCTGAGCTGGCTCGGCAGCCTCCTTAGTGCGATATAATCAATATCCAGGTTCTCGAGTCCATAGTGCTGATTCACCTCGTCCAGGATTCGTTCCAGATCAGCAGTGGGCTCCTCAAACGTTGGCTCAGCCACCTCAACATAGTAATATTTGACCGCAGGATTCCATTCAATATGGATATCCCGGGCCGCCTTGCTCACCACCTGTTTGCCAGCCCGGGATTCCTCGGGAACGAAAATGAGCAGGTCCCCTTCGACCTTGGCACAGCAACCCAGACGGTACCCCTGCTCCCTTTGATCAGGGGTGATGAATTTGTCTTCCTCTTCCTGCCACCCGCTTGCATTGGTTTTGCTCGACTTAATGCCATATTTTTCGAAAAATCCCTCTTCGATGCGTATCATACACTTGCCACACACCCGCTTTTCTCCACACAGTGTCTCAATATCAACCCCTAGCTGCCGGGAGGCCTCGATGATGCTTAACCCTTTGTCAACCTCTCCTCTCCTTCCGGATGGCTGAAAAATGATCTTTGCTTTAACTTCCGGTCCCATCAAACACTTTCCTTTGTCGATTTTCCATTGACTCTTTTTGAACATCAATAAGCAATAATGAATTGCCAATAGTCACTCGTCAATATTACTTCTGCATCTCCCGCAATCGGCTAATCATCTTAATAGCCTCCTGAACAGCATTTCCCGCTGAATCTGCATAGCCATCTGCTCCAAATAGTTCACTCACATCCTTGGTCATCGGTGCCCCACCCAACATGATGGCCACGTTGGGATTCTTTTCCTTGATCATCTCGACGACCTTCTTCATGCCCATCATGGTGGTGGTCATCATGGCTGAAAGGGCCACGATCTCGGAATCGGTTCGCATCTGCTCCTCCACGAATTTCTCTAGCGGTACATCACGGCCCAAATCATGCACCGTGAAACCCCCAACCTCGAACATCATCTTGATAATGTTCTTACCGATATCATGGACATCACCCTGCACCGTTCCAATGACTACCTGACCCTTCGCACTCTCACCCAGATCCTCCGGTTTGATGTGGGGCTTCAAGATATCCAGACCGGCATAGAGGGCATCGGCACACAAGAGGAGCTCGGGCACAAAGTATTCGTGTTTATCGTAGAGATCCCCCACGATCTCCATTCCTGCAGCCAGACCATTCATGACAGCGTCATAGGCATTCAAGCCCTCATCCAGAACCTTTTGTGCGAGTTCTCCCGTTTTGTCCTCATCCATATCAACCACCGCATCGCTCAATGCCTTTAAGAGCTCGTCTCTCAATCCTTCTTTTCCCATACCTCACTTCCTCCTTAGGAATGAATTGGTCGTATACAGACTGTTTACACCCTTCCGACCTCAGGTGACGGCCTCTTACCATATCCCCGTACGGTTCGGACATAGGTCTCTACATTTTCCTTTTTCGCATCCGGCCATATATCACATCCGGGCCAGACTGCGTCTACCCCGGCATCGATACATGTCTTGATAACCTGCTCCACTTCCGATGCATCCATCTGAACCAGGGTTTCATAGGGATCAAAATTCCCCAGCAGCAGCACCTCATCCCCGAGCTTTTTCCGGGTCTCAGCCACATTGTTCTTCTGGTCGACGCTGAGGGCATCGGCCCCACATTCGTTCATCATCTCAATAATCATATCGGTGGATCCGCAGATGTGGAGTATCCTGGGTGATTTCAGGGCTGAGAAGATCTTCTGGAGATTCTCTTGAATGAACATCTTCCACACCCGGGGAGAGATGATAGCGGTGCCTGAACCCATCTCCCGGATATTCATATAATCTGCGCCCAGGTTCTGATAGTGCCGGGCCACCTGGATGACGAGGTCGGTCATTTGCGAGAGAAAGTTTTCGACCTTTTCCTTTTGCCTTCTAGTCCCCTTGAGGAGGACATCCAATTCGATCAGCTGTCCGGCCATGGTAAAGGGTCCGAGCACCCACCCCCCCACGGCGAATCTTCCATCACCCTTAGATTTCGCGATTCCCAGGGCCTCGTCCACTACCGGCATTCTGCCCTGACTCAGATAATCGGTGGGGATGGCTGCCTCATCCAGGGTCGCCCATTTGGAGGGCACCGTAGGATAGAGGATCTCCTCTGAATCTTGATAGAGACTCACACCCCTACCCAAAGCCTCCGGCACCGTACACATGTCGTACGGGATCACCACTGCATCGAAACCGAACAGTTCTGCTGTGGTTATGGCTGAGTGGGCCATATGCTCGGCGGAGGTGTGAACCTCGGCAAAGCGTATTCCCATCTGCTCAATCGCCTGAACGGTCACCATGCCCATGCCGCTAAAGCAGGGCATCACATCCACTGGTTCTCGGTTGAAAAACCTCTGTATTCGTTCCTTCGGCATCATTTCTGTCATAGCTTCTCTCCTCGGTCATCACAATTATTATCACAACCTCAGACATTTGTTTGAATAACCCGTAGTCCAATCGTGCAGCATCTTTTCCACGGAGGTATCCAGCTAGAGTGCTTTGACCTGCTCCACAAAGTCGGGAAAAAGCATATACAGGGGATGGCTCTCTGAGGGAGGGAGCTTTTTTGTTTCTCCAAAGAGCAATGTGGCCGTAAAGGCATCGGCCAGCGCTACAGCCGGAAAGAGTCTGCTAGAACCTGCCATGGGCCCAGAGAAAATCATATCATGAAACAGGGTGGCTGCCAGCCCCTCTAGCGCTGCGTCAGCTCCAGCCCATCCGCGAAATCCCCACAGCTCTCGTGCAGCCTTCCACATATAGGAGCCATTTGAAGGGGCGCTGGCGCAGGGAAATCCCCACTTTTCCTTAATTAACCTATTTGCTAGAGAACACAGGGCAACAGCCGGGGCATTCATGGCCGAGGTATCAATGAAAATACTCTCAAAGGTTGCCCCAACCTTTTCTATTGCATCCAAGAGCCTCTGTGTGCCCGTGATTCGCCCGGTGGGCATCTGGTCCTCCTGATCAAAGGCCACGAGGAGGACGTGTTTGACCCCCATATCGGAAATCTCCTTTATCTCGGCCTCTAAATCCTTCTCCCAGATGGTGAGGCTGTTGTAAAACATTCGGTCCAGAAGACCATTGTCAGCACAGTAGCTTGCTCCTTCCAACTTAGTTTTCATGACCCAGGCATCAATACAAAAAGGCATGTCACTTACACTTGTCACAAAGTCGATATACGTTTCAAATTCCGCCCCTGTATTTGCCACAATATCGGCCATGCAGGGAACCCCGGTCTCTGCTGACAGTTTGTCGGTCATCTTCAAGAGCTCTCCAGCTCGTTTTTTGTTAAATCCTCCCTTTCTTTTGCTTCCCTCAAAAACCTTGTCTCCTTTTTGAAAAATGGAGGGAACAACCACTGTTGGGTACTCACCGGGCTGCCCGCCAAATCTTACACCCCCAATCTCACATATCTTTTGCTCAGTTTCAAATTGAAACACAGGATCTCCTTATCCGTATCAAGGCTATTTTTTTCACCGTTATTTTAGAATTGGGCACAGATGAACAGTTTTCGTGGCAGATGTCAATAGAAGATTTTATCAGAATAGATTAACAAATTGGTTAATCTTTTATTGTGACTCTGTTGATATTATCCTTAGGGAACTTTTCTATCATCCCTTAAAGGACATAAGGGTTGGAAAAAGAATATCCAAGTTTTTTCAATCACTTAATATCAATCAAGACCAAGAAGGGTAGTAATAGTAAGATCGCAGAGTCAAAATTCTATCCCTCTTCTGGCCTCAACACCTCTGTGAAACGGGTGTTTGATCTCCTTCATCTCAAATACAGCCGAGGCATGTTCCATCATCTCCGAGTGTGCATCCCGGCCACTCAAGATAATATGCAGATCCCTCGGCTTCAAGAACATCATCTCCCTCACCCGATCTGGATGAACAAGGTCTAAATGGGTTGCTATGTTAATCTCATCCAGAACAATAAGACGATAGGTGAGAGAGAATATCTCTCTTAAACAGGCCTCCCAGGCGCCTCGAGCAGCCTCTCTGTGTTTTTTTGATGGCCGACCTGGACCGAAGATAAAACCTTCCCCCATGCTCTTGATCTCAAGATTTGGGAATCTTTCACAAGCAATAACCTCGCCATAGGCCTGGGGAGATTTTATGAACTGTAACATGCTCGAGGGGATTCCATTGGCAGCAAAGAACATGGCCCGCCCCAGGCAATAGGTAGTCTTGCCTTTACCATTTCCCGTGACTACCCCTATGCATCCCTCCGGATCGCGGCCTTCAACCTCCCAGGAACCTTTCTCCACTTTATGCTCAACCATTTCGGTTACCAGATCAGCCTGCTCAATAATCTCATCCTCTGCATCCCTGCCAGTCAAAACCAGTTCCACGTGAGCAGGCTTTTTCTTGATGAGGTTCATGATATTGCTTGGAGGGATAATGCCACTGCTGACGATCTGATTGATTTCCTCCAGTATAACGAGGTCATACGAGCCGCCAAGGATTATGTCTTGGATGTATTTGAAGGAGGACCTGATCTCGTCTCTGTCTCTATCAGGCAGGTTCTCAACAGAGGGTGTAGTTGTTACGGGTATTCGCCTGACTACTACGTTGGGTTTAAGAAACGAAAGCGCTCTATCTTCTGTATCTACAAATGGGTGCCGGAGGAAGCCCATCAAAAAGGTACGCAGGTTTTGTCCGGTCGCCCTTAGCGCCAGCCCTATATGGGCAAGGTTCATCTGCCTCGTTTTTCCTGTATAGACCTGGACTAATCCCCGCTTGAGCATTGGCTTACCTATCCCCTTTCTCTATTCGCCTTGTGCCTCCCAGATCTTCGACCCCCTTGGTTACTTACCTATGCCGGAGAAATATAATAGAATCTATAGCATTTTCCTTGTCTGGGCACAATTCTTTAGCCTCCAAGATTGACAGGAACCTTTTAATCGGTTAAAAAACGACAACTGAAGTATCTAAACTAAGACACAGGCGCATAATGAAAAAAAAGGATAATCTCGGGCTGATTCACATCTATACAGGACGTGGAAAGGGAAAGACAACTGCTGCCCTTGGTCTAGCTCTGAGGGCTGCCGGGCATAATTTCAAGATTGCAATTATTCACTTTATGAAAATATGGAACTATGGTGAGGTCGAGAGCCTCGGAAAGCTCGGGATTGATCTCTTTCGCTACGGAACAACAGAGCTCATTGACCCGGAAAACCCATCACCTGTAGACTTTGAGCAGGCCAATAAGGCACTGTCAAAGGCCGAGGAGCTCATAAAGAACGGCGGCTACGATATCCTCATTTTAGATGAGATTACCGTGGCTATTGACTTTAAACTAATACCCTTGAAGCGGGTGGTTGATCTCTTAGAGAAAAAACCCGATAATCTCGAGCTGGTTCTTACCGGAAGAACCTGCCCTAAAGAGCTTTTTGAGTGGGCTGACCTTATCTCACGTATAGATGAGATCAAACACCCTTTTCAAAAGGGGTTAGTGGCGAGAAAAGGGATTGAATTTTAGTTGAGGGAGGCTGCGTCTCATGTTTATCACAAACATAAGGAAACATAGCAAATCTTTCATGATTAAGGTAATGATTGGCCTCATTGCCGTTGTCTTTGTCTTTTGGGGTGTCTCTGCAATCCGGGGCAGACCTGGCTCAAAGATCGCCTACGTAAATGGCGATCTGATCACCGGAATCGAATATGAGGCAGTGTATCGAGAGATGCTCAAGTCATTACAGCAACAGTATAAAGAGTACTGGAATGAGAATCTCATCAAGGCATTCCAAATCAAGCAAAGGGCCCTGGAGAGCCTGATAAATAAGAGACTCATCAGTCAGGAGGCAGCCAGGATCGGCCTTGGGGTTACCGATGAGGAGGTTGCTCATGCCATACTCACCTACCCTGCCTTTCAGATTAATGGTGAGTTTGATGAGGGTAGGTATCAGTCTCTTTTGAGGCACAATAGAATGGAGCCGGCGGACTTTGAATCAGGGATAAAATCGGACTTGTTAGGGCAAAAAATCGATCAATATATTAGCTCCTTTTTTCCGATATCAGAGACAGAAATACTACACTATTATACGTATCAAAAAGAGAAAATTGCTATTGGTTTTGCCGTCTTCAATCCTAAGGATTTTAAGGGAACAATCGAGGCAAGTGAAACAAAGAAGGAGGAGTATTTTGAGGCAAACCAAGAGAAATACAGGATTCCAGCTAAGATGAAGATAGCCTCCCTTACCATTGATCCATCCGGCTATCTGGATAAGGTAACTGCTGCAGAAGAAGAAATTTCGGATTTTTATGAACTCAATCCTGAGCAATTTAGAGAACCGGAACAGGTAAAGGCTCGCCATATCCTCATTAGAGTTTCACCGGATGCATCGGAATCAGAAGATGCCAAGGCAAAAGAAGAGGCTCTTGCGATATCAAAAGAGGCCAAAGACGGAAAAGACTTTGCAGCCTTGGCTACAAAACATTCTCAAGGCCCTACTGCCTCCAAAGGAGGGGATCTTGGCTATTTTACCCGAGGAAAAATGCTTAAGCCTTTTGAAGAACTCGCCTTTAGCCTGAAAAAAGGAGAGATAGGCGGGCCAGTCAGGACTCGGTTTGGCTGGCATATAATCAAGGTCGAGGACAGAAAAGAGGCTGTTTTTACAACCCTCCCTGAGGTCCGGGATCAAATAGAGACATCAATAAAGGAAGACATGGCCCGGGAAATGGCCCATGAGAGGATGCTAACGTTACTTGATCAGATGCCATACGATATTGATTTAGCCACATATGCAGCTCAACAGGGGCTTACGGTGGATGAGAGCGACTATTTTGCTAAGAACGGCCCTATTCCAGGGTTTGGAGATAATGAAAAACTCAAACGGTCCGTTAACTCGCTAGAAAAAGGCGAGATTAGTGAGATCATCGAACACGACGGAAAATTCTATCTCATCCAGGTCGCTGACATTCGGGATTCCTATATTCCAGAAATCACCGAGGTCTCTGATCAGGTGCATAAGGACCTGGAAGATCATCTTGCTCTTGTTGCCGCACAAAAGGAGGCGGAGGGCTATCTAGAGGAGCTCAAAGGAAACACTGACTGGCATGAACTTGCCAAGAAAAGGGGGTTAGAGACAGGTGAGACAGGCCTCTTTCCCAGAGGAGAGAGTATCCCCACAATCGGTTATGCACCCTCGCTGTCTGAAGCAGCCTTTACCCTCTCGGCTCAAAAAAGATACCCGGATAAGGTCTTTGAACTAAATAATAAAGTCTATGTTATCAGATGGTTGGACAGAAAAGATATTGATACGAGGGATTTTGAAAAAGAAAAGAATGACTATAAACAAATGCTTCTTTCTGCACAAGACAGGAGGATCTTTAATGCCTGGCTCCGATCCCTCAAAGACAAGGCAGAGATAAAGATCGTAACCCCTATAGGATGACAAGGTAGCGCCAGGTTTTGAGCACTTTTTCCTTGACATACCTTTGAAATCAATGTTTATTTCCAGTGTTTCATTTTGGCTAAACAAAACAGGAGAAGTGAAAAGTGAAAACAGTGAAGCCCAGCGTAATACTCCTAAGCATGGTATCCCTTGCCCTTTTTTGTTATCTTCCGAGTGCCCAGGCAAAAGACGTTGTTGAAAGCTCCTATCATGGACAACTCGGAAGGTGTCCGGCCCTCGGTGGCTGCGGTAAGGGTCTTGGAATGTTGGAAAAGTGGGACGCCTTTAATAATTTTAGTTTTGAAAAACAGGGGAGGATTAAGGGGTTTAACAAACAGTGCGGGGAATGTCACACCTCATCGTATAGAGATCCAGCAACCGGAAAGACCGATTGCCTGCTCTGTCATAAGACTAGAGATGGGAAAGGGAAACCAACAGTGGCTCAGTGCGCAAAGTGCCATCAACGCTATGCCATGCTTAAGAGAGGGGATATGGTTGATGAAGAACACGATATTCACCTGGCAGTGGGAATGAGGTGCCATGATTGTCATGAGAGACTCACCGATGCCCGCAGCGATCACCAGTTCGCCAAGGGATATGCCATTGATACAACCGAGGACACCATGGAAGGGACCCTTTCCTGCACTAAGTGCCACGAGGAAAAGCCCCACAGCAGGCTTGACGAAGGTGATATATTGGACAGTGAACATGTTACGAGAATAGCATGTGTAACCTGCCATACCGGCCGACGACCGGGAAAGGCGATAAAGAGTAGAACCTGGAACAAATTTACCGAGGATGGGAAACCGGTAACACAAATGAGGAATCCAGAATGGATTCCAAAACACAAATGGTACATCGGAAAGAAAATAGGTCCTCTTCCTATCCTGGGAGCCACAGATCTCATAGCCAAAATCTATCCCTTTAATGTGATTGCGTTCACCTGGTTTATTGAAAAACCTGACACTTCACTTGATGATGTTGTTATTGTCCCTGAGGTTCGGGCAGCAGACGCCAATAAGGATGGAGAAACTACGATTGAGGAGATGAGAAAATATGAGAAAGGAAAATACGAGGAGGCTACCCTGGTTACCAAAGAGTTCAATTTCAGCATAACCCACTCCATTGTTCCGATAGAACAAGCCTTTAGTTGTAAAGATTGCCACGGAAAGACCGCATATGTCCTCAACTGGAAAGAGCTCGGATATGATGGTGATCCCTATTATTAAGAGCCTTCTTTGAGCCGAGAAAACACACGTGCCTTCCTCTCTTCCTGAGGGGAAGGCCTTTTTTATGTAATTTCCCTGTTACTATTGAGCTACAAAGGCCCAAAGACCTGCCCGACGGACGGCAGGCGGGGAAGATGAATATAAGTTGAATAACGGAGTCTTCTCATTAATGAGCTTTAGGCTCATTAATTTCACTGTGACACGCATTGAAAAGGTAATTGTAAAGAATCACTGTTGTGCAAAATCGGTTTTTTCTATGGACAGCATTTTGGCTGTGGAGAGGCCCGGGCATTCTTATGAAGCAGCTGCAGGCTCTCAAAAACTCTTTATTTATGGCTTATGAGGACTTTTTTGGCTTCTAACTACCCCCTTAACCCTCGACAGTTCGCGCTTTTACGCAGCATCTTGCCTCAAAGACAACCTGATTACTGCAGACAGAAGCCATCGTGTAAAATCATATACTTACCTGTCCAAAAAGGCGATTTTGGATCTATTTTGAACAGTAATGATACATGGCATCAATTAAATCGATACATGATACCAATAATATTGATGTAAAATGGCCATCTGAAAAGCTGGTTGATTCTATTGGTTTCCCGACAAGAGCTGGCAATAGAATAAAAGATTATTTGAACGATCATGAGATTGAAAGCTTGAACTTCAGGGAGCTTATGGATTTGTTTCTTCCTCCAGCTTCAAAACATCAAAAAACTGAAAGCGAATTTTGGTCAAGCATCCCTATTCTCAATCAGCCACAATTCGGGATTTACTTATATGATTCAGCACTTCTAACGTTGACTGAAGCAGAGTTGGGATCAGCATTTAGAGAGGAATGGATGTTGCGTATTTATTCACTTAAGCTACATGAGTTAAGACATTGTCCGGCGAAGGCGCTTGAGAGGGACCGGGCTTAACCCGCAGCTTTTGCCAGCTGTATAGTGAATTGATTTTTTGTGTTTTTTTAGGAGGTTGTTGGGGTTCGACGCCCGGCCCCTCAGCTTTTCGTTGTACATCAAAACATCAATGGGAAAGGCATATACTGATTTCACCTTGGTGCAGAAGTCTTAAGAGGGAAATGGGATGCAATAGGATTAAAATCATGATCATCATGAAGCAAAGTCAAATCTTCAATGATGCAGAAAGTTGCAATGATCACATCAATCGTCTTTCTGGCAGTTAGTCCGGCTTTTCTAAGCTTTCGGTAATTTTGGGCACTTTGAATGGCGACACTGTATCCACCCATTTGACGAAAAGGGAGAGCGCTTAGAAAAGATTTAGCCGTTTCGTAATCCTTATCAGCTTTGAAACCTTGAAGGACCTCTGTAAGGATTAAATCTCCCATGACAATAGGAACATTGGATAGATAATTGTCCAGTAAATCTGTTTGCCACGTATGATTTCCGTTGAAATAATCGATCCATACGGATGAGTCGACCAAAATCATTGATCTAGCCTCATCGTATCGAGGTCACCATCCCATTTAAGTTTGCCACGAAGGCTTTTCAATTGTTCCTGCTTTTTGATTTGGACTAATAATTTAAGACCGGTTTCAACAATGGCTTTCTTGGTTTTTATTTGACTAAGTGTCATTGCCTCATTCATGAGATCGTCATCAATGACAATATTAGTTCGCATAGTACCTCCTTGCAAAGAATGTGTATACTTTATATATTATATACACATCAAATTAATGTCAAGACCAAAATGGAATTGAGATACCTATAAGTTCAAAAGGATGTACAACCTTGCCCTCGTACAAAAAGGCGGCCGGGGCTAAATAATTAATCAAAAAGCGGAAACAGGGGGTTTATCTTGTTATCGGCCAGTAAGAGAGCGCCACGGCTTGGAATGAGTCAACCGGGGGAAGTGTAGCCCCGTCTCCTTTTCATCCCCTTTCATGAACTCTGAGCCTGTGAACGGCTACCTCTTTTTTATCCAGCGCTATAAGGAGATAGGATGGAAGTCACTATTGCTGATTTAACCTGGTCAACTTTTATCTATCCAAGAGAAGGGAAAAGCGAAAAGACAGTTAAGGCGTATATCGAGGCCCTTAAAATAGGGGCAAAATTTCCACCAATTAAGACTCAAAGGGTTTTTAACTATCCTCAGGACAGTGAAAAAATAGAAGCTAGATTGATTTTGGATGGTATCCATCGTTGGCTTGCATTCAAAGAACGTGGATTTAAAAAGATCGCAGCTGTTGAATGGAAAATAGAACCCCTTGATTACGAAATAAATCAGATAGCACTTTTGCTTGAGGCGGCAAGATGCAACCTCACGCATGGAGACAGATTAAGCCCCAGGGATAAAAAACAGATCGCCCGCGATATAGCCACTTCAGATCAGCAATGTAAGTGGACTGAAGAAGCCCTGGCAGAAAAACTCGGAGTTATCCAGCAAACCGTCAATACCTGGATCTCGGATATCCGTGCCCGGCAGAAGGCAAGCAGAAACACCGTTATCTTTCGCCTGAGCCGCCTTGGATGGA
>JAUVXZ010000130.1 GCA_030603345.1 Pseudomonadota bacterium
TTAAAATAAACGCTTTTTGTGGAAAATATAATGCCTAACTATATGAAATTACAAATAATTTTAGGGTGGAGGTGAAGTAATTTTAGAGCACTCCAAAAAACTTAATATTTTCAATGTGTTATGAATTTTGTGAAAGGCTAAACCCTATAGTAAAGGAGGTGAATACACTTAAGGATTGTAACTAGTAATGGATTTTCAGTCTTAATAATCAAAGGAGATGAATCATGAAGAAAAAAATCGTCTTTATTTTATTGGTATTTATGTTTGGAGTCTTGTTCGGCTTCTCAAACCAAGCTTTATCGAAGAATGAACCCATAGAACTCACATATAGTAATTTCCTTCCTGCTAGATATGGTGCCACCAAGCCACTTGTAGAATGGGGAAAAGAGATAGAGAAACGCACTAACGGAAGGGTCAAGATCGCTTTCTTTCATGGGGGAGCTTTAACATCAGCAAGGGACTGCTATGAAGGGGTAGTTATGGGTACCTCTGACATCGGACATTCGTGTCTCGCCTATACCCGGGGTCGCTTCCCTTTGATGGAAGCTGTTGACCTCCCTGGCTATACTTTCAATGCTATCGTTCCTTGCAAAGTCGCTGATGACATCTACAGAAAATTTAAACCAAAAGAGCTTGCCGACACACATATACTTTATGTTCATACCCACTTCCCAGGTGTTATTTTTACGCGAGACAAGCCTGTCAAAAAGCTAGAAGATCTCAAGGGTTTGAGAATAAGATCCACAGGGTTGTCTTCCAAGATTGTCGAAGCGTTGGGGGCGACTCCTGTGGCCATGCCTAAGGGTGATCAATACGATGCCCTATACAAAGGAGTGGTTGATGGTACGACAGGTGGTGTTAATGAGCTTAAGGGTTGGAGAGTTGCAGAGGTAGCAGATTATAGCGTTGCATGGCCCAAGGTTGGTTATGTTACTGCGTTTTTTGTTACAATGAATCTACAAAAGTGGAATTCTCTGCCTCCGGACATACAAAGGATTTTTACAGAGGTTAGCAGAGAGTGGGTGGAATATGAAGGTGAAACGTGGAACAGCATGGAAGTCGAAGGGTATCACTTCGGAAAGGGAAAGGGACACAAGCTTATCTATTTATCACCGGAGGAGGGTGCCCGCTGGGAGAAAGCGGTTGAACCCCTTGCTGATGATTATATAAAAGCTATGGAAGCTAAAGGATTGCCGGGAAGAGAGGTTCTGGATTATAAGAAGCAACTTATTGAAAAATATAATAAAATTTATCCAGAGATAATATTTGAGTAAGCTGCAATATGATAAATATGCTGCTGATAGGGGGTGTCTGACATAGTTGATTTAGGTTAGACACCTTCTTTTATGCTTTAGGTGCAAAGATGACCCATATTAGAAACGTTGTATATGCTCTCAGTCGATGGGCTTGCTGGATGGCAATCCTAGGTCTTTCGATAATGATGTTTCTTACTTGTGCAGATGTTGTTCTGCGCTATTTCGGCTACCCTATTAAAGGCACTTTTGATGTTGTAGGCCTTTTAGGGGCTGCTGTCATTGCCTTACCGATTGCTTATACCCAAATTCTGCGGGGTCATATAGCTATAGAATTCATCTCGTCTCGTTATCCGAGACGGGTTGGAAGGGTTGTTGATAGTGTCAATTGCTTACTTAATATAGTGATTTACTCATTACTTGTATGGCAGTGTAGCCTATATGGCAACAAATTGCACAACCTTGGTCGAGTTTCTGAAACACTTCAGATCCCGATTTACCCTTTTGCATATATATTAGCTTTTGGCTGTGCCATGATGTGTTTAGTGCTTTTGGTAGAACTCAGTGACATTATAATTCAACCGGAGGGATCATGAGTCCTGTTACGGTAGGCATTATCGGCATTGTGGTTCTAGTTTTGATAATGTTACTGAAGATTATGCCAATTGGTACTGCAATGGCCTTGCTTGGCTTCATCGGCTTTAGTTATTTAGTTTCAATGAGAGGAGCATATCATACCGCTGTAGCAGATTTCTTTAGTGTATTCACTTCTTATAATCTAACTGTAATCCCGTTGTTTATCTTTATGGGGCAGATTCTATTTAATGCGGGGATAGGCAAAAGACTTTATCATGTTGCCTATAAGTGGCTTGGACATCTGCCAGGAGGCTTGGCAATAGCTACTATAGGCGCTTGTGCTGGCTTTGCTGCTATCTCTGGTTCAGCTATAGCCACAGCGGCTACCATAGGTACAGTCTCATTAGCAGAGATGCGGAGATATAAATACAGCCAAGCGTTGGCTAGTGGTAGCGTTGCTGCCGGTGGCACTTTGGGAGTCCTTATTCCTCCTAGCGTAACTTTTATTATTTACGGGATACTCGTCGAAGAGTCTATTGGAAAACTATTTATTGCTGGTATTTTGCCAGGATTGCTTCTTGCCAGCCTTTTTACATGCACGATTTATGTTATGGTAAAAATTAACCCCAGCATTAGTCCTACGCCAGGAATCATGCCCAGCTGGAAGGAGAGGGTAAGTGTGTTAACAGGGGTTCTAGAGACGCTAGCTTTATTTGTTCTGGTCATGGGAGGTCTATTTGCTGGTTTTTTTACTCCTACTGAAGCCGCTGCAATTGGTGCCTGTGGTGCTTTGATTCTTGCTTCACTAAGACGACAGCTAAACTGGCAGGGAATTGTTCGCTCCTTTTTTGAAGCATTACGCACATCGTGTATGGTCATGGTCATTATTGCCGGAGCGACTGTTTTCAACCATTTTCTGGCCATTTCTAGAATTCCCTATGGACTGGCAAGTTGGATAAGTGGACTCCCGATTTCTCCCATGGCTATCTTGGTAGTTATAGCATTGATGTATTTAATTGGTGGCTGTGTCGTGGAGGCCCTGCCACTAATTATTATTACAGTCCCGATTTTTTTCCCAGTGGTCCAAACCCTTGGGTTCGATCCAATATGGTTTGGAGTAATGATTGTATTGTTAGGACAGATCGGCATGATTACCCCCCCAGTGGGAATAAATGTCTTTGTCATTGCTGGAGTCGCGAAAGACATACCTCTTCAAACTATTTTCCGAGGCGTGGTACCTTTCGTTCTGGCAATGATAATATGCATCATTATCCTGATGATCTTTCCAAAAATCACACTTTTCTTGCCGAACCTAATGAGGTAGTGGATCTAAACCAAAAAATAGATTCTAAGATCTAAAAAATCAGTACAAATATAAAAGGGATACTTGCTTAAAAGGTCTATTTCATATCAACATAGTAGAACATTCTTTAGAATGCTCTTAATTAAGAATATTGAGGAGAAAGATGGATCCCGAAAAGCTAAAAAGAAAAATTAGCCCCGAACAGACTGCACTTTTGATTATTGATATGCAAAGGGACTATTGCTGTGAAGGGGGCATTTTTCACAAAATGGGTTTCGACCTAGAACCCCCAAAAGACTTAGCACTGAGATTGAATGATTTCGTAAAAAAGGTGCGAAAAGTTCCTAAATTTGTTGTTCACCTCAAAATGACATTGACGCCCTATTTGAGGTCGCCGTCAATGGTGGAGCACTATGAGCGTGTGGGATTACAAAGGGAATATGACCCTTCATATTCAGAGTTTTACGAAGTTACTCCAATTGAAGGTGAGGTAATCATACCGAAATACAGATATTCCGGATTTGTTTCAACGCACTTAGATCAATTTCTTAGATCGAATGGAATTAAAACTTTAGTGCTAACCGGATTGGCGACAAATGTTTGTATTGAATCTACCGCCAGAGACGGGTTTATGAGAGATTATAGTGTTGTTATTCCTAGGGATATGACGGAAGGGACAAGTCCGGAAGCCAAGAAATGCTCCTTGTTCAACATAGCCACCTTTTTTGGCGAGGTTGTAGACTCGATAGACTTATTGTCTTGTTGGGAGTTAAAAGATTAATCCATTTGTTAATAGAGTCATTTGTAAATTCAGGCATAAAATAAAAAGCAGGAAAAATGGCAAATAAGCGAATCAAGAAGGAATTAACAATGAAAATCGATATCCACAACCATTTTTACCCAACCAGATTCCTAAAGCAGTTGGACAAGGATGGAGCAGCCGCTGGGATAGCCGTGGAGAAAGATGAGTGGGGCAGGCAAATCCTCGTTCAACACGGAAACAGGGTGGTCACCATCACCTCTCCCATGGAAAACGTTAACCAAAGAATAGAGGATATGGACAAAGCTGGCTTTGACATGCAGATCCTGACCTTGTCCGCTCCCAGCGTCGACATCTTTCCTGTGGAAGTGGGTGAAACCCTTGCTCGGGTGGTGAATGAAGAGATTGCCCAGATTTGCCGTGACCACCCAAGCCATTTCATGGCCCTTGCCACTCTACCATTCCTAGATCCTGACCGAACCGTCAAGGAACTCGAACGGTGTATCGATGAACTGAACTTCCTAGGCGCCTGTATCGGCACTAACATTAACGGCTTGGGCCTGGACAACACACTCCTCTATCCCTTCTATGAACGGATCTCCGACTACGACCTGCCCATCCATATACACCCACGGGCTCCAGCGGATAAGGAGACTTACAAGGATTACCGTCTTGGTCCCATGATCGGCTTTGAGATGGAGCTTTGTGTGGCTGTGGTACGATTAATCATGGGAGGCGTGCTGGAGCGGTTTCCCAACCTCAAGTTCATAGTCTCTCACCTGGGTGGGGCCATTCCCTACCTGGCGGAACGGATACAAAACTGCTACGAGGCTTACCCCGAATGCCAGGAGAACATCTCAGCCCCGGCCATGGACTACCTCAAACGGTTTTATTACGACACGGTCAGCTTCTTCGAGCCTGCCCTCATGTGTGCTTACTCCTTGGCAGGTGCCGAGCGCCTGATTCTGGGCTCCGACTACCCCCATGTAATCGGCGACATCAGTGAGGCAATTACCTCAATCGAGCACCTGAAAATCCCTGAAGAAGACAAGGAGATGATCTACTCTGGAAATATCCTGCGGTTGACTCGTAGGGACATTTAGCCGGAGAGGAAGTGGTATGTCTATCAATTTTAGAGGGTCGTTGAGTTGACACAAAATGGTTCCACTTTGCTTTTGTCGGAATACTTAGATATTGTGTATCTTCTGAGAAGCTCAGGGTCACATCCTAATTTTTAAGTATTTGAGTTGAAGGCGATTGAGATTATTTCTTAATCGCCTTTTTTGTTTTGAGTGGAGACCTGCGGGGAGGTCCTTTGAGATCCTGTCAATACGGGATAAATCTCCCGGGAATATGGAGAACTGGGGCAGTTGACCCTTCGACTATGCTCAGGATAAATTCCAGGGATGGAGGGAATCTAACAGAAGGGTGGTGCCTCAGCGTTTGACATAGGGCAGTGCTTAATGTAGGGATGGAAAGTGGGGCCCAAACGGTTTCAATCGAGGGGATGAACAGGAAACAGATGGTACGCTACCTGAAGGAAGGCATAAACGAGAGTTAAAAGTACATTGGAGGAGTGGAAAATGGCAGCGATGGATAGCTTAGTTGAGGAATACATAAGCACTCATCAAGGATCAGGGAAATTGCATGAGCGGGGAGTGAAATACTTTGCCGCGGATGGAGCCACCCACTTTGGGCGTGTACTTGATCCCTTTAGACCATATATCACTCACGCCAAGGGCTCTCGAAAGTGGGATGTCGACGGTAACGAGTACATAGACTACATAATGGGGCACGGGGCCTTGATCCTGGGTCATTCTCACCCTGCCATCGTTGAGGCGGTGCAGCAGCAGATGGCCAGAGGGGTTCACTATGGTGAGAACCACGAACTTGAGGTGGAACTGGCTGAACTCATAAGGAATATGATGCCTATGGCGGAGAGGGTGGCGTTCTTCTCCTGTGGGCAGGAAGCCAACATGATGGCGGTCAGGCTGAGCCGGATCTTTACCGGCAGGAGGAAGGTGCTCAGGTTTGAGGAGAACTTCCACGGGTGGGCAGATGAGCTGATACACGAAGGCTCAGCCGGGGTCTTGGCAGATGAGGTCACCGTAATACCTAGCAACGATCTCAACATTGTAGAGAAAGAGCTGGCTACAAGAGAATACGCGGTACTATTGACCGAAGGGGGCGGTGCCGTTATGAATGGCAGGGTTCCCATAGAGGATGATTTTGTGAGGGCGTTGCCTGATCTGACAAGGAAGTACGACACGGTGTGGGTCATAGATGAGGTAGTCACTGGCTTTCGGGATGCCCCGGGAGGATGGCAATCGGTGGTAGGTATCACTCCCGACCTGACTACCATCGGCAAGTGTGTGGGTGGGGGGCTTCCCATAGGCGCTGTGGTGGGGCGGGCTGATATCATGGAGGCCTTTAGCCCTACAACCCCCCTTGAGCGGCGGGTACTACACTCGGGCACCTGGAATGCGAACCCACTCGTGTGTGCAGCCGGTATTGCTGCCTGCAAGCTTTACCAGGATGGTGAGCCGCAAAAAAGGACACGCGCGCGCGCCGATTATCTTCGGGAAGAGGGTAACAGAGTTCTAAAAGAACGGAGTATCAGCAGCCGTCTCTACAGCAGGACTGTCGTCCACCTCTACCTTGGTCCAATTGAATTCGAGCCATCCGACGACACAATGCCCCCCACCAAGGATACTAAGAAAATTATGAACCCCGAGCTCGGACCTATAATGACCAGATTAGGTCTTCACTTGCTCCAGCGCGGCATTGCTGCTTTTGACAGGGGATTTTCTGTGCTTTCAGCGGCGCACAGCAAAGAGGATATTGACCAGACAGTGCAGGCCTTTGCTGATTCATTAGATGCAATGATTGCCGAGGGCACAATTAATCCGCTTTGAGGACGCGATGAAGTAATATCAGTAGAAGGTCACATGTTAATTTTTAAGTATTCGAATAGAAGGCGGTTGAAATTATTTCCTGATCGCCTTTTTCATTTTTAGGGGAGGTCTGCGGGGTGCCCTCTGTGGGAGCAGATGAGAGATCGCGCCTACGGGTTAAACTCCCTAAGATGTACTGGTGAAGGAAGCCCGGAGTATGAATGGGCATGGAACAAAAAATAGTCGGGCTGAAGATGGAATACTATTTCTTTTTCAAGAAATCATTGGGGTCAATGCCTGCTTCTTTTAGGATTGCCCTTAGTGTGCCCTCCGGCATATCGCCGGGATGATTAGGGATGGTGGTATATAGGTCAGTTAGTTCATTATACCAGATCTCATGGCTTCCGGCAGCTTGCCGGTCAAAGGCAAATCCGAATACTTTTAGCCGCTTGACGATTTCGCGGTAGCTAAAACCCGCCAACCTTCCCATGCTATATACTCACGATCAGCGGGTAATCGAAGGAATCGCCGAGCGGTGACAGTTTCAGGTCGCTCCGTCTCTCGGCCCTTGCTTCCATCAGCTTCCGGGCAACATCCCGTGCAATTTCCAGTGATTCTATCGCGGTCCGGCCCTGAGCCACCAAACCGGGCATATCCTCCGAGGTAGCCAAATAGACCCCCTCCGGCAATTTTTCAATATGAATATTGATGATCTTTTCCATGACTCTCCTTATTTGTTTCTCCAGTAAAACAGCTTGGAATGCACCTCATTCTACTCTAGTGGTTGAGTTTCACAGCTTCCTCAACTCTCTTTTTTCAAGTTATAGCATCAACAAGGCCTTTTATGAAGAACAAAAGAGCATAGATAAATAATAAGAAGCCCAGGGCCAGATCTAGAATACCTTACCAGTGGGGCTGGTTGCCAATACGATGTCCCATCACCTCAAGAGTGTTGAGCACCACCACGAAGGCGTTTGGGTCCATTTGGCGGATTATGGCCTTGATTCGATGTAATTCCCTTAAAGTGATAACAGTGTATAGAATCTGCTCGTCTTGGCCCGAGTATCCTCCTTGCCCCCGGATAAACGTCACTCCCCTCCCTACCTTATCAATGACCTCCTGGGAAATCTCTTGCCATTTGGGAGAGATGATAAAAAGGGCCTTTCTTTGACTGAGTCCTGTCAACACAATGTTGATAATTTGGGAATATACGTAGATATAAATCAGAGTGTAAAGTGCTGCATCCAACGAAAAGAAGAGTGAAGCTGCTGTGAGTACAATAACGTTGAAGGCGAGAATTATGGTTCCGATGCGAATGGAGAAGCGGTTAACTAGAATGACCGAAAGAATGTCCGTGCCGCCTGATGACCCACTTGACCTCAGTATAATCCCTACTCCGATACCTGTAATGATACCTGCCAGAAGAGCGCTCAGGATCTTGTCGTGGACAGGCAGCGGCACATGGATCCAAGCAATTGCTGCAGAGAAGATCACCATCCCCAAGATGCTGTAGAGGAAGAAGCGCCGTCCCACGAATGTCCACCCCAGAACAAAAACAGGCACATTTAGCACGAAATAGAGCAACGCCAACGGCAAGGATGGAAAGAGATAGTGGATAACCAGAGCGATACCTATGAATCCGCCGCTTACAAATTGATGGGGTACCAAGATCCCGTTGATTGCCACAGCAACCAGCACACTCCCCAGGCAGATAAGACACAGGTTCCGGAGTACCTGTTTAAGAGATCCAAGGGTGAATCGGCCACACCACCGTGGGACTATTACACGCTTCTTAGCCGAGACTTCCTGTGTTTTAGATGATGATCTGTTTTCCATAGAAATTGCTTCCTCGATTTTAGGTACGCAAAGATAGATGAAGATTAAATTATTGGCAAGAAAAAATTAGTATCGTTCAAAAGTGTTCACTTAATGGTGTATTGGTTAGAGAAGGTGCATATACTTATGCTTTAACAGGTCATGCCAATTTTCTCAAGGCGCTATCTATAAGCTTCAAGGAATGTGGTCAAATATGTGGGGTTTAGATGACCCAGACAGAGACTCCCAGGGCTTCAGAGGTGTACACTCCACATATGTGACCACTGCAAGACCCGGTGGAATTCTTTTTGAGATATCGCCTTTCAAAAACAGCCATGACCTCCTTTAGAACGTGAAAAATTATTCACTATGGTTCATGCCAACGCTTTTGAACGATACCAACAAATTAGCCACAATATATTTTAAGTAATGGGGGGCCGCACCTTAACAGGCTGTTGCCGAAATCCCTTTTCACTTGGTCTAAAAGGTTTTTTCCCGACTTGTCGGGATTCGCCAAGATTTGTTTGGAATTTCTGTTTGGGCAACAGCCCGTTAATCTTAAAGTATTGGAATTGAAGGCGGTTGAGATTATTTCTTAATCGCCTTTTTTGTTTTTTGAAGGAGGTCTGCGGGAGGTGGCCCTTCGACTATGCTCAGGATAAATTCCAGGGACGGAGGAAATCTAACAAAAGGGGTGGTGCGTAACTATTTGACATAAGGCAGTGCTTAATGTAGAGGGAAAGAGGGACGTGCCACAATCATATAATGTTTGACACTGGAGGTTTTCCATGAAACGGCGTGTAGTTCTCTTGATGACCTTGTTGATCCTTGTATCAGGTTGCTATGCAGGGTCAGAACCGGT
>JAUVXZ010000083.1 GCA_030603345.1 Pseudomonadota bacterium
AATACCTCCTGACCCAAATTGCTTCTGTCCTGGAGTTAATGGCTCTCCTCATTCAAAAGAAGGCCTGGATATAATAATGATTGATCTGGGAGATAAATATTTGCTGGAATCCCTGACAGAAAAGGGGCATAAGCTCATAAATCTTGCCAAAAACATCTTCCAGGAGCCAGAAGCAAAGGACAGGGAGGATGTCGAAAAAATTCAGGCAGATTCAGAGAAAAAAATCAAGCGCCAGATCAAAGACATAAAAGAGATTCCTCCCAAACTCAAAGAAATGTTCGAATCCTCTTTCTGGAATGAAGAATCCCTGAGCTGCATACGCTGCGGCATATGCACTTATCTCTGCCCAACCTGCCACTGCTTCGATATAAATGATGAAGTTGCCTGTTCCTCCCCTATCAAGGGAGAGAGGGTGAGAACCTGGGATAACTGTCAGTTCCCTGATTTTACTATGCATTCTTCAGGGCACAACCCGAGGCCTGATAAAGATTCACGGCTGCGCCAGAGAATCTTCCATAAATTTCAGTATTTTGTCGAAAAATACCAGAATTATCAATGTACAGGTTGTGGAAGGTGCGTTTCAAAATGCCCGGTTGGGATAGATATTGTAGAAGTTCTCAATAAGGTAAGAGATTATGGATCATAATGCCTATATTCCAAAACTGGCAAAAATAATCGAAATCACTGAAGAAGTTAGCGGTGAAAGGTCAATCAAGACTTTCATGACCGAGTTTATTCATAAAAATGATTTTTCATTTTGCTCCGGACAGTGTGCCATGCTCTCTGTCTTTGGCAAAGGAGAATCAATGATCTCCATCTCCTCTTCCCCGCTTATAAAGGATTACCTTCAGTTCAGCATTTTAAAGATGGGAAGGGTTACCTCCGCTCTTCACGAGATGGAGGTCGGAAACATTATCGGAATCAGGGGGCCTTACGGCAACGGCTTCCCAATGGAAGACTGGAAAGGGAAAAACCTTATATTTATCGGAGGCGGTATTGGCTTAGCTCCAATCTGGTCTGTCCTGCATTCTGCCCTCGGCAAAAAGGAAGATTATGGAGACCTCACGCTCATTTATGGAGCGAGAACATCCAAAGACCTGGTTTTTAAAAAAGAACTTGAAGGACTCAGGAAGAAAATTAAAGTTCATCTTTCAGTGGATATGGAAGAGCCTGAATGGAAGGAGTTCGTTGGTTTTGTTCCTGTCAATGTCCTGGATAAAAAACCTTCGCCTGACAACGCTATATCTATTACCTGCGGCCCACCTATCATGATTAAATTTGTCATCAAGAACTTAAAAGATCTTGGCTTCAAGGATGAACAGATCTATACCACTATTGAGAACAAGATGAAATGCGGTATCGGGAAATGCGGAAGATGCAACATTGGCATGCACTATGTTTGTAAAGATGGACCTGTCTATTCATGGGCCGAGCTTAAGAATCTGCCTCAAGAATATTAAAAGGAGATATTGACGATGCCAACAAAGAAAGAAGCTAAAAAGAAGCCCGTAAAAACCCCGGAAGCGAAATCTGTAAAAAAGGCTCAAGATAAAGAAATGGTGACAGTATTCATCATGGGAAAAGCCTATAAAGTACCGGCTGAGGCAACAATAATGGGAGCTATCGAGTACGCAGGCTATCAGATAAAAAGAGGCGCAGGGTGCCGTGAAGGCTTCTGCGGTGCCTGCGCTACGGTCTACCGTGTTCCAAATGATTATAAAATCTATACAGTATTGGCCTGTACAACTCTCGTTCAGGAGGGGATGTGGCTTTCTCAGCTGCCTGCAATCCCTACACAGAAACCTGTTTACGATATCAATAAGCTCGAGCCCAATGTTGCAACTTTTCAAAAGATCTATCCTGAAGTTTTTCGGTGTGTCGCTTGCAACACCTGTACCAAGGCCTGTCCTCAAGATTTAGAAGTTATGGATTATATTCAGGCTGTGTTAAGAGGAGATATCGAAAAGGTTATGGATCTTTCCTTTGACTGTCTCTGCTGCGGCATGTGTGCCATCCGGTGTCCGGCTGAAATAGTTCAGCATAATGTCGGGATGCTTGCAAAAAGACTCTATGGAAAATACCTGTCCAGGGAAAGCATACAGCTCAAGAAAAGAATACAAGAAGTCAAAGAGCATAAATATGATAAAGAGTATAAAGAACTAATGAAGATGGGAAAAGAGGAATTAAAAAAGAAATACTATGAAAGAGACCTTGAATAGAAGCAGCATTTTATATTAGCTTTTACTTATCTTAAGGAGTGTCAGATGTATCCAGACTACATGAATGAATCCCTGAAAAAAGTTGCCCAAACCCGAAACAAGAGGTTTGAGCTTGCAAAGTCAGGAAAACCTGTTTTTCCTCCCATGAGTGCTGAAGAAAGGGAGGAGGTACTTAATAAATTTCATCCTGACTATAAGCCAGATGCAATAAGCGAGATCCGTATAGGTCCGAATAAAGGGGAAAAACTCACCACAGAAGTGGCTGATATGCTGGAGTCCCGTTCCAGGATCAGGCCTGAGCTTTTCGATTTGACCCATCCTGAATATGAAACGGACATCTTAATTATCGGCGGAGGCGGTGCAGGCTGCGTAGCCGCTATTATTGCCATGAAAAACGGAGTAAAGTCTACTATATCCACCAAACTGCGTATTGGTGATGCCAACTCCATGATGTCTCAGGGCGGAATGCAGGCAGCAGTTCGTGCTCAGGACTCCCCTGCCCGTCACTACCTGGATGCCATTGGAGGAGGCCATTTTGATAACAAGCCGGAGCTTGTTCGTACCCTCACTGAGGACGCACCTGAAACAGTCAAATGGCTTGAAGATCTGGGAGTGGTATGGGACAAATTAGAAGACGGCTCATTACAACTCCTTCATGGTGGAGGAACATCCAGGAAGAGAATGCATTCCTGCCGGGACTATACCGGCGCTATTATTATGCGGACTTTAATGGATGAGGTTAAAAATCATCCCGACAAAATCACAGTTTTTGAGTTCATGCCGATAGTCGAATTAATCCTTGATAATAAGGGACAGTGTGCAGGAGGAATCCTGTACAATCTTGAAACAGAAGAATATTTTACAGTTAAAGCCAGGGCGACAATTATCGCAACAGGAGGCTACGGCCGGCTTCATATAAGAGGATTTGACACAACCAATCATTATGGAGCCACTGGAGACGGCCTTGTCATCGCCTACAGGGCCGGGGCAAAACTCCTCTTTATGGACTCTGTTCAGTATCATCCCACTGGTGCTATCTTTCCTGAACAGATCGGAGGTTTCCTGATCACTGAAAAGATCAGAGGAGCCGGCGGTCAGCCTCTCAATAAACACGGCGAGATCTTTGTTTTTCCCCAGGAACCAAGGGATGTAGAGACCTCTGCTATCATAAGAGAATGTCTGGAAAGAAACAATGGCATTGAAACTCCCAGCGGCCGCCTTGGCGTTTGGCTTGATTCTCCACTTATCGAGATGCTCCAGGGAAAAGGATATATAAACAAGCAGTTTCCGGCCATGCATCGACAGTTTATTCGCTATGGCATAGATATCACTGAAGAGCCTATGCTTGTTTACCCTTCTCTTCACTACCAAAACGGGGGGATCGAGATAAACGAAAAAGGTGAAACCAATATCCCTGGCCTCTATGTGGCAGGAGAAGCCTCGGGCGGAGTACATGGCCGCAATCGACTGATGGGAAATTCTGTTCTGGATTATAATGTTTTTGGGCGCCGAGCAGGAAAATATTCTGCTGAATATGTCAAAACTGTTGAACTTGGGCCATTGAGCTTAGAACATGTGGCAAATTATGAGAATGAATTAAAAAATGCAAAAATTAAAACAGACCTCATTACCCCTGTTCTTTTACCATCCTATACGCCGGAGGTTGTAAGAAAACGTCAGCTTACAGCACATTATGAAGGAACCATCAGATAGCAGTCAATTTATTTTATTGTTTTTTATTGACAAGAATACATAAATAGGTTACCATCAAAAATTAAGAGCTGATGAGTTTCGAAGATGAAAGCATACAGAATTTTTCCTATCTTTAAGAGGATTACTTTAGAATTTTTGCAACCATAAAAAGTCGTCAATAAAGGCAAAGGGGAAAGGCTTGGAGTTTAATCGACTTATCCAAACTATTGATTTGCATACAATGGGAGAGCCTACCCGGGTTGTTGTCACTCCCCTTTTTAATATCTACGGGCAAGGGATTGCTGAGAAGAGGGCAAGATTTCAAAGGGAGATGGATTTTATCAGGACCTCTTTGATGCATGAACCAAGGGGCCATAAAGATATGTTTGGTGCCATATTGACGCCACCAGAGTCTGAGGGTTCGCACTTTGGGGTGATATTTATGGATGGCAAAGGCTACCTGGATATGTGTATTCACGGATCAATGGGGGCTGTAAGGGCAGTACTGGAGACTGGCATTGTACCCATGATAGAACCTGTTACTACACTAAAGATCGACAGCCCTGCTGGGAAAATTAATGCGGAGGTCGAGTTAGTCAATGGTAGAGTGAAGAGTATCACCATAGAGAACGTTCCCTCCTTTCTCTTTCAGCAGGACCTCAAAGTTGAGCTTCCGGGAGTGGGCAATGTACTGATTGATATAGCATTTGGCGGGAACTTCTTCGCCATGGTTAATGCAAAAGACCTGGGGATTGAGCTGGACAATAGAAACTTATCCCGCTTGATCAAGGCGGCATTGACGATTAGAGAGAAGGTGAACGAGGCATTGACTATTCAACATCCCATAGAGAAGCATATAAATCAGGTTAATCTGGTAGTTATCCATGACGACCCCAAGAATCCCAAAGCCCACAGAAGGAACATAACAATCTTTGGCTCAGGACAATACGACAGATCACCCTGCGGCACAGGGACATCCTCGATGATGGCTGCCCTTTACAAGAAGGGGAAACTGAAGCTGGGTCAAAGGTTTTTAAACGAGAGCATCATAGGGACACTATTCGAAGGGCGTCTGGACAGATCGGTAATGATAGGTGGATTTGAGGCAGTGGTGCCAAAGATTACCGGTAATTCCTATATCATCGGAACCAATCAATGGATCATCGATCCGGATGATCCTCTGAAGTACGGTTTTTCCTTGGAATAGATAGTTTATTGAGTTTGTTTGGTTTCTTGTGTTTTTTGTGTTAAAATCCTATCAATTCTATCAACTCAATAAACTCAACAAACACTAAAGAATTGAAAGGGGGTGAGAGAGTCTGGAATCAAGGAGCACAGTAACTTAAACTTTAATACAGAAAGGAGTGTATAAGAAAATGAAAACAATCTATGTCGTTTGCTTAGTAGTTGTGGTCGCCTTTTTAACATTTTTAATCACCTTCTGGCAGAAGGGGAAGGTAGAGGTTAAGGTTGAACCTGTTAAGATTGCAGCCATCTTTCCCCTGACCGGAGGTTCTGCTGCCGAGGGCCAGGATGAAAAGATGGGGGCAGAGGTGGCCATGGACGAGATCAATGCTGCCGGCGGAATATTCGGCAGAAGATTAGAGATAATCTTTGAGGATGATGAGTTAAGGCCGGCCGCTGGGACGGACGCAGCCCATAAAGTTATAGACGTGAATAAGGTCCCTGTAATCGTGGGAACCTTCTCCAGCGGGGTGACCCTGCCTGTTGCCGAATATGCCCAGCAACAGGGAGTGGTGGTGATAAACCCTGCCTCTACCTCACCAAAGCTAAGGGAGGTGGGAGACTACCTCTTCAGTGTTATGGGACTGGACGATCTGATGGGGAAGGAACTGGCCAAGTTCGCCTGGGAACGTGGGCACAGGAAGGCTGCCGTGCTCGTGCCCAACAATCCTTTTGGGATAGGTGTTCAGGAGAATGTGTCCAAAACGTTCAAAGACATGGGTGGAACGATTACTGACAGTGTGGCCTATGAGATGGGGAAAATCGATTACCGCGCCGAGCTGGGAAGGGTCTTTGGTAAGAAGCCCCAGGCCCTGCTCTATACTGCGTATGGAGAAGAATCCAAGATTATCACCAAGCAGGCCTATGAGCTTGGTTACAAGGCTGAATGGTTTGGAGCCTATCTGACAATGTGCACAAGCGTCTCCCTGCCCGAGGCAGTCGAGGGCCATCTCGGCCTTGAACCAGGATATTTTGGTCCCCAGGCAGAGAACTTCAGGAAGCTTTTTATGAAGAAGCATGGAAGAGAACCTGCTACCTCATTTAGCGCATATGCCTATGACGCTGTATGGCTTGCCGCCCTATCTATAGGCAAAGCCGGACTGGACCGTAAGGCTATAAAAGATGCCATGCCTATAGTGGCAACACATTACAGAGGTGCGACAGGAGATGTCACTTTTGATAAGGATGGCCAGAGGGCCAATCAAGACTATTCTAAATTGAAATACACCCGCGGAAAGGTAGAACCTTATAAGTAGACTGATTAAAATCAATAACCAGGTGGGCCAGTTAGGTGAAAAGCAGGATGTGGGTGTGAAAGAAAGACGAGATTATGATTCTGACACAGAGCCTTGTCAATGGGGTCATTAGAGGGGGGGAGTTGGCGCTTTTAGCCATAGGTCTTACCATGATCTATGGAATACTGAAGTTTGCCAACTTCTCTCACACCGAGTTTGCCACTATAGGTGCTTATCTGGCTTTCATGCTAACAACGACTCTAAGGATCAATATCTTTTTTTCAGCCCCCATCGCAGTCATGCTGACCGGCCTTGTGGCAGTGATAGTTGACAAGTTGACCTTCAAGAAATTGCGGCAGGCCGGGTCTGTGTCCCTCATGGTACTCTCTATAGGGCTATCAATATGCTTTAGAAGCAGTATCCAATCCATCTGGGGCGCACAGATCAGGGGTTATCCTATAGATATATTCCGGGGTATGGAGTTTCTTGGGATTCGGATTACTCCCATACAGATCATAATATTGATTGTCGCGCCGGTCTGCATGCTGCTCTTTCATCTTTTGTTGATCAAAACGAGAATTGGCAAGGCTATGCGGGCAACCTCTGACAATCTGATACTTGCGCAGGCCAGCGGGATCAACACCGATGGGGTGATTATGTGGGTATGGTTTATCGGTGCCTCTTTTGCTGCGATTGGGGGAATACTTATCGGCCTTGAAACTCAACTGCGCCCTAACATGGGCTTTGCCATTCTCCTGCCTGTCTTTGCCACAGCTATACTGGGTGGGATAGGGAGTGTTTATGGGGCCATGATGGGGGGGATGATACTCGGTATTGTGGAAAACATTGGCATCAGCTTTGATTTTGGCATCCTGATTAATATAGTTGGAATATCCAGACCTGGAGGTATTTTCATATCCCCCAGTTACAAACCGGCCATATCATTTGCCATACTGATCATTATCCTTTTGGTAAGGCCCGGCGGTATCTTTGGAAAAAGAGGGGATAGATAAGGATGGCCATAGTTAACTTCTTCATCCACGTGATTATCATGGTTGGTATCTATTCAATTCTGTCACTCAGTCTCAACTTCCAGGTGGGTATCAGCGGGTTGATGAATTTTGGTCATGTGGCTTACTTTGCAATTGGCGCTTACACATCAGCCCTGCTGACCATGGCGGGTTGCCCTTTTTTGCTCGGCTTGTTTTCAGGAATGGCACTGGCCGGGCTCTTCGGCTTTATCATCTCTCTACCTACCGCGAGCTTGAAGGCGGACTACTGGGCTATCGTCACCATCGCTGCCGGAGAGATCATCAGGCTATTCTTTCTCAATGAGCAATGGCTGGCCGAAGGGCCCTTTGGGCTTCGGGGTATCCCAAGGCCTCTGGCCTCCCTGTTTCCGGAAAATTACCCCATTTTCTACCTCCTGATGGCCATGTTCTTTATGGCTTTCACCTATTTCATTATGGAGGTATTGATCAGGTCCCCATTTGGGAGAGCACTTAAGATGATCAGGGAAGAAGAGGCCCTGGCTTCCTCAATGGGTAAAGAAGTGCATCTTTTCAAAATAAAGGGCATGGTCATCGGCGCAATCTTTGCCGGATTAGCCGGGAGCCTCTATGCCCATTATATGACCTTCATAAGCCCGGATCACTTCATGCCAATAGAGACTTTCCTGATATGGGTCATGATCGTGATCGGAGGAAGGGGAAACAATATCGGGGCTATCATAGGGGCATTGACCATAGAGAGCCTGTACATATCCACACGATTCCTTAAAGATTATGTAGGAATCCCTGCTGACATCCTGGCAAGTTTAAGGATGTTCATGATCGGGTTCCTCCTGGTGATTTTCATACTTTACAGGCCGGAAGGTCTTGTCAGTGAAAAGAGGAGGTCACACAAAATAAAATAGAAATGTTAATTGTTAAAGAGGTATATAAAAGTTTCGATGCCCTGATGGCCCTTAAAGCGATTAACCTGCGCGTGGAAGAAAACTCCATTACAGGGCTCATCGGCCCCAATGGCTCAGGAAAGACAACACTCTTCAATGTCCTCTCAGGGTTTTATTCCAAGGATGCGGGGCAAATATTCTTTAAAGAGGAAAGGATCGATGGTCTCCCCCCACATGAGATCGCCAAGAAAGGCATTCTTAGGACCTTCCAGATCACCGTTGTGCCAAAAAGGATGACTGTTTTGGAGAATATGCTCCTTGCACCCTTTGGGCAGGTTGGGGAAAAGGCATGGAGGGTATTTCTCACTCCAGGGGCCATCAGGAGACAGGAAGAAGAGAATATCAAGAAAGCACTCAGGATATTGGATGACCTGGGACTGGAAAATTTAAAGGACGAATATTCGGGAAACCTCTCCGGGGGTCAACAGAAGCTTCTGTCCCTTGGGAGGGCCCTGATGGCTGATCCAGAGGTAATCCTATTAGATGAGCCCACTGCAGGGGTGAATCCCACCCTAACCAGGAAGCTTCTCGGGTTTTTAAGGGAACTCAGGGAAAGGGGGAGGACCCTCGTAATAGTGGAACACGATATGAATGTCATCAGCAGCCTCTGTGATATCGTGTATGTGCTGAACAATGGGGAGGTTATTGCTGTTGGGAGTCCTGAGGAAATACAGAGAGACAAAAGGGTCATAGAGGCCTATCTCGGAGGGAGAAAGGATGCCCATTCTTGAAGTAAACAGGGTCTTCTGCGGCTATGGAGATGTTGAGATATTACATGGGCCCTCCATTCAAATCAGACAGGATGAGATCGTCTCCATCATCGGCCCTAACGGGGCAGGGAAATCGACTCTCCTCAAGACGATCATGGGTTTTCTGAGCCCATCGGAAGGGAATATTGTATTTCAGGGGAAAGATATTATCCATCTTAAGCCCTATCAGAGGGTGTGGAAAGGCATAGCCTATGTTCCTCAATTGGACAATGTCTTTCCCTCCCTCACCATCGAAGAGAACCTGGAGATGGGGGCATACGTCATGAAGAACAGGGGGATTCAAGATGAGGTTGAGAAGGTTTACAGCCTATTTCCACAGTTAGGGGAAAAGAGGGATCAAAAGGCAAAGAACTTGAGCGGTGGCGAAAGACAGATGCTCGCCATGGGTAAGACCTTGATGACTGAACCCAGGGTCCTTTTGCTGGATGAGCCCACCAGCGGCCTTTCCCCTCTGGTGAGGGGGTGGATGTTCGAGAAGATAGTAAAGATCCATCAAAAAGGGATTGCCATCATCATAGTGGAGCAGAATGCCTATGAGGCTCTGAAGATCTCAGACAGGGGATATGTCCTGGCCATGGGGATTAACAGGTTAGAGGACACAGGCGTGGGCATAATGAACAACGATGAGGTGAAGAGACTCTATTTAGGGGGAGAATAATCCCATGCCTTGCTTTAGAAAAATCCAAATAAATCATTATTTTTCCAACATACTATTAAGCAACCTGGGAATTTCATCCGGTTTATCAACAACTGGGACTAAAGCCTCTTTGAAAGCTTTTATCTTAGCCTCGGCAGTCCCTTTCCCTCCTGAGATGATTGCACCTGCATGCCCCATCCTCTTCCCGGCCGGGGCAGTTCTCCCTGAAATGAAAGCCACAACCGGTTTTTTCATATTTTTTTGAATGTACTCTGCAGCTTCCTCCTCCTCTTCTCCGCCAATTTCACCTATAAGAACAACACCTTCTGTTTGATTATCCCTTTCAAACATCTCAAGAAGATCAACAAATCCAGTTCCAACAATTGGATCTCCTCCTATTCCGATACATGTAGACTGACCCAGACCCTGGAGAGTTAAGTTGTACACAATTTCATAGGTCAGTGTTCCACTTCTCGATATCACACCAATAGTACCTTTTTTATGAATGCGCCCAGGCATAATGCCCACCTTGCACTTTCCCGATGAAATGATTCCGGGACAATTAGGCCCAATGAGGTTCGCACCTCTTTCCTTTACATAAATATAGTTTTCAACCATTTCAATAACGGGGATGCCTTCAGTGATACACACAATCAAGGGTAAACCTGCATCAGCTGCTTCTCGAATAGCATTCGTTGAAAATCTCGCAGGTACAAAAATAATTGTACAGTTTGCCCCTGTTTCTGAAATGGCCTCTTTTACCGTATTGAATACAGGAACATTATGTATCTTCTGTCCCTTTTTACCCGGAGTAACTCCTCCGACAATCCTGGTGCCGTATTTCAGCATAGATGCTGTATGAAATGATCCATCGTGTCCTGTAATCCCCTGCACCAAAACCTTAGTCTCCTTATCGATGAGTATACTCATACTACCTCCGGATTGTTCATTTTCTATTCAAAGGTTTATTTTACAACTTCCTTTACAGCTGAAGCAAGGTCTTCAAAGGCAGTAAGGCCAGCTTCTTTAAGAATTCTTCTTCCTTCCTCTTCATTCGTTCCGATAAGGCGAATAACAAGGGGGATTTTTACTGACAACACCTCTCTTGCCTTAAGGATTCCAATTGCTATGTCATCACAGCGAGTAAGGCCGCCAAATATATTTATGAGTATGGCTTTAACATTCTTATTATTGGTGATAATCTCAAAGGCGTGAATGACCTTTTCAGGGCTTGAACTTCCACCAACATCGAGAAAGTTGGCAGGAGACCCGCCAAAAAGTTTAATGATATCCATTGTTGCCATTGCTAATCCAGCACCATTTACAATACACCCGATTGTTCCTTCCATATTTACAAAGCTGAGTCCGTACTCACGTGCCTTTAATTCATCGGGACTGTACTCTTCAGGATTCTTTAAAGCCCCAATATCGGGGTGTTTAAAGAGTCCGTTATCATCGATGATTATCTTTGAATCAAGAGCAATGAGTTTATCTGATATTGTCCTGGCATAAGGATTTATCTCAACGAGGGATAGATCGTTTTCAATAAATAGCTTGAACATATTTACTACTGTTTGAACAGCCTGATCGAGAAGGTTTTGTTTATTAAATACTGGTGAGAGGAAGGCCGAAACCTTTTTTCCGTCGATGCCTGACAACGGATTTATTGGCAGCGTATAGATTTTTTCCGGATTTTCTACCGCTAACTCCTCAATATCAACACCACCAGCTGGGCTTGCAATGAGAACGATCTTTTTTAAGGATCTGTCTATGGTTAATCCGATATAATACTCGTTTGAAATATCTGCTGCCTGGCTGACCAAAATCTTTTTTACTGGAATGGATTTTATTTTCATTGAGAGAATTTCTTGCGCATATTTTCGAGCATTTTCAGGGGATCTCGCAATTTTAATTCCCCCTGCTTTTCCCCTCCCTCCAACCAGTACCTGTGCCTTAATGACTACATTGTTCCCTAACTGCTTTGAAGCCTCTAAAGCAGCATCCGGATTATCAACAACAATGCCTTTGTTGACAGGAATACTATATTTTTCAAAAAGGAGCTTCCCCTGGAATTCATAAAGTTTCATAATATATGCCTCTTCCAATTTTATTTAATTGATTGTGCTATGTGGGGTACAGCTTTCGCCTACAAGCCCCAATTATTTCCTACTAAAATAAGCTATTAACTGATAATATGTCAAGTAAATTGTGATGATGGTCAATCAAGCTTCGTCCTTGCGATTTTATCCAAAGCCTGAAGCGTTAGATCAATCTCCTCCACAGTATTAAAGTATCCCGGACTTAAGCGAATAGTACCCAACGGATAGGTACCTAATGTCCTGTGAGCCGCCGGAGCACAATGAAGCCCCGTCCTTACCTTGATATCAAACGCTTGATCAAGAATCGCTCCCACCTCCCCTGGCTCATATTCATCGATGTTAAAAGAGAGGACAGGGGCTTGACTTGACCTTTCTTTGGCCGTGTAAAGAAGTACCCCGGGAATGGCAGTCAACCCTTCAATTAGTCTATCTACAAGTTTGCGATTATAAGCAAGAATCTTATCCAGACTTTCATTGAAGATAAATTTCAGCCCGGCGCCAAGCCCGCTGATGCCAACGCTATTCACTGTCCCACTTTCATATCGATATGGTAAAACAACTGGCTGCTCTTCTAGTTCTGACTGTGAACCTGTACCACCCTCACGTAATGAATCAAGTTCAACCCGGTTACCAACGTAAAGCACCCCTGTACCTGGTGGTCCAAATAGTCCTTTATGTCCGGAAAAGGCAAGCAAATCGATGTTACTTACCTCTACATCAATAGGATACTTACCAGCGGTTTGAGCCGCATCCACCATGAAAATTATGTCATGCCTCCTGGCCACTTTCCCATATTCCTCAATAGGTTGAATGACGCCGTTCACATTGGAGATATGAGTAATCACCACCAATTTCGTGTCTTTGGTTATCGCCCTCTCAATATCCATAGACGATACAACTCCAGTGTCCAAGCAAGGCGCTAATCTCGTGACTCTGACACCATGCTGCTCAAGCTTTCTTAGAGGGCGAACCAGCGAATTGTGCCCAATACGACTGGTAATCACGTGGTCTCCCGGTCTAAGCAACCCCTTTAACCCGAGGTTTAAACCATCTGTGCAATTTAGAGTGAATATGACACGCTCCCTTTCCGAGGCGTTAATAAGGCGTGCTACAAGTATCCTGGTTTCTTCAATTTTCTCCCCAGCGGCTATAGCCATACTATGGCTACCACGACCAGGATTACTCCCTTTCTTTCTCAGGAACTCATCCATGGCCTGATAAACGTTTTCTGGCTTAGCCCTACAGCGATAGATTGCTACAAAAGAATGAACATGTCAAGCATTTGCTTGAAACCTGATCCACAGAGGGATACAGTCGAGTTCCGTTAGGAGCAGTAGCTTCGCATTTTTACATAGCCAGACCTCTATGTTCATTA
>JAUVXZ010000103.1 GCA_030603345.1 Pseudomonadota bacterium
CTTAAGGGAATAGACGCACTTCTTTCCACGGTCCAGATGCCTCCCGGTATTCCCGTGGCCACCATGGCAATTGGGAGCGGCGGTGCCCGGAATGCCGCTGTTTTTGCTGCCCAGATACTGGCCCTCAAACATGCCGACATCACCAGGAGATTGGAAAGATACCGGGAGGGCCTGCAATCGAGGGCAACAGGGGTTAAGACAGATTGAGCCAGGTAATTAAAGTCGATTCACCCGAATCCGTAAGACAAGGCATACGGAAAGCAAAAAAAATCCTCTTGAAAGGAGGCATTGTAGCCCTGCCCACCGAATCCTTTTATGGCCTCGGTGCAGATGCTACCAATCCTCAGGCCCTTGCAAGGATCTTTACGATAAAAAAAAGGGGTTCTGCTCTGCCCATCCTTATCTTGGTTTCTTCCTTAGAGGAGCTTAGAAAATATGTGCAATCCGTTCCGCCGCAAGCAAAAAGAATGGGGAAAAGATTCTGGCCCGGGGGGCTCACCATGATTTTTCGATCCTCACCTCTGTTGCCGCCAATCCTGACAGCAAACACAGGAAAGGTGGGTATCAGGATCTCCAGCCATCCTGTGGCTCATGCCTTGTCAAAATCTCTCCCTGTTCCCATCACCGGAACAAGCGCTAATATCTCCGGAATGCCTCCTTGCACCACGGCTGATCAAGTGCTAGGATATCTCGGTGCTGACGTAGATCTCATACTGGACGGAGGATCAACACAGGGAGAATATCCCTCTACCATCCTTGATGTAACCGTGGATCCGCCTGTGATTATCAGGGAAGGAATAATAAAGGCGGAAGAGATTATTGAGAGCGGAATCTATAGGAGGATTGGCACCCTTACTTAAGAAAGGTAAGGCACCTTTTGGGTACGTGAAAAACATAAAGATTATCATTATCACCGGTCTTTCAGGATCAGGCAAAACCACGGCGATCAATGCCCTTGAAGATGCCGGTTTCTTCTGCATAGACAATCTGCCGGTAGTGCTCCTTCCCAAATTTTTGGAATTGAGGACAGAGACTGGATCAGAAATAACCAAACTCGCTGTAGTCATGGATCTAAGGGAGAGAGAGTTTATTGAAAGATATCCCGAGATTTCTACCGAACTCAGGGAACAAGACTACCTCCTTGAAATCCTTTTTCTTGAGGCCTCTACCGAGACTCTGTTGAGAAGATACAGCCAGACCCGAAGAAAGCACCCACTCAGTGCAGAAAAGAACCTTCTTCAAGGGATTGAAGCCGAGAGAAGGGAATTGAGAGACCTGAGGGAGATCGCAGATCTCGTTATTGATACCTCCAACTACAACGTGCACGAGCTAAAGGAGATTATCCTAAACCATGTGTTAAAGGCAGTTCCTGCAAAAAGGATGAAGATCTACCTTCTTTCCTTTGGGTTCAAATATGGCATTCCCCACGACGCAGATCTTGTTATTGATGTCAGGTGTCTGCCCAACCCTTACTTTGTACCGGAACTCAAAAACCTTGACGGCACATCACCGAGTGTCAAAGAATATATAGATCAGTGGGAGGAGACCCATGTGTTCTTGAAAAAATATTTAGACCTCCTTGCCTTTCTTATCCCCCTGTATGAAAAAGAGGGGAAATCATCTCTGACCATTGCCGTTGGATGCACCGCAGGGAGACACCGGTCTGTAAGCATTGCCGAGACTATCTTTCAAGAACTCGGGGAGACAACCGATTTTATCACCTTAACACATCGAGATATTGAGCTAGAGAGATAATGGAAAACACAACGAATCATCCCAAGGTGGAACAGCTTATAAAGAAAGGGGTAAGGGTTTTCAATCCGAGCACCGTTACGGTAGGAGAAGAGGTATCTGTAGATCGCATATCAGGAGAAAAGGTGGTACTCCACTCAGGGTGTAAGATTTTCGGTTCGGCTACGTTGATAATGGCCGATTGCGAAATCGGATACGAGGGACCGGTAACCGTTGAAAACTGCCAGTTAGGTCCCCATGTGAAACTGAAGGGCGGGTTCTTTTCACATTCAACATTCTTGAAAAAGGTGACGTTCGGATTAGGTGCCCATGTTAGGTCTGGGTGTCTATTTGAGGAGGAGGCCAACGGTGCTCATTGCGTAGGTCTAAAACAGACCATCCTTTTTCCCTTTGTAACACTTGGAAGTCTTATCAATTTCTGTGACTGTCTCATGGCTGGCGGCACCAGCCGAAAAAATCATAGCGAGGTCGGAAGTTCATATATTCATTTTAACTACACACCAGACCAGGATAAGGCCACCCCCTCTCTCATCGGTGATGTTCCTCGGGGAGTCATGCTCAACCAAAGACCGATCTTCCTGGGGGGTCAGGGGGGACTGGCCGGGCCACTGAGGCTCGGATATGGCACGGTTATTGCCGCTGGAACCATCTATCGCAAAGATTACCTTCAAGGAGATAGGCTCTTGTTTGCCGGGTCCGCATTCAAAAAACAGCAGCCTCTCTATCCGGGGCTCTATCATGCTGTAAAAAGGATCATCACCAATAATATCAACTACATTGCCAATATCATTGCCCTGAGGATATGGTATCGTGATGTTCGATCTCTCTTTTTTGGACCTGATCCGATGGAGGCCGGCCTTTATGAAGGTGCTCTGGAAAAGATAGACATGGTAGTAGCCGAAAGAATAAAGCGGTTACAAGAGGTTGCTGACAGAATGCCTCAATCCATCGAGGTATATAGAAAGGTGATGAAAGATCGTGCCTTAGAGAGGCCACAGCAACTCAGGAGGGAATTCTTTGAGCACTGGCCCAGCATTGAGGAATTGTTGAAAGGGTACCCCGCTAAAGAGGGTAACCCGGAAAAAATGGACGATTTCTTAAACATCATTCGCAAAGGCATAGATGAAAAAGGAAAGGACTACCTTGGAGTTATCCAAGGATTAGACAACCGCGAAACAGCAATAGGTGCAAAATGGCTTCAGGGGATCGTAGATGAGATCAACAGTGAAACGTTGAGACTGATTCCTTCTTTTTATGCCAAAGGATCATCCTAAGGGGAGCATTTATCGTTTACATTGTCCATAACCGAGAAACCTCTAGGAGGGTCATGAGGTCTTTTCTCACCACAAAAGACCTCATGACCCTCCCGATATTGCATACCATTTGATGCTCTCAGTAGTAGCAATCATTGAACACTTATCTCATACTGCTCGAAGTGAAAATCTTCTTTTGCAATTATGATAATGCGCCTATTAATCTTTTTTTCTAATTCCATAACAGAATATCTCTCTTCTTCTTTCAAAACCCTCTCTATTTCAGGATTCACTAAGAGATAGGCCTTGCCACCCTCATCAGAGACCGTTTCTCTCTCCAGGTCCCTGAAGATATCGTAGCAGATAGTCGTTGACGACTTGAGCCTGCCCCTCCCATCGCAGTAAAAACAAGCCTCAGTTAAAAAAAGACTGATATTCTCCCGTGTTCTTTTCCTGCTCATCTCAATCAGGCCTAATTCCGACATCTTCAGGACAGTAGTCTTTGCTCTATCCTTTTCCAATGCCTCATTGAGGACCAGAAACACCTTCTCCCTGTCAGATTCCCTGTCCATATCTATGAAGTCAATGACAATCAGACCCCCAATGTTCCTCAATCTTATTTGATAGGCAATCTCCTTAACCGCCTCAAGATTCGTTTTTACTATAGTTTCCTCAAGGTTTCTCTTCCCTACATAGCTTCCGGTATTAACATCTATAGTCGCTAGGGCCTCTGTTGATTCAATAACAATATATCCACCAGATTTTAGCCAGATCTTTTTGTTTAACGCCCTGCTTATCTCCATCTCAATACCATAGGCATCAAACAGAGCTTCCCTCCCCTCATAGAGTTCAACAGAGTACTTGAGGCTCGGAACAAAATTCTCTATAAATTCCATAATTGCTTGATACTCCTCCCGTGAGTCGATTACCAGGCGGTCAATCTCTTTGGTAAACAGATCCCGCACAGCCCTGAGGGTAATGGTCAACTCCTTGTGAAGAAGATTGGGAGTAGAGGAGGTTTCTTTCCTTTCCTGAATGGTCTTCCACAATCTGCTCAAAAACTCCATCTCGGATTTTAACTTCTCCTTGGGTGCCCTCTCGCTTACCGTTCTCACAATGAATCCCTCGCCGGAAGGCCGTAACTCCTGAATGATTTTTCTGAGCCGGGTTCTTTCTTTCTCGCCTTCTATCTTCCGGGAAACGCCAATGTGGTCAATGGTTGGCATAAACACCAGGTGGCGCCCAGCAAGGGTTATGTAAGAGGTGAGCCTGGCACCTTTTGTGCCAATAGGCTCCTTGGAGACTTGAACCATGATATCTTGACCCTCTTGCAAGAGACCCTCTATGTTGATATCGAAATTTTTCAGCTGCCTCATCCGCAGGGGGCTCTCATTTTCTGAGTTATTATCCTCATCCCCTTCTTGCAGCATAACCTGCTCCCAGTGGCGCGCGTCATTGTACACATCGGCTACATATAAGAAGGCCGGCTTATCTATGCCTATATCTACGAAAGCTGCCTGCATTCCTGGTAAAACCCGCACCACCCTGCCAAGATAGATATTACCCATGAGCTCCTGTTCAGAGCCTCTATTGATATAGAGTTCAACAACTACAGCATTCTCCACCAAGGCGACCCTCGTCTCGTGTGGCCTTGCATTAATCACCAGTTCATTTGTCATCACCTGACCTCATAAAAGAACACCCTTTGTTTTTAGTATCTTCATCCCCGCTACCTGGTTCTCGGGCAGAGCACATATCTCCTTGATAATCTCCGCGGCCTTCATTTCCGGACCCCTTCCGTGTCTTACGACTAATTCCAGCTCATCAGAGGATACCAGACGTATTTCTTTCACCTGAGATCGAATGTCAACTGTTCTCTCACCTTTTCTGTGTTTCTTGACTACTGCCACATAGGAGTTGAGCTTCAAGAACCTATCCAGATCCTCTTTTTTGAAAGAGCCGTTTATCGTAGCACGAAAATGGCTTTCTTTGATATGGGGAGAGGGGCTCCCGATCGACACCTCTTCTGTGAAAAGAACCCTGATTCCAGAGGGCAGTTCCCCATTAAGCCGTTCAGTTGAAAGAGATGGGTGTTCACTGTCTTTGACATGAATATCCATTATCTCACTCAGGCTTTCTATCCCCACTGGTAAAGCTGTTGCAAAGGAAACCTTGGGCATGGGATGATACCCACCAGAATAAACCAAATCTAATCCAGCTCTCCCAAACGCCCTGATGAACAGCCGAGAGAGCTCTAAATGGCTGAGGTATTGAGCCTTTTCAAGTTTTGTGAAATGGAGCCGATACCTCTTGAAGGTGCCCGTGGATTGTTTTGGCTGGGCAGGAACTGTCTCATCGAACCAATGAGAGCCATCAAATAGGACCGGGGAAATGCCGCGATCATCACACACGCCGCACCCCAAACAGTGCTCCCTGCAATCGGGTGTTTTTTCACCCTTCTGAGCTTTTTGCCATTCCTGCGCTAAGAACTCTTTACACACACCGGGCTTGATGTGGTCCCACGGCATGATTTCATCAGGATCACGGTGTCGAAGAAGATAGAAATCGGGATCAAGACCGTGGCTCCGGAAAGCCTTTTCCCAGATATCTATGTTAAGGTGCTCAGTCCAGCTGTCAAAATGGGCCCCATTGCTCCAGGCCTCAACCACCACCTCTGTTAATCTCCGATCACCCCTCGAAAAAATCCCCTCCAGCCAGCTTGCCTCCGGTTTGTTCCATTTGACCTTTACTCTGCGGCCCGCAAGTTTTTCCCTTATAAAACTGATTCTTCGTTTGCTCTCCTCAAGTGCAAGCTGCGGCATCCATTGAAAAGGTGTATGGGCCTTAGGAACAAAGCAGGCAACACTGACATTGAGGACCTGTTTTTTTCTTCCCTCAGGTGCTAGTCTGGAAATTTTATTACTGAGTTCAACTATAGCCATAAAATCACTATCTTGCTCATAAGGAAGCCCTATCATAAAGTAAAGCTTAATCAGGTTCCAGCCCCCTTCATAAATCTGCCTCGCGGCTTCTAAGATCTGATCATCCGTCAACCCCTTATTAATAATATCCCTCAGCCTCTGACTGCCTGCTTCAGGTGCAACCGTAAAACTCGTTTTCCTGACCTTTTTTATCTCTTTCATTAATTCAGAAACAGCACTATCCATCCTTAAGGACGAAAAACTAACTGCGACATGTCTATCAGCTATCCGCGCCATCAACTCCTTTAACAGAGGAATAATGCAGCTATAATCGCCCGAACTGAGAGAGAGAAGGGATAGATCCTCAAACCCTGTCTCATTGAGGCCGCATTCCGCTGCGCGTAAAATCTCTAAAGGATGCCGTTCTCTAACCGGTCTATAGATCATACCAGCCTGGCAGAAGCGACACCCACGACTACAGCCCCTGGAAATCTCAATGGTGAATCGATCGTGAACCAATTCGGTAAACGGAACTATCTGTTGCGAGGGAAAGGGGTAGGAATTGAGGTCTGGAACAATAGCTTTCTCAACAGCTGTGTACCCCTTCTCTAAACCCTTTACCGAACGGGTAAGCCCCTGGGCATCGTACTGAACCTCAAAGAAAGAGGGAATGTAGATACCTCTAATCTTTGAAAGTTCTCGCAACAATTCACCCTTGCTCTTTGTTGCATCCCGTTTCCACTCCCGCACAGTTCGGCAGATTGAGAGTGCTGCTTCCTCCCCGTCACCGATAACCATGGCGTCAAAAAGCTTGGCTACCGGCTCTGGATTAAAGCATGCAGGGCCACCCGCTATAATCAGGGGATCATCAGACCCCCTCTGCTCAGACAAGAAGGGGACATGCGCAAGATCGAGCATGGACAAAATATTCGTATAGCAGAGTTCATGTTGCAAGCTAAAGCCTACGATATCAAACTCAGACAGAGGCCTACCTGATTCCAGAGACGTGAGGGGAATGTTTCTGGTTCTGAGCTCGGTCTCTAAATCTACCCAAGGGGCAAACACCCTTTCACCTGCAAGCCAGTTCTGAGCGTTTAGGATACGATAGACTATCTTGAGGCCACTATGGGACATTCCTATTTCGTAAACATCAGGAAAGGCAAGGGCAATGGAGACCTCCACCTGATGGGGGTCTTTCTTCATAGAGTTTATTTCCCCGCCCAGATACCTGCTCGGCCGCACTATTTTAGAAAACCATGGTTGGTCAAATATATCCATTCCTTGTTACCATCTGATACCGAAATACAAGGCAACTCCTCCACATGAGAGGTCATGGAACCAAAAAATTCCACAAAGGAGATACCTTAAAATAGAACTTAGTTCGCTTCGCTCCCGCCCGCCTCGCCTGAGCGAGAGCGATGGCGGGCAGGTCAAGTACTTGCCGGCATATAAGCAAGGTCAACAAAAGACCTGTCTGCGTGCAATGCACAGACAGGAAGCTAACCCGACTCGGCTGAGCTCGTCGCACGCTGAACGGTGAACCCTGAACCTGTGAACGCATACATAAATTATATGCGGGATTGGATCTTCATTCAAGGAATACTTGCCAGGGTAACGTCAAAGTCCAGGGTATGGGTATATCTTTTTTTTGGTTATGCCCCTGGCCCAGACCTGGCTTATAGGGCATGAGTATATGTGCTACGTCTGCGAAATAACACTACGAACCTGCGATATTTCAGAAATGTCGCGCCAGGGCAGGCCTGTGACATGGCCCCTTACTGGGTCGATTCAAAATGGTTTATTGAGCCCTAAGCCTTAGAATCATAGGCTCCATCTATATAAACCATTTTGAAACGCCCACTAATCTAGACTATGTGGGGCATAATCCAAAAAAAAGATATGTCCATACCCTGCAAGAAGCTCAAAAATCGATAGGTTAGGTTTTACTATGACGTGAGCATGCCCTAAAGGCGAGTTTTGACATCGCCTGGAGTCCAGCTTTGCGGGATCAAAAAAAGGTTTAGACTAAGAGAAAAGGGATTTCGGCAACAGCCTGTTGATTGTTAAGCATTTGTGGCAAAAAGCAAATAGGATGTAACCCTCATTCCTCTTTTTTTCAGATCAGATTCGGGGAATTATAGTGTAGCTCAGTTACCATGGGTGGGAGCGGGGCGCATTATCATCGGCCTGGCTAGCCTGTTATCGGGAAGGAGCGTTTCTTGGTAAGTACTCAGCCACCCTTGCCGGACCCTCTCGATTCCTCTTTCAATTGGAGGGGCAAAACAATGGTTATCGCGGCACCCCCGCCGCTTAGATTTTGCCCTGAAATCTCACCCCCGAGACCATCCACGATTCTCCTTACTATGGCCAAGCCAAGGCCAGATCCGCCCTTTTTTGTGGTGGAAAAAGGCTTGAACATGTCCTTGATTACCTTAGGGTTTATTCCTGGTCCATTATCCTCAACCTTTATCTTTACAGCCTCTGTGGAATCACCTGATCCATCAAAACCGTTTACTTTCTCCGTACTCACACGGATAACGCCTCCTTTGGGCATGGCCTCAGAAGCGTTCAGTAGGATGTTCCAAAGCACCTGTTTCAGCTGTTGTGGATCTGACCCCATCTCTAAAAGCCCAGAGAATTTTTTTTCTACTTCTACATTGGAGGACCAGCTCTGGCTATTTTGAAAGATATACAGGGTTTCACCAATCAATTGATTAAGGTCAAACTTCTCGACCTCTTTACTCTGGGGCCGAGCAAACTGCAAGAAATCACTGACCATATGGTTCAATCGGTTTATTTCTCTCGAAATAATATCCATCAGTCTTTCATTGATCAGAGAGTCCTCTCTTGATAAGCTATCATCTAGAACCTGTATTGAACCGCTAATTGAAGCCAGAGGATTTCTGATCTCGTGGGCGATTGCAGCGGACAATTCTCCGAGCATGGCCAGATCCTCCATTCTCTTTACCTCTCGCTCCATCTCCCTCATGTGGGTCATATCTTGAAAGAAAAGAACCTCCCCTTTCTTGTTTCCATCTTGATCTGTGAGAGAGGAAATATTAAGCAGCAAATCAATCTGTTTCCTGTCACCTCCTTGATAGACAATTTGATTGAACTTATTTGGATTCTTTCCCTCAAGATATGCTTGTATGAAAGGGATTACCTCATAGACATCCCTGCGGATAGCATCTGTGGATTCAACATCAAATAACCCCTCCGCTCCTTTATTGAAAACTATGATCTTACGGTATTCATCCACTGCAACAAGGCCCGAGGAGATACTTTGAATGATGTTTTCGTTAAGCATCTCCAAATCCGCCATATCCTTCTGTTTGGCTTTGAGTGCAGTCTCACTTCTCAGGCTCTGCTCGGATAGGAAGCTGGTTAAAAAGCTTACCACATAAAAGGCTGCCCCATTAACGAGAATCCTATAAAAAACCTCGTCGCTCTGATAATCCTGGGGATAGAGAGAATAGGAACCCATGGAGTTGATGAGTCCGTAGTAGTTCAGATCAAGAAGTGCACCATAGAGAATGATGCTGAAAGAGGCTACCATGAGTCCACCGCGACGATACAGAATAATGCTTCCCGAGATGATACTTAACAGATACAGCAGGGAGAACATGCTCTCGATACCGCCTGTTGTATGAATGATGGCTGTTATGAGAATGGTGTCGAGAAGAATCTGAACGTAGGCAAACCTGGTAAGGTTTCTTACGTATCTGAATGCAATAACATATAAGAAGGTGAGGAAATAGACTGCAGCAATAAGCGAGTAGTGAGCGTTAACGATTTCGCCAAAAAAGGTTTTTGTTTCCCGTACTTGAATAATAATGGCTACGCCTAACAGAAGGGAAACAAGGGTCACCCTCAAAAACATCAATAATTGAAGGCGAGAAAGGGTTTGTTGCGTTGCAGGGTCTTGATCCGTGTTGACCATGGTTGTTCAAGTTAGCCCATTGCCGCAGCCATCTGGAATATGGGAAGATACATGGCGATGACAAGGCCTCCTATTGAGCCGCCCAAAAACAACATCAAGAGTGGTTCCAGCATGGATGTCATAGCAGCAACCGTAGCGTCAACCTCGTCATCATAAAAATCGGCTATCTTTTCTAACATGGCATCCAAGGCACCAGTTGACTCTCCAACTGAAATCATTTGTGTGACCATGCCGGGGAAGATGATTGACTCCGAAAGGGGTTCAGCAATGGTTTGCCCTTCGGCGATGCTCGATCGTGCGTCTAAAATAACCTCTTCAACGATTACATTTCCTGCTGTCCTGGCTGTTATGTCCAAGGCGTCTAAGATAGGAACACCACTCTTGAGCATCGTGCCCAGAGTCCTCGTGAACCGTGCAACAGCCACTTTCCTGATAAGCTCACCGATGATGGGTAACCGTAAAAGAATATTATCTATATTTCTTTTTCCGGAGTCTGTTCTTCTGTACCTCCTAAAAAAAAACACAAACACAATTAATCCAAGAATCATCCAATGGATGTTGCCCTTGGTAAAATTGCTCAGGTTTACTACCACTTGGGTCGGAGTTGGCAGTGCCTTTCCAAAACTGGAAAACATATCTTGAAATACAGGAATGACAAAGATCATAATCACGCCAATGACAAGAAGGGCAATACCCACCACAACAGCAGGGTAAGTCATGGCACCCTTGATTTGGGCTTTCAGCTTTTCTGCCTTTTCAATATATGCAGCCAGGCGTTGTAAAATAGTATCGAGAATACCTCCAACCTCTCCAGCAGCAACCAGATTGACAAACAAGGAATCGAACACCCTAGGGTGCTTGTTCAAGGCCTCTGCCAAGGTTGACCCGCCTTCCACGTCCTTTGTTACCCGGCTGAGAATACGCTTAAAGGTTTTATTTTGGGTCTGTTCCGATAGCATGTTTAAACCCTGAACAAGAGGAAGGCCAGCATCGATCATAGTAGAAAACTGTCTGGTAAATACTACAATATCTTTGGCAGTGACCTTTGGCTGGAGAAATGAGATATTCGCAAAAAGGTCCTTTGGCTTTGGTTTGAGTTTAGTAACATCAATATTCCGCCTCTTGAGTTGTATCCTTGCTATCCTTTCATCGACAGCGTCTAAGTGACCTTTCAAGACACGTCCTTTTCTTGTCCTGCCGGCCCAGATATACGTAGGCATAATCTATCCTCCTGGTTCTTTGCCCAACATAAATGTTTTACAAATTCCTTCTATTTACTTCTTCTGAATATAATTAACAAAAATAAGCTTAATTATATTAAAAAGTGAAGTCAAGAAATCTCTTTG
>JAUVXZ010000278.1 GCA_030603345.1 Pseudomonadota bacterium
TCGATCATGATTCCTTTTCAAATTCATCTTTTTCGGCACCACAGACCGGGCAAACCCAGTCATCTGGCAGATCTTCAAATTTCGTGCCCGGTGAAACCCCACTATCTGGGTCTCCCTCAGCCGGATCGTAAATATACCCACAAACCTGACAAACGTACTTGTCCATAATGCTTTCCTCCTTATTTTATTTGCTTGTAATTACTCAGGTATCTTGCCACAAAGGCACCAAGACACCAAGATTATAGAATTATTCTTTATAATAGCCTTTTTAATGCGCCTGGGGCGCATTAATACATGGCACATTGAAATTAATGAGCCTAAGGCTCATTAATGAGAAAACTTCATTATTCAATTTATGTTCATTTTTCCCGCCTGCCGTCCGTCGGGCAGGTCTTTGGGCCTTTGTGTCTTTGTGGCTGAATAGTTACATTTGGTTAATAACTGAAAAGATATGCGTGATTCCATCATAAGGAAATTGGTCCAGCATCGGTCAAACATCAGAGGTGTGCCCTTATAAAATCGGCACCATCGCATACGGTGCCTGGAATACTAACCCTCAACGTATGTTGGGGCAGCCTTTGGTGCCTTACCTTTTTTTACCAGATGATAGTAGGCATAGGTCAGAGGTTCACCGTCACTTATGATATCTGCATCGACAACCTCACCAATAAAAATTGTATGGGTCCCCATATCAATTTCCTTTTCAATCTTCACTTCCAAGAATGCAGTACTGTGCTCCTCAAGAATTGGATTCCCCAAGGGAGAAAGCCTATATCCTATACCTTCAAATTTCTCAATATCTCTTCCACATTTGAACCCAAAGCGCCCTATAAAGACCATGCCGGTCTCTTTATCCAACACATTTACTGTGAAGGAGCGACTCTGTTTGATGAACTCGTGAGTGTAATTCTCTTTGTTGATACTCACCCCCAGCGTAGCTGGTTTGGAGGTGATCTGAAACACCGTATTTGCTATCTGGCCATTGATCTTATCGCCCTTGTGAGCGGCGACAACATACAGACCGTAACTGATTGCGTGAAGCGCCTTCGGGTTCATTCATCCCTCCTCTGTTTTTCATTTGACTGAGCCCCTTCTCAAGCCCCATTCTACACTGCTTCCAACTCACGTCGAGCAGCCATATCGAAGAGGACCCTCTCTCTCGCCTTGTCGATCCCCAGCGCCTTTCTCTTCTTGTCGATATGCTCAATCATCATATGTGCCATCTCACGCGGCATGAAGGAGTTCCAAAAAAACTTCTCAGGATGGAACCTTTGTTCCCCCTGATCCTTCAATGCTACACTTGGTAAAATCGATTTCCTCCCCACACCCGGAACATACGTGCCTTTTGTCAAATTCATCTGAGAAAATCTCTTTTTCCTTTCCGCAGTTTGTGCACTTGCAGGTAAAGGCCTTAAGGTTTTTCAAGTCTTCAAATCCTGGGCAGTGTCTTGGAGTAGTCATGATAACCTCCTGTTTGGTTCTCTTATTGGTAACTATTCAGGTAGCCACAAAGGCACCAAGACACAAAGACTAAATATGTGTTTATCACTTTATCTGAAAAGCAAGAAGACAATGTGGCCCCCGTAAAAAGGGTATTAAAAGAATAGTTTTCTAATCTTAGTGACTTTGTGTCTTAGTGGCTGAGTAGCAACCTCTTATTTTGCTAATTTTTTCCCGACCTCTCGTCCGTAATCCTGGGCCATCTGGATGCCCCCTCCCAGGGCTGCAGATTTCAGTCTCAATGAACCGCTCACCATATCCATGTTAAAGACATTCTTCATAGTGTCGTAGATGCGGTCAGGTGCCTCGCCACTCCACCCAAATGCGCCAAATGAGCCGCCCGGTTTTCCTCCCAGACCGGCTTTCTCAGCCAGAAACAGGAGTGTTTTCATCCCCTGCATCATCTCCCCGTGATAGGTTGCAGATCCAAACACATACCCATCATATCCATCAAGATCAGACTCCTTTTTGATCTCATGAACACTCACAACCTTTGCTTCCACGCCACCAAACCGGATACCTTCGGCAATAAGCTCAGCAATCTTTTTTGTTTGTCCGGTTCTGGTCGAGTAAACGATAAGTGCCTTAGGCATCTTTCCCCTTCCTAATTATCAGTATCCTATGTTTTCTATGAAAAAGATTTTCTTTTTTCCTCACATCTTGGACATATCCCGATAAACTCAAGTTTGTGACCTACTATACTGTAATCGCTTATCTCCCTAATTGTATTCTCCAATTTATCAACCGTCTCAACGGGAGCGTCCTCCACTCTGCCACACGAAACACAACGGATGTGGTAGTGGTTGTCTGCCTTGCCATCAAACCGCATCTGGTTTGATGGAGGACCAATCTTCTGTATCAAACCCGACGTGGAGAGAATCTCCAGATTTCGGTAAACAGTGCCCAGGCTAATCCGGGGAAGCCTCTTGCGAACCATCCCATATACCTCGTCTGCCGTGGGATGTGTATTGACCTTCTGGACTTCCTCTAGTATGACCTGTCGCTGGTTGGTCATCCTGTGTTTTTGCCCGGAATCTAAGAAGTTTTGTGAGCTCATTTTTGTAACCCCTTAAGCTCCTTCACCAAGTTCTCCAGGCGGGGTCTCTTGTTAATATCGTTCACGTGAATATATCGAATGATCCCTTTTTTATCAATCACAACCAATGCCCGCTCTGAGGTCCCATCCGAGCGCAGCACACCGTATCGGCCAGCCACCGCACCGTGGGGCCAGAAATCGGAGAGAACTGGAAACCACAGCGCACCCATCTGATTGGTCCACGCAAACAGGGTGGGGATGTTATCCACGGTAATGCCGAGCAAGATGGCATCATGGCGGTCGAAAATATCTTTCACAATATTGTATCCAGGCCATTGATCTGAGCACACCGGTGTCCATGCAGCAGGTACAAAGGAGAGGACCACATTCTTTTTCCCGCGGTACTGACTCAGCGAGATCTTTTCTCCCGACACAGCAGGGAGCATAAAGTCAGGGGCGTACTCACCTACTTTAACCTTCAGAACGCTGTCAGTAGGCTTGAGGAACCCGGGGTTGTAAATGTTTTTCTTGAAGGCTTGTGAGACACCAAAGGCAGTGGTACTCCATAAAAAAACCAAAGCTATTGCTGCAGCCGCAATGAGCTTGCCATTCTTTTTCATTGTTCTTCTCCTATTGTAACCCGGAAAGTTGAAGCATTAACTCCAGAAACGGCTCGGCCCCTTTGAATTCACCAAGTTTGGAGTAGAAAATCCGATGGCTACCATCATCATTAATTTTGACACCGATAAAGTAAGGGGTCCTGACTTCCCCGAAGCACTTGTGCAGGGTAAAGTCCTCATCTGAAAAAAGGGGGAAAGGAACCGTGTATTTCTCTTTGAATACCTGCACCTCAAATGGTGAGTTTCCTGCCCCTATTCCGATCAGCTTGATTTTATCTTTCAGATCCGGGCTTTTCTCTATGATGCTATACATCCGATTGATCTCTGGTGCCTCTCGCTGGCAGTATGGACAGTACATGCTAAATATCTCAATAATAACCACCTGCGCCTTGATCTCAGGTATTTTGAAATAGGTGCCCCCTTCCAGACCAAGGTAGTTTCTTTCACCAGTGCGTTCAGGCACCGGGAGGTTCAAATCTGGCAACACAGATCCTGCTTGTGGCGGAGGAGTGCTCGCAAAGGCCAGACAATACAGCAAAACCACAGCAATGACACCAGTTGCCACAGCCAGAGGTATTTTTTTTATTTCCCTATTCATGACAGCATCCTCTTTTTTTAGTTTTCTTATTGCCAGATAATCACCTACCCCATGGTTCCGCTAAAGGGATTTGGGCAACAGCCCGAAGAAGCATGACATCGCCCCTTGAGCCAGCAGAAGCTCAGCGACCACTCCTTATTCCACCTTGAAAAAGGCCGTCGCCTTGGCGCCGCAGACCGGACACTTTTCTGGCGGTTCGTTTTCGCAGGTAAAGCCGCATACCGAACAGACGTAGTAGTCCACCTCTTCCAGTTTCTCAAGCTCCTCCAGGGCCTTCTGGTAAAGGCCAGCATGAACCTTTTCCACCTCATTGGCAAAGGTGAAGCTTCGCTCTGCCGCCTTTTGAGCCTCCTGTTTGGAATCCTCAATCATGACAGGATACATTTCTTTGAACTCATGGGTTTCTCCAGCGATAGCCTCCTTCAAATTCTCTGGT
>JAUVXZ010000038.1 GCA_030603345.1 Pseudomonadota bacterium
ACGTAGAGATCACCTGCCTCTATGGAGCTGAAAGTCCTGAGATTGTCGAAGGGCGCCAGCGGAATAGAGGTCAGGTGAATTGAGGTTAGGTAAATTACAGTTTGACACAAATACTTAGTTACTTAAGCCTGACCCCGTTTACAATTTAGTTGATGAATCAAGAAAGCTAATAAGAGAATAAAATTGTAATGTCTGGTAGTTAGCTCTTAATAACCTTCTGGGGCATTTGTTAGATTGCAAGCCACTCGGCTGCGCCGGCGCACCTCCGACGGGCTATTTTCCTGGCCCATTCTCGGCGCGCCGCTGATTCAGGTGATTGGATTCTTAGATTCAGAGCCATTTTTACACCAACTAAATTGGAGAAGACCCGAAAATTATTATGCACTTGGAGTATCTATTCTTGGCACTAATTCTGTCATTGTGTAATGCACAAACTGCTTACCTAATTCTGTCAAAATATATGGTTTTGATTCTTCAAAAGCTGATTCCATAGTTCTTGAAGTTTGTTTCCCACTTTTAGTTGGGCGTTTTTTCAAAAACCTTCCATCTGCTGTTGTATCTCTGACTTGTCTTATTACACCACCAGTGCTTAAATCCCGAATAAGCAATTTGAAAAGATCTGCATCTGCTGAATCTTCTCGAACAATTTCACCATGTATTGACATCCAAATGTCATATCTTGTGCATCCGGGTTCTTGATAAATCGTTCGAATTACAGAAAAATGGGCTTCATGATATAAATTAAGCCAGTCAATAAATAATCTTACAATGTCATCAGAGCAAAGCCGTGTACCGGCTGCGTTAGAAATGAGATTACCTATATATTTTCGCTTTTCGTCCGTGTCCGCTTTATCCCAACTACGGAAAGATTTACGCACTATATCTAAATATGATTCGCTCTGAATCCTTTCCTCTACTTGCTCCCCTAAGTTTTCAAACCTTTGACCAATACCATTAATAGTCTCGCCCAATCGCTTCATTTTCGTTTCATGTTCATCAAGCCACTGGGTCTGAATGTTGTTTTGACGGGTTGAACCCTCTTCAGTCTTAAGGCTAATAGCCGCGCTTATAAATCCGCCGACCCATGGGATGCTACCGAGAGCAGCCAGCGCAAATTTTTCAAACGCCCGTCGTTTTGTCGATGGAGAAGTCTTTGCAATTTCGGAACGGTAGTAATCTACAGTCTTCTCATCACTCATCTTTGGATTTTCATTCATATTTTGTTTTCTAACGCCGGGCATCACCTGGGCCAAAAGCCGCCAGGCTTTTGGGATCAGAGTGAATGCCCTTGTTGGATGTTTCTCTTGATTATATCTATCTATGGATCGTAAACCCACTCCTGCTTTTCCCAGCCATAATACCATTCTACCGGTATCCGCTCGTGTTCCCGTTCAAATACGTCGATTATTATTAGGTGTATGCGAAGACGAAGATCTTTGCCTAATGCTTTATCAGGAGGCACTCCTCTATATTTGGGCCTTTTTTCTAGCTTATTCGGATCTGCAAGATCAAACCATCCAAAAACCGTTAATCCAGGGTTGCAAACCCAAGGGTGGTCACCTGAATAATGCCTTGTCGGAGTTCCGAATAACTTGTGGTTGACATATATTTCGACTCTACACCGAACCCTTACATTTAAAGCCCCGTCGTTATTTTGAATGTAGAATTGAACCTTTGGAAAACCTAAATCGTTACTGGGACCATATATGATGACAGGGACTAAGTGCCTTGTTTTTTCTTCATAAATTTGGTTACGACGATCCTTAATCTCCTGCGGACTATATTTGCTTCCTCTCGGGCTGTTTAATGAAGAAAATTCAAGTTTTGCATGGCATTCGTAGCAGACAGGGATAGCGTTATCAATGGCATTGAGATGCGGAAGATCTAAAGTTGGATCAATATGATGTAGCTCAATATCGAGACCGCACTGCTTGCTACATAAGCAGCAGTGGCGAGCGGACCAGAGAAGCGCTTTTTTACGTACATCATAAGGAAACTTTTTCTTTGCTTTGCCCATATCCTTACCTTAAGCGGCATAAATACCAATAAAGAATGATATGAACGCTATTTTCCGACTTCCGTCATCCAACGGTAAAATCAGCGGATTGCTTCAGCAAGTCCGCTGCATTTTTTGGTTAGGCCAATCTCTTCGATGTATTCGAAGTTTGTACTTGCACATAGGAGGCGAACAATACCCAAAAACAAAGGGTCCGAATCAGCCATATATTTCAAGAATTGTGGTGGATGAAATCCAGGAATCCAAAGTTTTAACATCGACAGACTGAGTGCAGAAGGCAGTTGCGATACTCTTTTTATCTTTATTGCAGAAACATTAGGAGATCCATTAACGTACAGTTTGTATGCGGTTTCCGAGAGGCAAAGGGAGTCAGCGTATTTGTGCCATATAGTGTGGGGAGTCCCCACCTCTACGCGACCCACCTCTGCCACAGCTTCTATACAGCCCTTGGGAAGTGTACTGTATATCCACAAACGCGACTCTGGTGTTAGGTTCACTGTGCGGTTGCGTATCTCCACTGACTTCTCACCGTCCAGCATTCTTCTTACATATCTTGGTCTTATTGAAATAAGAGCTTCATTCATGGATTTTCCTTCGAAGACCGAATCCGTACTCAAGAATCTGGACACAATGTTTCGACGAAAGTTGTTCCACCGTAACCAGATTGGCACCGGATATCATAGCTCCTCTTTTCAGGAACTCAAAGGGTACCCTTACAGAGAAGAGATTAAGGTTGTCAAAAGTAAAAACGTGTAACTTTCCACTCCTATTAGCTATCCTCTCCAGCTCGAATCGAGATAGGACCCCTTGACGCTCTAACGTTAATTCCACATCGTGAATAGATAAGATATTTGAGTAAGTGATTCTTGCGCATCCGATCACCTCTTTCGTGCCGCCGCCGGAACCTGACAGGTAAAATAAAATCAAAGATCCCGGATTGAAGTAGGAAGCTTTTCTTGCGCTCCTAAAATAAGCTTTCTCGACACGAAGAAGTGCCTCAGGCGCGGGGAATAGTTCTCCCTGGGCTTGGACGTAAACGAATAGATGCTTTGCAAATTTTATCTGGATGGGAATCACTAGTGCAGCTCTCCCAGGGCACAGAACTACTCCCGGGGATACGAGGGTCTCAAAATCGAACAAACTGAGATTGCATATAGACGAATCCGACTGATTATTGATAACTATGCCAGTATGGTTCAATTCTTCCAATGTTGGCATCTTAACCGGAAGGCCCAAACCTGTAATTTTTTCAACTTCTACGCAAAACGTATTCCAGTTATTAGATGTAATCAAACCACTGTAAGTTAGCTTGTTCAGGCGCCTGGATATTGAGCGAGTCCCACCAGAGAATGAACTCAAAAAACCACGTTTTAGGGCAGTAGTTATCGTTTTAGACTGATCAATAGCAGTGTCAAGTAAAACAAGCCTCATCGAACGGAGATGTGTGTCACGTAGAACAGACTCGAGCACGTGGTCTATGACAGTCTCTGCAAACGGGCAACTTTCCTCGACATAAAGATATAGTACAGTGGGTCTAGAAAGCCTATTTGGACCATCCCAAGATGCGACCGCGATCAGATCACCGCCGCTACGCGCTATTATTCGCCTCCTCGGAGTAGAATTCGAACCGGAGTGCCAAATAACTGACAGATCGTTTTGTGCTACACCACGCGAAACCAGGAACCTCTCGGCTTCGCCTCTTTCTCCTTCCGCTGCGGGTCCAATAGAGAAGCTTTCACTGCCGAGATCAACCCGTAATGGGAAACGCCTACGACTTGGAAGCATTGTCGACTCTGTCAGGTCAGAAGGCGACAGCACCTCTAGAAAATATGTTTCCTGAAGTTTGTCGCTCGCTGCCAATATGGCCTTTTCCCTTGTGATAAACCCAGTAACCCTGTGGTGTATGCAATAGGCTATATGAGTAAGATCGGAAAGGCTTTGAACTGGTTGTCGACTGTGTGTAACACCATTTGGAAAAATCAAAAGCTCTATTTCAGACAAAAGAGTATCGATTTCCACCTGAGGTATTTGCGGCAAGACCGGTAGTGCACGTGCAAACTCCAAAATTGGGTCAGGCTTATTCAAAACACTGTTACGTTTTAATTCTTCCACGAATTCAGGTGTTACGAAAACTCTGGCTTCCTTATCGAGGCCAGCGCTTATCAACCTTGTCGCTTCTGCTTTATGAATCCGTCTTTTTACGATGTCAAAAAAGATGTTGAGGTCAAGAACATATGTTTGGATACTAATCATGGGTCTGGGTTCGAGATGGATATGCTGTATGCCTACTTTAGGGACCATGGACTTGAAAGTCATCATGTCTAGCAAGGAGGGTGTGTCTAGCGCTCTCACGCGAACATTGATCATACGGCCTGCAGACTTACCTCCGGATTCTTGACGGACAAGAGAAAATTCGGCCCGTTCCCAAAACCGATTTGCTGAAAGGTCTGCCGCAACGCGAGCGGACACTGTCAAATAATTGGACTTTTCTCCCCAGGCTACTAGAGCAGCGATCAGTTTTTTGGCCACACCTAGCTTTCTGTATGGTTTCCGAACATAAATTTGAAATATCTTCAGCGCCGGATACCTCCCACCGAAAAGTAGATAACCAATGAAATCGCCCGAATTCCGGGATATTGCTATCCACAGCCTACCACGATCCGTCTGCTCACGAAAAGAGTCTTTCGTAAGGAAACCTAACGTTTTTTTATTCGAATCTGCAAGAGCCACAATACGGTCCAGATACGGAGCTACTTGGCTAGATTCCTTTAAGATCTGAATGTCATTGCGATTCATATCATTTATTTGCGATACGACCGGCATACCCACGCGCCACACAAGCAGCGAGGTAACGAGCGGTCTTCAAACAGGCGCAGGTTAGGCGTCCGCAAGATCAGCCGGAATCCCCTTTGGATAGAGTGGTGAGCGGCCAGCGTTGCCAGCGCACCATGCGTAATATCCCTCAAGTTCTGCACCGCCCATATTTAGGACAAACTGAAGTCCAAGAACTGCCAATACGAAGTAAAGTTCCTTCGCGTCCGTGTACAGAAAATCGAACTCAAACAGGACTTGCTCGATGCGGCCTTCTTGCCCAATGAAAGCGTGATTAGACGAGTAAATCCGCCTCGCCGACACTGGCCAAGTCTCAATTATTGATCCCCGCCGGGCATAATTACGAACTGGATCTAACTGCACTTCGCTAACGACATATTCGTGACCACCTGCGAATGGCAGGAAACGAAGTACTAGGGCTTCGAGTCCGGCTTTCGCCATGAATCGAGAGAAGACTTTCTCATCCGGCATGGCAAGTTCACCCGCCGGAAACAAAATCCGACCGCCGCTTGGCGCCGACAGATACTGTACCGTTTTGAAAGCGGTCCGAACATCTTCGCTCAGTGCGAGGTGCCTACCTCCAAATCGATCACGACTGAGCTTTACAGGAGCGTCTGGATAAACAATTCCGTCAATGAGCGGGTATCGACCTTTCTTTGAGGGGATTCCCTCTGCAAAGCGTAACGCCTTGAAGTATTCCGCTTCGAGAACTGGTTGCTCGATCTTCCCTGCGAAATAATTGTTGCACGAGTCACATACAACGCCAGGTGGTAGGACGTGCGACCTGTTCCCGAGAGATTCGGGAATAACATGTTCTACGCTGGACGAGTTGTCAGATGGTTCCCTACAAAAGATGCAGCGCACGATGCCTCCGGACGCTTAACGCTGCGGGTAACTTGCGCCGCGTCGGTGAGTGCAGGAAACATACCCACAGATCTCGGCGTCAAGTTCACCCGATTGTTATGTGATTAGTTCGGAATTACAATTACTTGCCCAAAGTAGTCTTTGAAAAAGATGTAATCAATTTCATCGTATTCTTTCTTAATGTCAGTGATTTCTTTTACGTAATCTTCAGTTTCCATCAAAGCTGAGGGACCAAGCCTGCGTGTGTAAAATGCCAACATTGTATAGTCACACTTAAAATATTGTTTTGTATTATTTAACTGTTTGATAACCCTACGTTTTTTATCTTCTATCTTTGTTATGAGGTTATTCCTGAACATTGTTCTCCACCAAGATGGTATTGCCGCGTTTCCAGTAGGTTGACCTGGAACAGGCTTTGGTTTGTTTTCCATGCGAACGGTTTTTAGTTCTATTGCGTATTTTTTATCAAAACGCTGTGCAGAAAAATCGGCAACGGAGATTTTAGAACCTTCGTGTTTGATGAACCTTGGTAGCTTTTCAATATTTGAAAAACCATTCTCGAAAAGATTAACTACCAATATCGGTTCAGCTAAAATGTCATGTACCTTTTCTGGGTCAATGGTAAGGAGGTCATTCGAAAACCCAAAAGCATTTAGAAAGACTGTTTCAGTTAGGCCTAATATTTCACGTGAGCGGATTAAGAGTGTCTCCAGGATTTTTAGACTTTCAGTATCCTGTTCCGACAAGGCCACAATAAGGTCGTTATTTTTTAGATCAACATCTGGCTGTTGTTCAAGCCAGTCAAGGTAAGGCATGAAACATGTAGCACTGAATTGATATTTTTCAAGTACGGTGAAGAGCGATTTTAAATCCATTTTTTTGTCCCACATAACATTAATACTAGACTGCCGAAAAGACGTAATTTTTTACGACTCGAAATTCGGCAGACCTCATAAAGCACCTAAATTCAATATGTTACCTTGCGTCTTTGCATCATTGACGGAAATAAATACGCCTCATGGTCCTTGCAATCAACAGGGTCTGCTGGTAGAGTGGTAGATGCAATAGTAAGGGGAGTAAGAGCACTGCTTAGAACTCTGGGTAAGAAAAAACGGAATGAGCATGCTGGTCACCGTGCGTTGTCTGTGAGCAGGGGACCCAAACAAGGCTTAGGGCGTTAAAATCTCTTACCATAGTCGACTGATATGGGCAAGAAGAAATTACTCGATCAAGTCAGCGATGTAATCCGCCTCAAACACTATAGCATCAGGACCGAAGAAGTGTGTGTGGCGGCACCCTGCTGAGATGGGTGAGGATGAAATCAGTGCGTTTCTGTATCGCGAGGTGGTGAAGCGCGATCTTGGAGAGATACGGGAAGTGAGTGGTCGGCATTAGTCTATCCATGGAGAAAGAGATGATTCATAAATATTCGGTTTTGGGCGCAATATTGGTCGTGGTAACGCTGTTGATCTGCGGGTGTGAGGATTTCAATTCTGACAATAAAATTCAGCCTCCTCCAGATAAAGAGGCTGAACTCCCAACGGTAAAGGTTGCTCCGGTAAAGAGAGGGGATATTGCGGTTTCCATCTTTGCCACAGGAACCATATTTCCCCAACATGAATCAAAGATCGGACCGAAGATTTCCGGAACCCTGAAAAAGGTTTATGTGGATGAAGGGGATCAGGTAAAAAAGGGGCAGATCTTGGCCGAGATGGAACAAGAAAACATCCTGATTGCTCGAAGACAGTGTGAGGCATCGGTAAGGGTATCTGAGGCCCAACTCAAAGAGGCGGAGCTGAAAGAGGAAAATGTTCGCAAGGAAAAGGCACGGCTGGCTAACCTTTATGAGAAAAAGGTGATCTCCCAGCAACGATACGACGATATTGTCACGGCTCACTCTATGGCGGTGACCAGGCTGGAAGTCCTGAGGGCCCAGATTTTGAGCTGCATGGAAAATCTGGCCATGGCAGACCAGAAATTAAGGGATTCAACCATTGTAGCCCCCTTTTCCGGCATGATCGTGAAACGGTTGGTTAATCAGGGGGAATATGTAACCACGATGCCGCCTACCTTGCTTTTCCTCATCATGAATATCGACAAGGTAAAGACAGAGGTTGGCTTGCCTGAGGTCCACCTAGCGCGCATAGCCATTGGCAATCCTGTAAATATTACGGTCGATACCTACCCGGGCGTTACGTTTGCAGGCAAGGTCACAACAATAAACCCTCTGGTAGACCCGGTGAGCAGGGCATTCACCGTGAAGATCCAGATCTCCAATAAGAACCACCGGTTGAAGGCAGGAATGTTTGCCAGGGTGACGCTCTACCCGAGGGTACATAAAGGTGCCCTTATCGTCCCCTTCAAGTCGGTTGTGAGGAGAAGCGGCGAAACCGCTGTGGTTGTGATTAACGGAGACCGTGTTTCCTTACGGGTGGTCACTGTTGGTATCACCAGCGAGCGGGAGATCGAGGTGATCGACGGCCTGAAGCAAGGGGAAGAGGTCGTTGTTGAGGGACACTATGGAATGGCGGATAACACCAAGGTACAGGTGCTGAGGGATTAGATGAATATACCGGCATTTTCTGTTAACCGAAAGATTACGGTTCTGATGCTGACCCTGATCGTGTGCCTGTTTGGTATCATAGCCTTTGTCAGGATTGGCATCGATATGATGCCTGAGCTCGAATACCCCTTTGTGTCCGTGGTTACCAGCTATGAAGGTGTTGCCTCCGAGGATATTGAAAATCAGATCACCAAGCCCATAGAAGAGACGGTGAGCACGGTAAAACGGGTGAGCAGCATCAGATCAATATCAAAAGAGGGCGTGTCGGTGGTCATGGTAGAGTTTGAATGGGGCACGCTTCTTGACTTTGCCGCCCAGGATGTCAGGGATAAGATCTCCTGGATAACAGACTACCTGCCTGAGGAAGCCGATACCCCGTTGGTGGTTAAGTTTAACATGTCAGACTCGCCTATCCTCTTCTACGGTGTCACCGGAATGAAGGATACGATCAAGCTCCGCCAATATCTCAACGACAATGTGAAAGGGAGGATTGAGCGGCTTGATGGGGTGGCAATCTGTTGGATCGCCGGGGGATTGGAGAGGGAGATCAATGTATTGGTTGATCGGGATAGACTCAGGGCCTACAGCCTTTCCCTGAACCAGGTTATCGAAACGCTGAAACGGGAAAACCTGAATGTCTCAGCCGGGCACGTGACCCGGGGATATACCGAGTACCTGGTGAGGACCATGGGCGAGTACAAATCCCTGGAGCCCATTGCCAATACTATTGTAAGCATGCACAACGGCACGCCCATCTATGTCAAGGATATTGCCAGGGTAGAAGATACCCACAAGGAGATCCGGAGCTACACCAGGACCAACAGAAAAGACTCGTTGGTCGTGATGATCCTGAAACAGTCAGGGTCCAATACGGTTACGGTAATTGATGGGGTAAAGGCAGCCCTAGATGAGATAAAGGATGAGTTGCCAAAGGGTGTTACCTTTCATCCGGTAATAGATTTTTCCCGCATTATCAAAAAGGTTGTCAAGAGAACGAATTTCAATGCCATTCAGGGGGGTATCCTGGCTATCCTGGTGATACTGTTTTTCCTGGGCAGCTGGAGGCCGACCTTGATTATCTCCCTGGCCATTCCCCTGTCTGTAGTGACAACGTTTCTGGGTATTTATGGCCTGGGCTATACCTTTAATATCATGACCCTGGGTGGTCTGGCCCTCGGTATCGGTATGCTCGTTGACAATGCCGTGGTGGTCATAGAGAACACCTTTCGCCACCTCGATGAACTGGGCAAGGACCGTAATGAGGCTGCTAAAGTGGGCGCAACAGAGGTTGGAATGGCCATAACCGCCTCAACACTGACAACAATGGCGGTGTTCTTCCCCATGGTGTTGACATCGGGAATCGCGGGCAAGCTCTCACGCCCCTTGGCTTTGACCGTATGCCTGGCACTGCTCGCCTCTTTGTTTGTCTCCCTTACCATTGTACCCATGATCGCCTCTACCCTCTTGAAGGGAAGAAGGCGGGATGAATCAGGGCCGGGACCGGGCAGGAGCCGGTTTGAACCCATCAGGAACGTGTACCGGAGATCCCTTGGCTGGGCCCTGCGGCACCGGAAGACTGTGATCGCAGCCACCCTGCTGCTCTTTGCCGGAAGTGTGTATATGGTGCCCAGCTTAGGGTTTGAGTTTATGCCCAAGCAGGATATCCCCATTCTCTCGATGATGGCCAAGATGCCGGTGGGAACAAACCTGGAGGAAACGAACCGGGTGATCGGGAACATTGAGGATATCCTGTTTGATCAGCCAGAAATCCAGTATGCCGCGCTCGTTATCGGGCTCACTGAAACGAGCAAGATGGATCTCGCCTGGGGCATGGGAACGGCAGATGTGAATGAGGCACAGATCATGGCCAAGCTCGTGGATAAGGAGGATCGGATCAGATTAGCGGATGAGATAACCGATGCAATACGAGAGAGACTTCCCAAGGTAAAGGGTTCTGAATTCACCTTTGTAGATCTCGGTGAAATGATGATGGGCGCTGGGAGTGAATCGCCGGTAGAGGTGAAGATCTTTGGTAAGGAGCTTTCCGTGCTGAAAGGTGTCGGTGCATCCATTGCAGAGGCCTGTAGAGATATTCCCGGGTTGCGGGATGTTGAACTGAGCCTCAAGGACACCAAGCCCGAAATACGCATAAAGGTGGACAGAGAAAAGGCAGCACGGTTGGGGCTAACGGTGGGGGCCATTGGAAGGACCGTAAAGGAGGCCTTTCTGGGAATCGTGGCCAGCAGGTACCGAATCGGGGGTGACGAGTACGACCTGAGGGTACGCTTGCAGGATCTTGACCGAAACTCGATCAGCGACATACGCAATATCAATATCCCCTCTCCCTTGGGACACCAGATTCCCCTCTACCAGGTAGCAGAAATCGAATTCGGCAGGGGGCCGGTGGAGATAACCAGGGAGGACCAGGAGCGAAAGGTCACGGTAAAGGCCAACACCTTTGGTAGGGACATCGGCAGCATCGTGGAGGGTATCAAGAAAAAGGTGGCAAACATCAGGCTTCCGGAAGGGTATTTTGTGAAATACGGAGGCAGGTATCAGGATATGGAGGAGGCATTCTCGGGGCTGCTGTGGGCATTGGTGGTAGCGATCATGCTGGTGTACATGATTATGGCAGCCCAGTTTGAATCGCTCCTCACACCCTTTGTTATCATGTTTACCGTGCCCCTGGGGTTTATCGGTGTTGTCGCTGGACTCCTTGCCTTTGGACGGACCTTATCCGTGCCTGCCCTTATGGGGATTATGATCCTCACCGGCATAGCGGTTAACAACGGCATTGTTATGATAGACTATGTCAATCGATTACGAAAAAGAGGGATGGAATTTGGGGAGGCTATTGTTGAGGGGGCAGCGGTGCGGGTGCGGCCCATACTGGTGACTGCCGTCACTACAATCCTCGGTATGCTTCCCATGGCCTTAAGTCACACGGAAGGGGCGGAGCTCCGGGCACCCATGGCCATTGCCGTAGCATCTGGCCTGCTGTTTTCTACCTTTCTTACCTTATTTATTATCCCCATTGCCTATAGCATTGTTCATAGGGTTTCATACAGGAAGCGCTAAGCCTTCCGGGCTGTTTACAGTTCACCACAGAGACACTGAGGACACAGAGAACCTATTTGTTTTCAATGCCGGGAGATACCGGCATTGAAAAATCCAATCCCCTGCGGGGAATGGAATCATCTTGCGCTTGCGACACTCTGCGTAAACTAGATAGCGGACCAGACGGCCGATAACTTCCCTTTCAATCTTTCCCTGTCTCTATAAGGGTATCCAAGAACACCTTATAGAACTTCTCATTATCAGAGATTCCCTTTTTCAGGATCAAGGACAGATTAGAGATATCATCGGGGTTCACTAGCATGTTGGCACTCATTCCAAAGGCCTTCATAAGATCCATGGTCTTGAATTTCCTGCTGAGAAGCACCAGGAAGATCCTTCTCCTTACACTCATGGAGAGACGATTGAGATAGTTAATCACCGGGCCCTCTGCAAGGGATAGCCCGTCAAAACCATCAGAGAGCATGATGAGGTCAAAGTGGTGGAAAAGCACCTTACCCATAGCCTCTTTAATAGAGGCCGGAACAATTGTTTTATAGGATAATTCCTCGAGGGCGGAAGTGATCTCCTTTACATGTTTGGCATCTCCATCCAAAATGAGAGCCAGTTTGGTTCCTTCCTCGTAGAATTCCAGTGGACTAATATCTTCGTCATATTCATAGTCAAAGATAATGGCACCCTCGGCTTTCTCTTTCGAGACCAGGTCCTCGCTACCCTCCTCGCTCTTCTCCTTCTTTTTAGGGCCAGATCCTTTTCCGGCTTAATTTCTGGTTTTTTCTTTGGGGCCAGACCGGCGTCCGGTTTTGTTCTATCTATTTTTAGTTTGCTCTTACATTTGGGGCAGGTAATGCTCACCATCCTCACTTGAGGAGGTGGAAGCTTTGAATCAGGAATCTTTAGTTTTGCCCCACACGATGTACAGGTAACATCCATAAGCCTATCTCTTTGTTATCTTAGTTGAATGTTTCGTCATAGCCACTGTCTATGGCCAGACCCTCTATGGTAGTAGTCTTTTCTCCCTTGGCTGCTCTTATGGTATCGATTGCCCTTCCCAAAGCTGCCCTTTGTGATGCATAGGCCAGAGCTGTTTCTTTGGTGATCAGCCCATTTTTGAAATGATCGGCAATGCATTGATCAAAGGTCATCATACCAAAGGCCTGACTTCCCTCAATAATATCATAAAATGTCTTTTCCTCAGTTTCGCCATGGAGGATGAGGTCTCTTACCCTGAGGTTTGAGCCTAATATCTCAAAGGCTGCTACTCGACTACCCCCGATTTGAGGCAGGAGCCTTTGGCATACGATCCACCTGATGGTGTCAGCCAGCCTGATCCTGACTTGCTTTTCCTCCTCTTTATCAAACATGCCTATAATTCTGTTGATCGTTGAACCCGAATCCACCGTGTGAAGGCTGCTCAATACAAGATGACCGGTCTCTGCTGCAGTAAGCGCTATATCTGCGGTCTCCTTGTCTCTCATCTCACCCACGAGAATGATCTTTGGTGCCTGGCGCAGGGCAGCTCTCAAGCCGGAAGCGAAGGTATCAAAGTCGGCACCCAGTTCCCTCTGGTTGAATGTGGACATTTTCTGCGAATGGACAAATTCTACTGGATCCTCAAGGGTAACCGCATGAACTGATTTTTTTTCATTTATCTCGTTCAGAAAGGCTGCCAAAGAGGTTGTCTTTCCGGTTCCGGTAGCGCCGGTAACCAGTATTAATCCATTCAACGTCTCGGTCATTTTGTAGAAGGTAGGAGGAAGCCTCATTTCTTCGATGGTAGGCACCCGGGATGGTAGTTGCCTCATGGCCACGGAAAACCACCCCTTTTGTGAAAACACATTGACCCGCAAACGCGCCCTTCCAGCCAGCTGATAGGATAGGTCACAAGAACCTTGCGTTAAGAGTGCTTTGGTGAGTTTCCTATCATTTCTCATCATATTCAGGGCAATTATCTCAGTCTGGAAGGGTGTCAATTGGTCACCCAATATCTCAAGAGAGACAGGCTTCAGTTCACCTGCTGTCTCTACCTGAAACGGCCTGTCTACCGTGACATTTATGTCGGAGACATCTTCATATGATTCAAGCATAACGCCTAATATGTGATCTACCTGTTGCTTTCTCATTTCTCTACTCCGTCATGGTTAGGCCTCGGTGAAGTCTGTGGGAGGACTTTTGAGGAATGGGACAAATTTACTCTTATCGTTACATTTTGCATACGCCTCTTCTGCACTTACCGTCTTGCTGGTTAAGAGGTCCATGATGGCGTCATCAAGAGAGTGCATTCCGTATCTTTTTCCCGTTTGGATAGCAGAGGGAATCTGAAATATTTTCTGTTCCCGGATCAGGTTTCTCACTGCTGGGGTGCCAATCATAATCTCGAGTGCAGCCACACGACCCATGTCACCTGGTCTTGTGCTTTGCCTTCTAAAAAGGCTCTGACATATCACTGCCCTGATGCCATCAGCCAAGGTGCTCCTCACCTGAGCCTGTTGGTCTGCGGGAAAAACCTCTATTACCCTGTCGATTGTCTTGGGAGCAGAGGATGTATGGAGGGTACTAAAAACGAGGTGCCCAGTCAAAGATGCCTCAATGGCAAGGTCAATGGTCTCAAGGTCTCTCATTTCACCGACCATAATAATATCCGGATCTTCTCGAAGTGCTCCCCGCAGTGCTGCAGAAAATGAGCGTGTGTGCATACCCACCTCACGGTGATTAATCATGGCCTTCTTACTCACATGAACAAATTCAATGGGGTCTTCAACGGTAATAATGTGGTCCTTCCTGGTTTTGTTGGCCTCATCTATTATGGCTGCCAAGGTGGTTGACTTTCCGCTTCCTGTTGGTCCTGTTACCAACACAAGCCCTCTGGGCAGTGTGGCGAGCTGTTTGACAACTGATGGAAGCCCGAGGTCTTCGCAGGTGAGGATTTGACCTGGTATCTCTCTAAAGGCGGCAGCTATTCCGTTGTTCTGTTTGAAGAAATTGGCCCGATAGCGTGCTAAACCCGGTATCTCATAGGCAAAGTCAACATCCCCTGTCTCTTCAAATACCTTAATTTTGTGCTCAGGTGTTATTTCATACAGCATGGTCTTGAGGGAATCGTTATCCAAAGCCTTATATTTTATCCTTTCGAGTTCGCCCTTAACTCTCAAAATAGGTTGTTTACCGGCAGCCAGATGAAGATCTGAGGCCTGCTGGTCATTCATGAGTTTGAAAAATGCATCAATTTGGGCCATGGCACTTCCCTTTTATGAAATCGATCCTCCTGGGCTGAACGCTGCTGTTGCTTATACCATATACCTTTAGGCCTTCAAACACAATCTTTTAGCACCCTTTCAACTGGAAGGGAAAACCATCTCCCGGCTGCATGGTAACAGTGGTTTTCATGTGGGTTTTCGATCTACGGATTCTATGCCCTATTTTTTTGAGCAATAGGCGTGCCAACGTGGACAGACCGCACTATACCTATGGAGTAGATCAAAAACATAAAGTATATCAATGGGATATGGAGTTTCATGAACGCCAGCAGAGAAAAAACCTCAAAGCCTGTGTGAGAACAGCGGGAAAGGAAGGTGGGCCTGTATGCCAAAACTTTGACAGGGTATACAGGGAAGATGGCGCATAACAGGCCGAGAAGCAACACTCATATGACCGATCTCTTATGGTTGTGAGAGAGTTCCCCCTTGTGCCAGTAGGTGTCTATATAACCCAAGATCTTAAAACTTGTGTCAAGTTTTTGCTGGTTTATTAGGGTAACGGTTAGGGTAACGAAGCCCGTATCGGTAACGGTCAAGGTAACGTAGAAATAAAAAAACGAATGACGTTACCGAAAAACGAAACGGGCATCCCCGACAGTATAGTCGGGACAGGCTCCACCGTAACCCACAAACGTTACTCAGTATTTCGTATTTTCTTACTGACATCGTATCTTGTTGGTTTGGGGCGGAGCTTCGCTAGTGGTTGCCTGTATAATAGAAAACGAAGATGGCCTTGACATGGGTTGAAACCTCAAATATAACTTTTACCGGAAGAAAGGCCGCAAAATAACAGCAAGGGAAAAGGAGTGCTGTGAATAGAGAAAAGAGCATTACTATCAATGGAAAAAGGTTTTCTCTTGAAGCGGGAGAAACCGTTCTTGAGGTTGCCCAGAGAAACGGTATTGACATCCCGACCCTTTGTTATATCAAGGGATCGATGCCTACCGGGGCCTGCAGGATCTGCATGGTTGAGGTTAAGGGTGCTCGAAATCTCCTTCCTGCTTGTGCCACACCTGCTACGCACAATATGGATGTTGAAACAGAATCGGAACGGGTGATACAGTCCCGGAAGATGAATATAGAACTCCTTCTGGCCTCTGGTAACCATAACTGCCTTACCTGTGAGGCAAATGGTGACTGTGTTCTTCAGGAGCTGGCCTACCGATATCAGGTGGAGATCGTCAGATTTCCAGAAAGCCCGGCCAGATACGCGACTGAGACCAGCAACCCCCTTATCATCAGGGATTTTTCCCGCTGCATCCTCTGTGGCCGGTGTGTTCAGGCCTGCAACGAGGTTCAGGTCAATAACGCCATTTCGTACGGATACAGAGGAACTGCCTCGAAGATTGTAGCAAACGGTGACCTCCCCTACGATGAATCTGACTGTGTGTTTTGCGGAGAGTGTATCCGGGTTTGTCCGGTAGGTGCCTTGATAGAGAAACCGAGCCGTTTTCAGGGGCGACCGTGGGAGGTTCACAAGGTCAAGACAACCTGTCCTTACTGCGGTGTCGGATGCCAGATAGATTTACATATAAGGGATAACAAGATCGTCAAGATAACCGGTGCAGAAGGTGTTCCACCGAATTTTGGCAGCCTCTGCGTAAAGGGTCGTTTTGGATACGACTTTATCAATAATCCCGAAAGACTCACCGCTCCCCTTATCAAGGAAGACAGTCAGTTCAGAGAGGCATCCTGGGATGAGGCCCTTTCTTTGGTGGCCGAGAGATTGGGTGAAATAAAATCGAAATCCGGCCCGGACTCCATAGGCGTTTTTAGCTCGGCAAAGATTACCAATGAGGAAAACTACCTGGCTCAAAAGTTTGCCAGGGCAGTGATCGGAACAAACAATGTCGATCACTGTGCCAGGCTCTGTCATGCCTCAACCGTTGCGGGGTTGGCCGTTGCCTTTGGGTCAGGGGCCATGACCAATCCCATAGCGGATATAGAAAAATCAAAACTTATTCTGGTGACAGGTTCAAATACGACCGAAGCTCACCCGGTTATTTCATCCACAATAAAAAGGGCAGTTGAATTTGGTGGGGCCAAGCTCATGGTAATTGATCCTCGAAGGATTCCCCTCACCAGATTTGCCACCCTCTGGCTCAGGCAAAACCTGGGCACCGACGTGGCGTGGATCAACGGGATGATGCACGTAATCATAAGAGAAGATCTCTATGACCGCGCTTATGTTGAGCAAAGGACTGAGGGATTTGAGGCCCTCAAGAAGACGGTTGAGAAATATACGCCTGAGTATGTGGCCACAATCACCGGGATCCCCGCCGATGACCTGATAAAAGCAGCGAGGATGTATGCCAGTGCTCGTCCGGCCTCAATATTTTTTGCAATGGGAATAACCCAGCACACCACCGGTACCGATAATGTGAAATCGATCGCAAATCTGTCTATGCTCTGTGGTAATGTTGGTGTGCCCGGAGGAGGGGTAAACCCTTTGAGGGGGCAGAATAATGTTCAGGGGGCCTGCGATTTGGGTGCTCTTCCCAACGTATACAGCGGCTATCAAGCCGTGAGCGATCATTCGATCAGGGAGCGGATGGCTACGGCATGGGGTGTTGAAAAACTCCCTGATTCTTCCGGCATGACCGTCACTGAAATGGTAGCTGAGGCTGGGACGGGGAAGATCAATGCGCTCTATATTATTGGCGAAAACCCCCTGGTATCAGATCCTGACCTGAATCATGCTGAGGAGGCCTTCGCCAATCTGGATTTCCTGGTCGTTCAGGATATCTTTCTGTCTGATACTGCCAAACTCGCTGACGTGGTTCTCCCCTCAGCCGCTTTTGCGGAAAAAGAAGGCACCTTTACCAATACGGAGCGGAAGATCCAGCGGGTTCGCAAGGCCATACAACCCCCTGGCAAAGCACGGCAGGACTGGAAGATTATTGGTGATCTGTCTACTCGAATGGGTTATCCCATGGCCTATAGAAATAGTCAGGAGATTATGAAAGAAATTGCTCGGGTAACCCCCTCATATGGTGGCATCACTTACTCACGGTTAGAAAAGGAAGACATCCCCTGGCCCTGCCCAACACTGGAACATCCGGGAACCCCCCGGCTTCATGTTGAAAGATTCACCAGGGGAATGGGCATGTTTCATCCAATAGAGTACCTTCCACCAGCGGAGTTGCCCGATAAGGAATATCCCCTGTATCTCACGACCGGGAGAGTCCTCTATCAGTTTCATACGGGCACGATGACCATGCAATCTGCAGGTCTCAATGACCTGGCTCCAGAGTGCTTTGTAGAAATCTCATCAAAGGATGCCCAAGATTACGGTGTGGGGGAAGGGGATTTCCTGAGGGTACGCTCTCGCAGGGGAGAGATTAGGGCAAAGGCGCAGATTTCTGATGAGGCAATACGAGGGACGGTGTTTATCCCATTTCACTTTGCCGAGGCAGCTGCCAATAGGTTGACTATTGCTGCCCTTGATCCGATTGCCAAGATACCAGAATTTAAGGTCTGTGCTGTGAGGATTGAAAAGGCACAGTAACTGTTTACCAGTGTTGTTTTATTAAGCAAAGCATTTTATTATTTGCATTGTACATAACCCAGAAGGGTATAGGATGGTCATTAGGTCTTTTCTTCTGTTCCGAGGCTCCCAGCCTGGTCTTTTCTACGACTTATCAACAGGGGATACTTGCCCCCTCCGCATTCCCTTCGACAGGCTCAGGGCTGCGGCTTCCCCCACTGATAAGTTGTGAAAAGGACAGCGG
>JAUVXZ010000311.1 GCA_030603345.1 Pseudomonadota bacterium
GAAATGATAGAGACACCATCTTCGGCCAGAGGGCCCGTGAACTAGGATGGCATTGTAGCCTTAATGAAGCAAGAACAATTTATTAAGAACTGCAATTCAGACACTATTTCTGGCCGCGGCTAGTTGGGGACACTGTTTGGATTGAAAGGCTCGATACTGCCATGCGGGGAGGCGTGCATATACCCCCAGCTGGAAGCATGGTACGAGATTAGCCTTCTTAGGGCGCACGGAGTCTTTTTAGCGGGTCAGGAATCTCAGAGATGGCATACGAGCACTGAGCCCAGCTTTGGCGCGGGGTTGTATTGTCGAGTGTTGGTGGCAGGAAACGGAGGCTTACGGCGCTCGAGGGTTCCTCATGACTCCATTTAGCTCACGACGGAGACGTCGGCACTTGCCCGCTACCTTCTTGCGTGCCTCCTCACCAAGCGTCGCTATGATTTCGGTGAATTCGAGCGGAGCAAACAAACCGTAATAGTTTTCAAAGTAAACGATGATGTGATTGTCAGAGGGCAATAGCTGCTGACGGATATGTGGCAGTGTTTTATTATTTAGCTCCTTGCGTCCCTGACGCAGAAGGTAGAGTTGAAGTAGGTTATAGCTAAGCATGATAAAGACGACTTGGTTGACCACCATGGAGAAGGCGCGGGAGGTAAATTTAGTCAGATCGATGAAGCATTTAAGTTGACGGTGTCGCTCTTCGATAGTTGTTCGCAGATGATATTGCTCAGATGCCTCTGTAGGCTCCTCTACCTCTTTCGTGTCGATCAGCAGCCATGTTTTCTGGTGGCCATCGGCATAGGTCTCACGGCTGGCCACAACACTGAGCGGTACTGTGCAGGCGGACCAGCTCCGAAACTCCCCAATTGCTGCCGCCTCCCTCTTTACGATGATCTCCTCTGGCGGCGGAGATGGCTTTTGGTTTTTGATCTGCTCAAGGGTTTCCTGTCGCTTTTTCTCCCGCTTGACGATGGCCTCGGGCCTTAGCCGGAGTGACTCCTGGGTCTCTGCCACCGGCTTTTCTAAGCAAATCCAATCTATATCAGGCAGTTGGAAAAGCGCCATGGCATCCTGATAAATATCCATGTTGCGACGAACAGGGATAAGGACATCAATGCCATAGTCCTTCTTGCAGGTGGAGATCGCCTTGCCATCCAGAAACCCTCGGTCTAAGATTAACCTTTTCATCACCCCATTTCCGAGCGTATCCACAAACTGTCTCACCAGCCCGTAGAGCACTGGAGACTCATGGGCATTGCCAGGGAGAAGCTTTAACGCTACAAAAAAGAAAAATTCCATACTCCGATTCGTGTGTAGGAGCGAGACCATCTTGTAACACCGTCTCCACTGGCAGCGAGTCTTCTTATCATCGGTCATCTGCGTGTATGCCTCTTCACTTGCCGGATGATCATTCTCATCGAACAGAAGCTTGACTGATCCTTCATAGTTGGAGTTATCCGGAACAAAAAGGTAAGAGGCATCACCTATGAAAATACCCTCTTTGTCAAAGGCACGCTGGCTCTTGAATACCTCTGCCACGTCAGTAGAAAACCACCTCATCAGGGCATCGGCCTCTGTGTCCTTGGCCAGTTTACGCAAGAAATCCTGATCGCAGGGGGCCTCGCGGTCATAGTGATTTTTCTTATTGAAACCCTCACAGGCAATGGTCACATCCCCAGTGCCCGGGTGGATGAGCTTCCGGCCTGCCTTGGGTCCAAGAGCGTTGAGCATGCCCCCAGAGCGCACCAGCATGGGGAAGCCATTGAAAGAATGCACACCATGAAGCCTCATGGAAAGGTTGCTGGCCACATAGAGCCATAGGGGTACATCTTCTTTCCTTCGGGGAGTAGGATAGGTGTTGGAAAGTTTATCCAGGATTCTCTTCGCTTTAATGAACCGGAAAAAATCCGTCTCAAATATCTCGCTGGCAGCCTCTATGTAGTCAAACTCTCCCTTGCCGAGGGCTTGTAATATGAGAGGTTTATTTTCCTCGAAAATTACGAGGTTCATCTAAGCCCTCATTGAGGGGTTGGTTTCTTTCTGGAAACAGGCATCTCTTCCCGGCGCATCGCTTCCATCTCATCAATGAGGTGAAGCATTTTCTTGTGCACCTCGATAAGCCGTACCCGAGCACCTCGAAGTTGCTGATAGCGCTGTACCTTGCTCTTTACCTCACCGAGAAATCCACGCGGGATGACGCGCAATCTTGTTTTGCCCTTCTCGCTTGCGCTCAAAACCATGTGGTGATGGAGTTGGCCTCTAGCGCATCTGCACCCAGGTTTTCCACATTTAGTCTTCAGTTCATAGACAGATCCTTTGATTACAGGCTTATCAGAAAAAAATGGTTCGATAATCTGCCTGATCTCGTTAGCTAGTCTACCAAGGGACTGCCTGAGCTGGCTGAACTTTTTCTTATCCGACGTTGTCTTTATGCTCATATATTAATGAGCATAAAGATATTTGCGCAAAATGCAAGAAAAAAATGGATCTCCTCTAAAAAAATTTTGGGGATTACTTTAGGCAGAACTCTCGGCCGGTCAAATAACAACCTGCCGCGGCTTTACAGTCGCCTAAGGTGAGCCTACGGGGTGGGACTCGCTAGTGTCTGAACCGCAATTAAAAACCAATAGTTTAGCTTGGTATCTCAACACATAGTTTCCATAAGATCGTGATCTGAAGATTCTTGTCAGAATCTGCCCCTTTGTCTGATTCAAGATTCAACAATTTTTGCCGATGACCAATTCTGTTGATTTCAGTCAGCATTGGATAAACCGACATCTCTCACATGGGAGCCTGAGGTTTTGATATTCTTGTCAGATATTCACTCTTTCTATATTGAATGTCTTGGCGTAGGTGAATATATGTAGAATTTCCTTTACAAGCAGGAGATTATCGTCAAAAATCGACGTCAATTATAGATGAAACATATTCATGGCCAAAAACTCGCGGCTGCCAGAAAGATTTCCGCCGCCGCCAGAGTTTTCGTCAAAGAAGCGCATCGCAAAGACAGAAGAGCTAAGAGGAGTTACAGCAGTTGGAGGGATTATGATTGTCAGAAACATAAGAGACAAAGAGGTTCTGGATACTACGTATCTGGCCCATGGTGGGGCCATAGCACAGATGATACTCGACCGAAGGACTTTGAAAGAGATAGGATTCCTGGCCATCGCAATGCTTGCACCAGGGAAGACTATCGAGGCGCATGTCGATCCCATGGAAGAGATCTAT
>JAUVXZ010000131.1 GCA_030603345.1 Pseudomonadota bacterium
CAGACCCAAAAAGATAAGCGGGGGAATTACCTCCCACTCTAATCCGTAATGGTAAAATTTCCACAAAAGCCCTTCCCCTTCCCCCATGAGAAAGGTGAGGGGTAAATTTACAATCAATATACCAAAACCGATAGGCACCAAAAGGAGCGGCTCGTAGTTTTTTGTTATAGCCAGGTAGATAAACAAAAAGGCAATGAGCCACATGACGAGATTGCCAATGGTTAGGTGCACAACCCCTGTTGTCATAATCATATCGAACATAATCCACCCTCACTGATTAATCTTTGTTACTATTCAGCCACAAATTATCACTAATTATCACGAACAATTATTTGACAATTCTCTGATATTCAAGTTTTTCTTTCGAAAAATTCAAGATAATTGCTAATCGCAGGCCAGTTGCCTTCAAATAATTAAGAGTTTGAGCGATTTTGTACGATAGGTCTTTGTTCAGAATTTCATTCCCGCCTGCCTGATGGCGGGCAGGTTCATTCCTGTCCATTCGTGGCTTAATAGTTACTAATCTTTCTCAAACGCCTTTAAGACTTTCCCAAATCCATATATTGCCGCTATCAGTATCCCCAGTGAACAGAAGACAGCCAGCAAACCAAAGGTGAATATCCTTAGTGCAAGATTCCAATCAACCATACCGATACTCTCCCTTACTATTGTAATTACTGTTACCCTATCTAGGCTCACCAGGTATCAGTGCTCGAACAATGAACCACTGATACCTTCGCTACCAAGTACTGCAAAAAAGCGCCCTGCCGGTGACCGGACAGGGCGCCTATTTCTGGGTATTCAAAAAGCCGTGCGTCTATTCGATCACCATTAAAACATCATCGGCTGCGACTGAATCTCCTTTCTGGCATTTTATCTCGCTAACCTTTCCCGATGCTGGGGCCACTATGGGCATCTCCATCTTCATGGCCTCAAGAATAAGAACCTCATCATTCTCATTAACCGTGTCGCCTACCTGCACCTTTACCTCGATTACCTTTCCCGCCATGGGAGCTGTTACATCACTCACTTCTGCACCTCCTCCTATTTTAGATAAAAACAACTATCCCCAGCAAAAGCGTGCTCCACTATCACCTCTTTTACTGCGGGCTGGTTCTATTTCTCCATAGTCATAATCTGATACTGTGACATGCACCCCATTGTCAAGTCAAAAACAGGCTATCCAGGGTAACGTCAAAGTCCAGGGTATGGGTATCTTTCCGTCACACCTCATGATCTTAACGACTACTACTAATCTAAAAAGAGAGCTATGTTCAATCAGGTAGTCTACTCAAAAACAAGAGAACAACCCCCATTCAGCAATGGGGGCATTTTATTTTGTGCCCATTCCCCATTTCGAGTAGGGCGAAATACCCAGATCCCAGACACTTCGCGTTCCAAATTACCGGCTCAGGATCTCCGGCTCTATTCTCAACAGTATTGAGACTCTATCTCACAGCACAATGCCTCAATCCAGGGGTCACACTGTTACATTCTCAGGGAGGAGTAAGTGAAAGGCCCAATTCGGCAAGCTGATCTCTATCCACCTTCGAAGGGGCATCGGTAACGGCACAGGTTGCTCGTTGGGTTTTGGGAAAGGCAATGACATCCCGTAAGGACTCTGCCCCAACCATAATGCCCACAAGTCGGTCAAAACCGAGGGCAATACCTGCGTGCGGAGGTGCACCGTAGCTGAGTGCCTCAAGGAAAAATCCGAATTTTTCCCTCACCTCTTCTTCACCCAACCCCAAGGCACGGAAGATTTGGTTTTGCAAACCAAGCGAATGGATCCTCACGCTGCCTCCTCCTATCTCCTCACCGTTCAAAACCAAATCATATGATCGTGCCCTCACTGCCTCCGGCCTTTCCGCCAGCAAAGGTATATCCTCTTCGAGTGGGGCGGTAAAGGGATGGTGAACAGCTACATACCTGTTTTCTTCACTATTGTACTCCAGCAGAGGGAATCTGGTTACCCAGAGAAATGAGTAGGTCCCATCTTTGGCTAGATCGAGTCTCTTGCCGATCTCGATCCTCAATAAACCGAGCGCCTCGTTAGCTATATGCGCCATATCAGCCACAAAGAGAATGAGATCCCCTTCGATGGCCCCAAGTTTTTCTTCAACACCACCCTTACAATCGGGCGCTAAAAACTTGGCTAACGGCGACTGCCATCCATCAGGTTGAAGTTTGGCCCAAAACAATCCCTTGGCACCGGAATCAATTACCATACGGTTTAGGTCATCCAGATCTTTCCGAGAAAATGAGGCTCCTCCCTTAACGACCAAAGCCTTAACAACGCCTCCCCCTTCCAACACATCGGTGAAGACCTTAAAATCCGAGGATTTGAGGAGATCTGAGAAATCCATCAATTCCATATTGAATCTGGTATCTGGTTTGTCAGAACCATATATATCCATGGCATTCTGATATTCAATTCTGGGAAATGGCCGTGAAATAGGGTAGTCCAAAATAGCAGGGAATAGATCCACCATCATGCCCTCAATGACATCCATAACCCCATCCTCGTTTGCAAAGGAGAGCTCAAGGTCAACCTGGGTAAACTCCGGTTGTCTATCAGCCCTTAAATCCTCATCTCTAAAACATCGGACAATCTGAAAATAGCGATCAAAGCCAGCCACCATCAAGAGCTGTTTAAACAACTGCGGGGATTGGGGCAAGGCGTAGAACGAACCTTTTGTTATCCGGCTTGGCACGAGATAGTCCCGAGCCCCTTCAGGGGTACTCTTGGCAAGAAAAGGGGTTTCTACCTCAACGAATCCCTCTCTAGTCAAAAGGTTTCGTATCTGCAGAGCTATCTTGTGCCTCGTGGCGAGGTTACTAAAGAGAGCCGGTCTCCTAAGCTCCAGGTACCTATATTTGAGGCGTAAATTCTCTGATGCATCGACTTTTCCATCAACTTGGAATGGCGGTACCTCTGTCTCATTCAATATCTTCAGTTCCTTGACCTTTACCTCAATATCTCCGGTTCGGAGATCAGGGTTTTCCTGACCAGCCAGGCGGGCCGTGACGACTCCCCTTACAGCAATGACCCACTCATTCCTCAAGACACCTGCCTTTTTATGGCTGGTCTTGTCGAATTCCTGGTCAAACACGATCTGAGTCAAGCCAGATCGATCCCTGAGATCAATAAAGGTCACTTTTCCAAAGTCCCGCCGTCTGTTGACCCATCCCATGAGGATGACCTCCCGGTCAATATCATCTCTCCGCAAGCTGCCGCAGTCGTTCGTCCTTTTCCAATCTTTGAGGGTATCTATATCCAATTTCTTTCCTTCATCTCGATGAGTTCACTCACCACGCTATCCAAGGGAACCTCTACTTGCTCCTTGGTAACCATATCCCTCAGAATACCCTTGCCTTTAACTAATTCATCTTCTCCTACAATCAGAACCTTCCGAGCTTTCAGTCGGTCTGCATGCCTCATTTGAGCCTTCAAGCCTAAAGATCTGTACTCCATCTCACATTTAAGACCAGCCTTACGGAGTTCCTGTAACCAGATAAATGCCTTATTCTCTGCCTCTTTTCCCAGAGGAGCCAGGAAAAGATCCGGCCCTGCTTCGCTCCAGTCACCCTGCTCCTCCAATAGTTCAACAACCCTTTCTACGCCTATGGCAAATCCTATTGAAGGGGTGTCTGGTCCACCAAACTCTTTCATCAGGCGGTCATACCTGCCTCCACCTGCGATCGCATTCTGGGCTCCCAGCTCTTGGGTCTGCACCTCGAAAGTAGTTCTTGTGTAATAATCAAGACCCCTCATCAAATGTGAGTTTACAACAAAACCAACATCCAATTCCTTGAGGTGTGCCTTGAGGGCATCAAAATGCTGAGCGCAATCATGACACAAAAAACCAAGCATGGACGGGGCATTCTTTATCACCTGGATACATCTCTCTACTTTGCAATCAAACACCCTTAGAGGGTTCATCTCCATCCTGATCTGACAGTCAGGGCAGAGATCCGCACCATATTTCTTGAGGTAATCCTTCAGTGCCCCCCGGAATGGCGCCCTGCAGTCTAAACAGCCCAGAGAGTTGATATGGAGGACCAGATCATGCAACCCAAGAGCTGAAAAAAAGTACATAATCATATATATCAGTTCACTATCCGATTTTGGGCCCGGGTCTCCAATAATCTCAACATTTATCTGGTGAAACTGTCTCCTTCTGCCCTTCTGAGGCCTCTCATACCTGAACATTGGGCCTATCGTAAAGAGCTTCCGTACCGGATGACCCTCATAGAGTTTATTCTCTATATAAGCCCGCAGAATCGAGGCCGTTGCCTCTGGTCTCATGGCGAGTTGGTTGCCCTTCCTATCGGTGAGCGTGTACATCTCCTTTGAGACAATATCAGTGTCCTCGCCTATCCCACGAGCAAACAGCTCGACTTTCTCAAGCATCGGGATCCTAATTTCCTGGTACCCAAACACCTCAAATATGCGCTTCCCCTCCGATTCAATCCTGTTCCAGGTTCCAACCTGAGAAGGAAGTATATCTTTAAAACCTCTTATTGCCTTAAACTGCACACGAGTATCCTTTCTATCCTAGACTAGCAGAACAAGATTCCCTTCTATCAAAGGCCTTTTGTCCAGTCAATTATTTTAGATCGTTTTAGATAATTACTCACACTTTTCCTGGCATTTCTACGATTGTGGAACCAGGGATTTTGAAGACTAGAGTTGTTACTCGGTAAAAAGGTAGTAGGAGTGTGGGGCTAAGATTCTGGGTGTGGGCCGCACCACGCTTTTTATGCGCCGTTCGTACCTAACCGAGCAGCTACCTTTTTTTCCAGGGTTTTGATAATGACTTTTAATGCCATACCTTCTTGGATGGGTCCGGAATTATTCCAACCCTTCAACAGGGCCTCTTGTTTTTTCTGTTTGAATTGCTCCAGGCTGGTAACCATAGATTCCCAGGCAAACAATTTCTGGAGTATATGACGTTCAGGGGCATTCAAATCTTTTTCCGTGTCAAAGGATTTTCCATTCCAGGTGGTGATAATCATCCTGCTCGTCCCTCTTGAAAGCATTCGGGTGCTATGTTAGTACGGTAATGCTGCCTTCCATAAACGTTACAGCCCGACCAGATATTGAAACCCTATCTCCACAATCTTTGCAGAATAGCTCTCCGCCCCGTTGGGACACCTGGTGAGCGTGCAAGTTCTTCTTATTCAACCTACCGGCCCAATATGGTGTCAAAGCACAATGAGCAGAACCGGTAACAGGATCCTCATCAACACCAAATTTTGGAGCAAAAAAGCGGGATACAAAATCGACATTGCTCCCTTTAGCAGTTACCATCACTCCTCGCAAATCCAGTTTCCTCAACATTCCCATGTCAGGATGCAGGTCTACGATGTCATTCTCGCCTGAAAACACAGCTACATAGTCTTCTGAACGCAGTACCTCCACTGGCTCTCTCCTCAGACCGTCAATTAAGGTCTTGGGCGCTTTGCAGGGGACAGGCGGCTGTGATGGGAAATCCATTGAGAGCAAGCCTTTTTCTTGAACCACGGTAAGCCTTCCACTCCTCGAACGAAAGATGATTTCAGCACTCGATTGCTCAAGGTGGGTAAAGATCACAAAGGCTGCAGCCAGGGTAGCATGACCACACAGATCAACCTCCGCAACAGGGGTAAACCAACGGATATGGTAGCCATTTTTCTCAGGGACAAAGAAGGCTGTCTCCGAAAGGTTGTTCTCCTGTGCTATTGCCTGCAGCAAAGAATCCTCCAACCACCTTTTCAGCGGGCATACAGCTGCAGGGTTGCCCGAAAAAATTCGGCTTGTAAAGGCATCAATTTGGTAAATCGGGATCTTCATTCTCTACCCTTGGGGATCGCCGGTCTTAATGGATCAAAGCACAGTGACGCCAGGCACAACGAACCAGGTCATGCATCTTCAAATCGATTGAGTTGTACGTTTTTCCGCACCCTCTCCGGTTTGAAGATCCGTCCATTCATCACAATATAAATGCCGAGCGGCAACCACTGAACTGCAGCAACGGCACAACCAATATTGAATTCGGCATCGCTTGATTTAAACTTAGCAGGCTGCATGGCTCCAGTAAGCACCACCACTTTGTCTGCTATGGCCTGAAGTTTTTTGGCGGTCTTAATCATAGTGTCCGTCCCATGAGTCACCACTATGTATTCATGTTCATCGGATTCTATTCTGTCAAAAAGGAATTGACGATCTTCGTCTGCCATGTCCAGGCTATCTTTGTGTATCAGAGACTCGCATTCATAGTCAAAGCTAACATTCGCTTGTTTCAATACCTCATTAAGCATGGACTCCCCAACCTGGTATTCGCTTCTCTTGTCAAAATATACCTTGTCTATCGTTCCCCCTACAGCAAAAAACTTGATCTTCATCTCTTTTTAGCCTCAACCTTGCCCGATAAACATTCTCATATGAACCCAAGATCAGCCGTGCAGTTTGGCCCGTCGGCTTCCCCGCATCGGCTGGTAGAACTCAAAGTGTATTCCTGAATCCCTCACCAGGTCGCCTATTTCTCAAATACAGTGAATACGGAGAGATCACTTATCGCTCTTTATGACGGGCCTCGCGTGCTCGCCCTGCATGACTCGGGTGCCAGGATCAACATCGTGGATCAGCCAAACATTACCCCCAATAATCGATCCCTTGCCAATACGGACCCTACCAAGAATCGTCGTACCGGAATAGATGATCACATCGTCTTCCACGATGGGATGTCGAGGAATTCCCTTTACCAATGCACCGGAGTGATCTTTAGGAAAGCTTTTGGCACCGAGGGTCACGCCCTGATAAAGGCGGACATTCCGGCCGATGATACAGGTTTCACCGATGACCGTGCCGGTACCGTGGTCGATGAAGAAACGCTCACCGATTGTAGTTCCCGGGTGGATATCGATACCCGTTTGAGAATGGGCCATCTCAGTTATAATCCTGGGAACGATGTCCACGTCCAAGAGGTGAAGCTCATGAGCGATCCGATAATTGGTAACTGCCTTGATGCTCGGATAGCAGAAAATTGTTTCGCCAGGGTTCTTGGCAGCCGGGTCCCCTTCGTATGCGGCCATCACATCTGTAGCCAAGACCCTTCGGATATTTGGGAGAGTAGAGATAAATTTCCTGGCCAAGGCCCGAGAGCGGACCTCGCAATCCTCGCAGGTTTCTTTCTCTTTGATCTCACAGGAGAAACAATACCCCCGCTTAATCTGTTCGCCGAGAAGCCGCTGCACTCTGTCCAAGTTTGAGCCGATATAAAAGGCCATGGTTTCAGGTGTAATCTCGGAGTCGCTGAAGTAGCCGGGAAAGAGCACTGCCCTGAGTCCCTCCACAATCTCTGCCAGGGCTTCAATAGACGGCATAGAGGCCTCCAGTGACGGCCTATGATAGACGGAATCATAGGAGTCAGGACGGCACAATTCGTCAACCACCTTCCTGATGATATCCTTATCCTGAGACATGCTCCGCTCTGTTTGTTTATGCATGGCACCCTTTCCCACTTGTTTATGCACCAGAATATTATCTGCGTTTTTTTGCCCCGGTTTGCGCCGGAGCTCCAAGGGTTGACAAATTATTCCTTGAAAAGCTCCGTGCTCAAATACCGCTCACCGGTATCGCAGACTATGAACACGATCAGCTTGCTGGTGTTTTCTTTTCTTTTGGCCACCTCCACGGCTGCGTGTGCTATTGCTCCTGAAGAAATCCCACAGAGAATACCCTCTTCTTGAATGAGCCTTCTCGCCATGGCAAAAGCTTGCTCGTTTGAGACCGGAAATACCTCGTCAATAAGATCCGTTTCCAGGATTTCAGGCACAAACCCAGCGCCTATGCCTTGAATCTTATGGGGACCAGCATTTCCACCAGAGAGAATCGGGGAGTCCTGGGGCTCGACGGCCACCGCCAGAAATCCGGGTTTGCGCTTTTTCAGCACTCGGGTCACGCCCGTGACGGTTCCACCGGTTCCAACCCCCGACACAAGAATATCCACCTCTCCATCGGTATCTCTCCATAGCTCTTCGGCTGTGGTACGGGCATGAATATCCGGATTTGCGGGATTCTTAAACTGCTGCGGCATATAGGATTTTTTCATCCCGGCAGCGAGCTCTTCGGCCTTGGCAATGGCGCCGGGCATACCATTCTGGGCAGGAGTGAGCACCAGTTCGGCACCGAACCCCTTAAGGAGTTTCCGTCGCTCCAAGCTCATGCTTTCTGGCATGGTTAAAATCAACTTGTAGCCACGCACGGCACAGACGAACGCGAGAGCAATCCCGGTGTTGCCACTGGTAGGTTCGATAATCACCGTATCCTTATCAATATATCCATCTTTCTCCGCCTGTACGATCATGTTGAACCCAATGCGATCCTTCACCGAACTGCATGGGTTGTAAAACTCCAGCTTGGCTACAACGGTGGCCACACATCCTTCGCTGACCTTATTCAGCATGACCAGAGGTGTGTTGCCTACCAAATCGGTCATATCGGCTGCAATATTCATTGCATGGGCCCTCCATAATGTGGGTTTACGTCTAATCAGAGTCCAGTGGTGTGTTTCTCGATGAGGAGCAAGCAAATTTATTATCGGACTATACCCTCTATGATGATGTGACTCGTAAGCGTTATGCTGGGTATTATGAACCCTCGTTTGCAAAAGAACGGAGACCTGATCCTGCTTTCTTGCATTGCCTCTTTTTAGGACCGGGCTTACACCTCACAGAAGTGCTTGGTCTTATAGGTCTCTAAGAGTTGTGTCACTTCTTGTTCGCACTCTCCACACCCAGTTCCCACTTTGGTCATTTCCTGAAGCTCATAGAACGTCCGTGCACCTTCCAAAACAGCATGTTCAATCTCCTGATCAGTAACATTCATACATTTACACACAACCCGCTCTTCTTCTTTCTTAATCTTGTCTTCCATTCCGTTGCGCACGTAATAATCGTTTATGGCCATGCGCAATGCCTTGTCGCCCAGCACAGAACAATGCACCTTGTGGTCCGGCAAACCACCGAGCTCCCTGTTTATGTCTTTTGCCGAAAGATTATAGGCATCATCTAACTTCATCCCCTTGACCATTTCTGAGAGCACAGAGGTGCTCGCAATAGCGCTTGCACAGCCGAAGGTCTTCCATTTGCAGTCAGTAATAATTCCTTTTTCCTTATCCACCTTGATAACTACGATCATCTCATCGCCGCACTTTACATTCCCCGTAACACCCTTACCGTCTTCCTTATAACCATCTTCATCCATGAGGATGTTCCTGGGGTTCATAAAATGTTCTTTAACGGTGTCTGTGTATGCCCAACTGG
>JAUVXZ010000093.1 GCA_030603345.1 Pseudomonadota bacterium
CCACTTGCAAAAAGAACCTTTATGCCAGGGTTACTCTCCCTTATTCGGTGATAGGCTGCTCCTGTTTCCCGCAGATCCGGCGTAACTATGTCAAGGAGCACCATATCGATCTTGTCCTTATTCTCTTGATAAAGTTTAACGGGCTCTTCTCCCCACCTGGCGCCGAGCACCTCATAACCCAGTTTTTTCAGCATCTTACTGCCCACCTCAGCAATCATATCCTCACCATGTACAAAAAGAATTGTCTCTCGCTCCTTCAGACCCTGTCCAGGCGATCCTTCCCCTCTTAGGGCTTCTCCTTTTGGTACCGGTAGAAAAATGTTAAAGGCAGTTCCTTCACCTTTCTTGCTGGAGACGTTTATGATCCCACTATGATTTTTGATGATTCCGTATGCAGCGGCAAGACCTAATCCTTTCGCTCTGCCCATTTCTTTGGTGGTAAAGAATGGCTCGAATATCCGTTTCTGAGTAATCTCATCTATGCCAATTCCATTATCCCTCACAGATATTTTCACAAACCTTCCCGGTTCCAGGTCATAAGGTTTTACATAGCTCTCGTCAAGGTTGACGTTTTCGGACTCAAGATATAATTCGCCTCCCCCAGGAACGGCCTGCCAGGCATTAATGTAAAGGTTTAACAATACCTGTTCAATCTGCCCCTGGTCTACTTCTACCGGCCAGATATCTTTTTCAAATTTTTTATGTAGTTGAATCTCTTGCTTTGTGCGGCCAAAGATATGTGAAGACTTTTCTATGAGCTCGTTAAGATTGGTGCGCCTTACATCATATTTTCCACCTCTTGCGAAGCCTAAAAGCTGTTTGGTTAAATCCGCTCCACTTTGAACCTGTTCCTCAATATGTTTAAGTTTTTCATAATGGGGATGAGTGGAGTCAATGCCAAGAAGCACCAATGAAGCATTTCCCTGGATGCCCATAAGTAAATTGTTAAAGCAATGGGCGATGCCACCTGCAAGAGTGCCGATTGCTTGCATCTTTTGTTCCTGGTAGATCTGAACTTCAAGGTTTTGTTTTTCTTTGTCCACCCGCCTGCGTTCCGTAATGTCTCTGACCCATACTTGTATCCCAGACACGCCGTTGAAAGCAATGGACCGGGCGCTAATCTCCACATCACAGTACGATCCATCTTTGCGGCGCAGCTTGACCTCCAGTTGTGAAAGGATATTGGCACCGCCCGTGCAAGCCTTCACGCTTTCTAGAATAAGATTTTGAAAGTCAGGATGGTAGAGCAGTCGATGATCAATCCCTTGCAGTTCCCCCCGCTCATAGCCGAGTGATTCATGGAGTCGCTTGTTGGCAAAGATAATTTTAGGGCCTTTTTGGATAAATATGCCGTCGAAACCCTCCTCAACAAGAGTTCGGTACTTTTCTTCATTCCGCTGCAGCAACTCCTCCGCCATTTCTTCTTTGAGGAATTGTTTTGCGCCATTCAAAGCAGTTTCCATGCCTTACTCTCAATCTAGGGGGATGTTTACATATAGGCAGATTCTAGTCTACATAAGAAAAAACAGAGATGTCTGTCAAAGGCGATTATTTCAAAAATAACTTTAACCCTTGTCTGTGTTTTCGACAGACGTAACATATTGATTTTATGGAGAGAATGCTCAGTAGCCCCTTCAAATCTTTACTGGATATAGAAATGAGAAGCTTGAGAAATTAACTTTGAATTCAAATAGTTGTGCTTCTTTTGGATAAAGGAAGGGATTTTATCCATATTGCCAAACTTTCATTTTCTTCAAAAAGCTATGGTTTTTGAATTTTTTCGTTTTGTTCCCTTTTAGTTTTTCTGTTCTTGGAGGGGATACGTCGTAGCTTCCAGAGTAGGCAGGAATCTTGCTTACTGTTGAATGGTTACGCTGGGGAAGGCTAAGCGGGAAAAAAGAGATCAGTTTTTTGTGAGAAGCAATGGCAATTGGTTTTTTGTTGATTTTTTTAGTATTATTTTTTTCAGGATATTTTAGAAGCTTATGATCAGAGATTCTGAAACACGTGTACAAGAGAGGAGATTCTATGAGTGTACTCATCCATTTCTCAATTTTCCCTTTAGACAAGGGCAAAAGCGTGAGCCCCTATGTTGCAAGGGCAGTAAAAATCATTCGGGAAAGCGGTTTGAAGTCTAAGCTTGGCCCCATGGGCACAAGCATTGAGGGGGAGTGGGACGAAGTCATTACACTGGTCGGCCGCTGCCTGGAGGACCTTAAGAAAGACTGCGACCGAGTGTATACGACTATCACTGCCGATTACAGAAAGGGTGTCTCTGGACGCATCGAGAGCAAGGTAAAGTCTGTGGAGAAAAAACTATAGCGTTACCTATCAGCTCTGATGCTTGACTATAGAAGGATCCGATTGTTCGTAATGGAACCTCTTTCAGGCAGTAACCAACCAAAAGCTGGGCTTTTCGGAAAGATGGGGAAGGCAGCGGGCGTTCGGGCTCCTGACTTTCGGTGACGGACTTGGATAAATATCAGGAGCTTTTGGGTTCATGCCGCCCGATAGATCATGAAGGCACCTAAGAAAGCGAGTAGGATGAACATAATTCTTTTATAACCCTCTTCCGCCATCTTTCCGTAAAAAAAGGAACCCACGTACGTTCCTGCAATCAGCAAAGGCAATCCCACCAAAAAGAACCGGAGCACAGTTAAGGTCGTGAGACCATTAATGGCGTGAAAAAAAACCACGGTCGTGCCCAAAACCAAAAAGAACCCCTGAAGTGTTACCTTTATTTTGTCTTTGCTCCAGGTTTGTAAAGAAGTGTAGACAATTACTGGTGGACCAGCTGCACCCAGGGCTCCACCGAGACACCCCGAAAAAAAACCAAAGGGATAGGCCCACTGTTCCTTAATACCCTTGCTGGATGATCTAAGAAAAAGGCTGTAGAGAGAATAGGAAATCAACATAATGCCCAGAATCCAATGGATCGGACCTTTATCAAGTTTCTTAAGAAAAAAAACGCCAACAGGAACACCAGGAAAGGCGCCCAGAAAAAGTGGATAGATTTTTTTCCACTCCATGTGTTTCCATAACTGGGTCAAAAGGATTGTGCTTATGGAAAGACCGAAAAGGGCAGCAAGGGGAATCACTATTTTGATATCAAGGAAAATTACTAGAAGTGGCAGACATAACAGGATTGAACCAAAACCTGAAATGCCCTGGGTAACACCGGCAAAAAAAGCAATGATGCATACTAAAAAATAGGTTTGCATGCCAAAGCCCTTTCCTCAGGATTTTTGGATGGGAGACATTGGGGAACCTTATTTCTATTCTAGGTTAAGAAGGTATACGCGATGTGAGCTTTCAGATTTAAGCATTACATACATCTACTTGTCAAAGCCTAATCCTAATATGCACCTGGCCGATTTAGGCAAGAGTCTAAAAAAACATCCTGAGATCGCCCAAGGAAAGGAAGTAGAATCCTTTCCCCTTTTGGGAAGTACTCAGGGTTACAGCTCCGCTGATGCAGGTTCTTTTGGGATGGTATCAATAAAGAAGGGGTTGCGCTTCAGAGCCGCCCCTTACTTGGCCCAGCGAGGTTGTCGGCGGCTTGAAGCGCTTGGGGGGTAACTATGTAGTGTTACCTACAAGGGGTTTTTCACCATTGATATTTTGTAGGGCTAAATTATTAGGTTCAAAAGGAAAATTCAATCAGGTGTTTTACCTAAAAATAAAAAAATCACACCCATTTTTGAATGGGATTGACCCTATTTTGAGCCAGTTCCCTATTCTTGTAGGGTAAAGTACCTATTTTTTTCCAAAGAAGCGCAGCCCGTGTTTGAGATCTAGATCAATAGACAGAGCACGAGCACGGCTATTGTTGATCGGATGTTGAGCTTAACTGCTGTGCGGTGCGTGATCTAGAGTCAGGGGGGTTTTGAGCTATTGCTAAAAAGATATGTGAGGAGAGGGTAAGAATTCTCTTTTCAAAATATCTGTGGTATGGGTAAAGTGCATGGCGGGGCTTACCATTTTGTTATGGGGAAGACAGGAGGGCTTCCTTTTTACTGGGTTGTTGCAGGCGTAGATTGAGATGGAGTGCCTCTGTTTTCTACTACTGTATCTTGAGCGCCAGAGAGGTCAAGGAGTATCTCAGAGAAAGGGGATTGAAAATGGATCAGGAACTTTGCAGGGGATGAATTGGCAAAACGTGAGGAATACATAGATAAAGAAAAGAAGGAAAAAGGAAAAAAACTTTTCGGAATATTTCCAGCCCAATACCCGAGGGAGATCTTATGGGCTATGAATGTGCTGCCTGTGGAGATCTGGGATCCGCCCCTAGAAGTGATTCACGCTAACGCGCACCTCCAGCCTTATATCTGCTCGGTGGTCAGGTTGGGGCTAGAGCTTATCTTGCAGGGCAAGTGCGAAGGCCTGGATGGCTTCCTGTTTCCCCACACCTGCGACTCTATCCAGAATCTGAGCTCCATTGTTTCCGACTATCTCGGAGTGAAAAAACCTTGCTACTTTTTCTACCACCCGAAGAGTCCATATCAGGATTCATCTCGTGTTTACTACCTGGAGCAATTGAAAGGACTGGTCGCACGGCTGGAAAAGCAGCTTGGTCCACTGGACAGCTCCCAGCTAAAGCATCGTGTACAGCAAGGACAGGAGGTGGCTCGTGTCCTCAAACAACTCTACGATTTGAGGGTACAGGGAGAACTGGAAGCCTCTAATGCCGATTTCTACAGGGTCGTGCGCAGGGGTGAATATCTGTCTCCTGATGATTTTCTCCCCTTGCTGGAGGAGTTTTTGGCCGCGGCAAAGGGCAGTGCTCAGGGAGGGCCGGCGGTAATCATGAGTGGAGTATTGCCAAATCCGAAAGAGATTCTGACCCTTCTGGACGAGCTGGGAGTGCGGATAGCACATGATGATCTGCTCAACTGCAGCAGACGACTTCTGGTGCCGCCAAGTAGAGCAGACGACCCCTTTGAGGCCCTGACAGAGAGCTATTTTGCTATGCCTCCATGTACCACCAAGGACTCATCAGTCAGTGAGCGGGTGGACGACCTTCTTGCTAAAGTTGAGCAGAGCAACGCAAAGGGTGTAATCTTTTATATGGTGAAGTTTTGTGAGCCAGAGCTGTTTGACGTGCCCCAATTGACAGGGGAACTAAGGAAGAGAGGAGTGGCTACCCTACTCATCGACTGCGAGCTAAACCAGAACTTGAGTGGCCAACTGGCTACCCGGGTTGAGGCCTTTTTTGAGATGATCAGCTAGAGGATACTCGTGTATTTAATAAAGAATCTGCAGTACCACTTCATGAAGGATCTGGGTCTACCAGCGCTCATGCGTTTCTCCCAGAGAACTAAGAAAAGGCGTCCTAAGAAGCTTGACACTTGCTTTGGCCCTCCGCTCACAAGCACGGGGCGGCTAAAAGAGATCATGACCAGGCACTACCTCCTCTCACGTTATGCCGAGGGCGCCAGGCCTGTTGCCTGGGTAACCAGTGGTGCCCCTGTAGAATTGTTGAGGGCTTTTGAGTTTTATACATTCTATCCTGAGAACCACGGCGCCCTGTGCGGGGCACAAAAGGTGGGCTCTGAGCTATGCGAGGTGGCGGAGGGGAAGGGGTATAGCCAGGACCTCTGCTCCTATGCCCGCATAGACCTGGGAGTCTGCTTCTCTGGCAGGACTCCTGTTGGTAAGCTGCCCAAGCCCGACCTTTTATTTGCTTCAAACAACATTTGTCAGACCGTAGTTTATTGGTACAAGGTACTGGCGTACCACTGGAAAGTGCCACTTATCCTCTTTGACACGCCTTACAACTTTAAAGACATCGCCGACAGCGATATATCATACATGGTGGGGCAGTTAGAAGAGATGATCCCCGTACTGGAGGAGGTTTCTGGAAAAGAGTTCAACTACCAACGGTTCCAGGACGTAATCCGCCTTGCTAAAGAGGCTTCTCTGACCTGGGGAGAGGTCCTTGCAACTATGAAGGCGCGGCCGGCCCCCATGACAATCTTTGATGCATTCGGCCACCTCGCCCCTATCGTATCGCTGCGCGGGCTGCCGGTGGCCCTGAATTATTACCGCGTCCTCCTGAACGAGCTGAATGATCGGGTGAAAAAAGGCATTGGGGCCATCACGGATGAACGGAAACGGCTGATGTGGGACAATATCGCCATCTGGTACAAGGTGCGGGATCTCTCAAATCGTTTCGCTGAGCGCGGCATGAACTTTGTCGCTGCCACTTATACCAACGCCTGGGCCGAAACTATTTCCTATCTGGATATAAACCATCCTTTTGAGTCCTTGGCAAAGGCCTATAGCCTCGTGATCCTCAACAACAACCTCAATCACCGGTTTGAACTCATGGAACGACTCGTCAAGGAGTATGGGGTGGACGGTCTGGTTATTCATTCAGCGAGAAGCTGCAAGCCTTACTCGGTAGGGCAGTATGACATCAAGCGTCTTCTCATGGACCGGCTGGGGGTGCCTTCAGTGGTCATTGAGGCAGACATTGCCGACTCTCGAGTATTTTCTGAGGAGCAAACTCGAACCCGCCTGGAGGCCTTCTTTGAAGCGATGGAGGCTTAGGAGAGAAAAGTGAAGTATTTTCTTGGTATTGACGTAGGAGCCCTGAGCACCAATGCGGTGATCCTTGATGTCCGCAGAGAAATTGTCGGATACAGTATCGTGCAGACTGGGGCAAACAGCACAGAAGCAGCAGAAGAGACACTGGAGAAGGCCCTGGTTATGGCGAACATAGATAGGGCAAAGATAACAAGCACAGTAGCCACTGGCTATGGGAGGATCTCGGTACCCTTTGCGGAGAAAAAGGTTACCGAAATTTCCTGTCATGCCCTGGGGGCATATTATCTCTATCCTGACACCGGGACGGTTATCGATATTGGCGGTCAGGACTCGAAGGTAATCCGGGTTGGCGATGGGGGTAAGGTACTGGATTTCACCATGAACGACAAGTGCGCAGCAGGTACGGGTCGTTTTCTGGAGGTTATGGCAGCAAAACTCCGGGTTTCTTTGGATGAGTTGGGCGATTTGTCACTCCAGGCGAGTCAGGAGGTGCAGATCAGCAGTGTTTGTACTGTGTTCGCCGAGAGCGAGGTGGTCTCTCTGGTAGCACAGAACCACCCCACCGAGGAAATTATCCGTGGGTTACACCGATCAATCGTAAACCGTATATGGAGTATGGTGAAGATGCTCGGGATACGGGGCGCGGTAACCATGAGCGGAGGTGTAGCTAAGAACAGAGGGGTGGTATCGCTCCTGGAGGAAAGGCTGGAACAGCCCATCCACGTGCATACGGAACCACAAATTGTGGGGGCTCTGGGCGCGGCACTCCTGGCACTGAGGCTGGCCCAGACTGCTACCTGAGGTGTGCCCCCTAACCGGCCTTTCTGTCCTGCTTTCATGTGGGGGATCAGCCGGCAAAGGTGTTTGTGCTGTTTTGGGCCTACCCTGTAGAATACCAATCGCCGAAAAAAAAGCGCATACTCAAGAGTCAAGAAAGGGTGGCAGAGAGAGCACCCATTGATGACGCATTATATTCAACAAGGCCTGCCTGAAAGGAGACACCGGTACCCTCTCCGGCTTTGATGTTGCCGTGCAAGAAAGTGAAAATATGTTGACAGAAAATTTTTCTTTGTTTATAGAAGTATATCGTTATAAATTTTGAAAAGATGAATCTGGTGTATCAAAACATTATAGGCATTATCGGGACAACAGGGATAGGTATAATTTCCCTGTTGTCATTCCTTTTGGTAGGTAACCCAAAACTACCGGGCCTGATAATGACTTGATGCTTTGAATAGACTTATAAAACCCGTTATCAGGCCCACCTGATAACGGGTTTTGTTTTATTCAAAAGCTGTGTGATCTTGGTGTTCAGTGTAGAGAGGGTTGCTCGTCAGGTTCATTATCCTCTGCCAAAAGGAGTAAGACAAGAATAGGCGTTGTGGGACCTTAAAAAAAAGCAATCGTCGACAAGTTCGTTTAGAAGCTTATCGGAAAAGAAGAGATAATAGAGGCGAAAGGGTAGAATGGTTTCCTTTCGTTAAGGGGTATGGGTAAATGCATCTAGAACCCAGCATGAAACAGATGGTTGTCAGACGAACTGTCAGGAAGTTTGCTGAAGGGAGGCTCTCACCTGTTGCCGTGGAGATGGACGCAACAGGGACATTTCCATCTGAGATTATCCGGGAGATGGCGAAGCTCCAGTATTTTGGTCTGGAAATTCCTGCACACTATGGCGGTGCAGGTCTGGATGCGGTGAGTTATGCTATCGTTATCGAAGAAATATCAAAGGCTTCTGCGGCTATCGGGCTATGCATTTCTGTTCACAACAGCGTTTCAGCCAACCCTATCTACGAGTTCGGAACTGAAGATCAGCGAAAGACTTTCTTAGTGCCGATGGCTAAGGGGCAGGCAATCGGTACCTTCTGCCTTACGGAACCCAATGCCGGTTCTGATGTCTCGTCCATCGGAACCACTGCGATCAGGGATGGGAACGGATATGTTCTAAATGGGAACAAGGTTTTTGTCACCAACGGAGGGATGTCCAGTGTTAACTTGATCTTTGCAGCCACTAATACAACTGACAAACAAAAAAGGTATTCTGTTTTTATTGTGGAATCAGAAAGAAAAGGTCTTGAGAAGGGTCCGACTGAGGAACTCATGGGGATGCGTGGAAACCCGGTCTGCCCCATCGCCCTAAATGATTGCCGTGTACCTGTGGAAAACCGTTTGGGAGCGGAGGGGCAGGGGCTAAAGATTGCTCTGTCGTCTCTTGTAGACGGTAGAATAGGCATAGCTTCTCAGGCCTTGGGGATTGCCCAGGCATCTCTTGATGTTTCACTTAAGTATGCCAAAGAAAGGTATCAATTCGGGAAGCCCCTGTCTGAGTTTGGAGCAATACAAAACTATCTGGTAAATTTGGTAACACGTGTTGAAGGGGCTCGACTGCTCACGTACCGCTCGGCTTATCTGAAAGACCAAGGGCTTGCTCACACCAAGGAAGCAGCAATGGCTAAACTATATGCTAGCGAAGTAGCTGTGGATGCCACCCGGATAGGCCTGCAGATCCATGGTGGATACGGCTACACCAAAGCCTATCCCATTGAACGATATTACCGGGATGCAAAGGCATGTGAAATCTATGAAGGTACCTCAGAGATACAGCGTTTGGTTATCGCACGCAGTTTAGGGTATGGATGAGAATGAGCAGCATTTTCTATGGAAATTTTTTGCAATGGACATAGTAGTATGCATTAAACAGGTGCCCGATGTGCCGAATATTCGCATCGACGAGCACCGTATGACCATTATTCGAGAGGGAGTGGAAAGTATTATCAACCCACTCGATTGTGTGGCTCTAGAAGCTGCTGTGGATCTCCGTGAGAGGCAAGGAGGGAGGATCACTGTTCTAAGTATGGGTCCACCTCAGAGCGAGGAAGCCCTGCGCGAGGCTTTAGCGTTTGGAGCAGATCAAGCCATTCTGCTCACAGATCCAGCTTTTGGCGGGGCTGACACGTTGGCTACTTCTCATGTCCTCGCTACAGCTATATCTATGCTGAAACCATTTCCTGATCTGGTGCTTTGTGGCAGGCAGACCATTGATAGCGATACTGGTCACGTAGGCCCTCAAATAGCAGAAGAGTTAGATCTTCCACAGGTGTGCGGCGTTAACGAGATCGATCTGCAAGGCGACTCTCTTGTGGTCAAGCGGTTGTACGATGGCTTTCTGGATACCTTTCGGGTGAATACACCTGCCCTGTTGACTGTTTCCCAAGAACTGTCTTCTCCTCACCACATACCGCTTGCAGATCTGGAGAGGGCCTTTTCGGATCGAGAGATCATACGGTGGGCAATGAAGGATCTTAATCTCAAACCGGAAGAGGTAGGACTTGGTGGATCTGCCACCCGGGCCTGGAAACTGCATAAGGCAGCCCCCAAGAGGCGGGGGGAGGTTGTGACTGGCTCACCTCAGAGCCTGGTAGAACATCTCATAAGGAAACTGGAGGCATTGAGTATTCTGGATGAAGAAAGTGGAAATGAATAGTCCTTCCAAAGGTATATGGGTCTTTGGTGATTACCGACACTATTTCCAGAATCGTGTTACGCTGCAGCTTATTGCCAAGGCCAAGACACTGGCACAAAGGCTTGGTGCTGAGGTAACCGTGGTTGTACTGGGGGAGGAAGTCCATCAATACGCTATGGAATATGTGGCACACGGTGCGGATGTGGTTATGGTCGTTGACCATCCGAGCTTGAAGAATTTTCAGGTTGAAACCTACAGCCGCCTTGTGGCGACGTTGGTGGAAGATTACCGGCCAGAGGTTTTTCTCGCGGGGGCTACTCCATTTGGCAGAGAATTCTTCCCGAGACTTGCGAAACGGCTCAAAACCGGGTTGAGTACCGATTGTATAGCCTTGGAAGTAGATGCTGAAACGCAGCTCTTACTCCAGACTACTCCTGCCTTTGGAGGGGACCTCCTCGCGGAGGTGATAACACAGAACCATCGGCCCCAGATGGCAACGGTCCATCCGGGCGTATTTGAGGAACGAATCCATGATTCTCGGCCTGTTGGTCGCATTATATATCCAGAGGTAGACATCCACCCGGACGAGCGGGTGCAACTTGTGTGTAGCCGTCCCGAACAGAGCAAAAAGGGCTATCTCGAGAATGCCGCTGTTGTTATTGTAGGGGGACGGGGGATAGGTTCGGGAGAGCAGTTTCAGTCGCTTTTTGATTTGGCGGAACTCTTACAAGGTGAGGTAGGTGCCACTCGCCCTGCTGTGGATGCCGGTTTGACAGGGGAGGACCGGCTCTTGGGGCAGACCGGAAAAAGTGTGAAACCCAGACTGCTCATAACTATTGGGACCTCTGGTGCACTCCAGTATACTACTGGAATTCAAGGGTCCGAAACCATCATTGCCATTAACAGGGACGCCCAGGCACCCATTTTTAAGATAGCTGATTTGGGGCTGGTAGGAGACGCCCACTCCATTTTGACTTTGTTGGTGGAGAAACTGCGCAAACGACTTTGATGTAAGGTCTCGACAGATCATGCCAAAACACAGGGAAAGTCTAATCAGTGCCTATCATAACTATCTCGTCAACGATATGCTCTCTCCTGGTTTTTTTGTGGGCGATCCTCATTCCCAGGATGATTTTTACTTCCTTGCGGATATTATGCTTCCAGAGGAGGCGATACCTCCTATATCTGCTCGTCTATTTGATAGGCAGGGTCTTTTGCTTCTCGAGTTGAAGCGAAATAGCCTTACTGAAAACCCGGGCCATTGCACTCTTGAGACCACTCCAGGAGGATTTCGCATCGTGTGTCCTTCCGATGAACTGCTCTTGGAGGTTAACACCCAGAAATTTGCCAATGGCTATCTCACCCGCATTAAGGCTCAACTCTATGACGGGGGCAACATATTGCGTATAGAACCATTGCATGAAGGTGTTCAAGTCCATGGACAGGCCTGCTTGGCTCTGGAGGCTCCATTTGAGTTTCACAAGCGATGAGGAGAAAACTTGTATTCGCCGATAACGAAATAGTTAATGACCTGATCTGGCGTTTTGCCGGTCTTTTTGGCTTTAGTTGTGTGCGACCAAAGCCACTCCCAGGGCCACATCATAGTCAAATCCAAACAGGCTGTTGCCGAAATCCCTTTTCTCTTAGTCTAAAACGTTTTTTGATAAATCTAAGGCTCCCTCCAGGCGATGTCAAAACTCACCCTTAGGGCTCAGACAGTTGACATCGCTTATCTTCCACTTCGCCAAGATTTCTTTGCAAAAAACGTTTTAATGGCCGCTCAAAGGGATTTGCGTTTGGGCAACAGCCCATATCCTGGACTTTGACGTTATCCTAAAGCCCCTCCTTCTTGGCTTGACATACTTGGCTCCGTGTAATATTTTTCGGGGAAAAGAGGTTTTTTAGAAATCCTTTTGTGACCTGAGATTACGATCACTAGAGGATTTAACTCCTTATATTCACCCACAAACACGCTGCATGAGAAAATAACGGGAAGAGAAAAGAGAAAAAGAAAGGAGAAAACAACATGAAAATTGCACTGGCTACAGACGATGATGGGGGGGTAGAGGCAGTTTTAAGCCAC
>JAUVXZ010000075.1 GCA_030603345.1 Pseudomonadota bacterium
AAACCTAATTACCAATGATAACCCAGTAACACCCCAGCTTGGTAACCTCCTGCGTCCTGATCTACACCGTGCAGGGTGACCTCAGCCTTAGACCATCTAAAGTCAAATCCGAGGTTGAAGTGATTGTAGAGAGTCCAGTAGATACCTGCTCCAATCCATAACCCAATTCCGGTATCATCATCAGAGACCCTGTTTCCGGTTGTTCTTCCTTCCAATTCGGCCCAAACCAGCCCTATGCCCCCACCGAAATAGGGATGCATGTTGGGAGAATAGTCCCAAATTTTCCGCACGCCGAGATCCAGTTCACGAGTTTTTGCCTCTGCCTCTAAGCCAACCGTGCCAATTCCTGGCAAAAAGATTGCACCTTGGTCGTCCCAAGAGACCAAAAAGTCAACTGCTACACTTATAGGCCAACTCTTCTTTCTAAAGTCCGCTAATACACCAATTTGGTCATGTATGTCGACCGGTTCCCAATCGCCCTCATCTAGCGCCTTAACTCCTATAAAAACATTGACGTTCCCAGTCCAGTAATCAGGAGTCCAATCGTCGGAGTTCGAATCAGGACCGGATATTACCGGGCCTGGAAATGACAAGAGAAAACATATGATGAAAACCAAGAAAACTACCTTTTTCATCGCTTACCCCCCTTGCTGTGACAGTAATTCCCTCTATTTTGACACTATTTTGCCATACAAATACCCATTCATCATATAAGGGACGATCACAAAAGGTCAATAAAAAATGAGAATCAATTGTTGCCGGAAGAATTGTGAAAGGAAACCTGATTCTGAGATAGACAAAACGCGGGATGGGCTCCGGATAACTGCAGCTAAAGAGATAAAAAGAATCGAATACCATTGTCTGTAAACCGGTGGAGCTCGGAAAACCTTATCCCTACGGTACAGGAATCGTTTTGCTCTTCTTTGATAACCCTCATTATTTCACCTTGAACCTTTTGTAAGTCATTTATCAAAGGTAGTGAAAACAAAAAGGTGAACAGAGTGCCATCTTTACAATCGAGTGAACAGATTGGCCTATAGCTTTGGACAGCCATACCTTGCCTGGACATATCGACGATTCTTCCTCGCCAGGCCTTTTGATCATCTAAACTATCTATATCTAAAGCGGAGCACATAACAGGAATTGATACCTTTTTTCTGTAATAATTTCTACGACTTATCTTGATCAAAAAATTTTGCCCACACTGCCAGCATAGCGCAGTGAGGTCCCGCTGGGGAGACCTTCCCCTTTTCACACTCCCTTCCGCCCCGCAATTCGGGCAGGAGATACTCATAATTACTGTTGGATAGACCATTCCGGCTTTCACACGTGGCTACTTAATCAATGAAAAACTACACATACAGATTCAGATCATGGTGCCCAAAGTAATGGACTGGGATTCCCTAATCCAGTTTTCAAAACTGCCCCAGGTACCTCTCAAACTCTTTTAGGGCAGCAGTAATCGGAATAGCAAAACCTATGCCCTCGACCTTGGGCCCAACAACCTTCCAGGTGTTGATGCCGATCACCTTGCCATCTTTGGTGACGAGGGGCCCTCCGCTATTTCCAGGATTAATTTGGGCATTTGTTTGGATGTAGCTCTGCCCACTGAACTCCCTGACTCCCGAGTATATTCCAGAGGTAACAGAATGCATAAGCCTCAATGGGCTTCCGATTGCATAAAGAAGGGTTCCTTGCTCCAATTGGCTGGGGACGGCTGGCTCTATAAATGGACACTTATATCCATACAATTTCAGCAAAGCGAGATCATACTGGTAGCTTGTAAGGACCACGGATACGCTCAATTCCGTATTATCTATGAGAACAATTTGATTAGCATAGCTACCACGCATTTTGGCCTTCAAGTCATCAAACACCCTTAATCTCTTTTCGAACGCTTCTTTTCTCTGTTCGTGTCTCGCAATATAAGCATCCAAGTTTCTCTCATCCATCAAATAGAGTGATAATAGATCTGCTGGAGCACGTCTCCTCTGACTATCAAGGAACGCTTTTACTTTTTCCAGGCGTTCTTGCTCTTTCAATATCAATTGTGATTCTTGATCTAGTTGTGCCTTCTCTTGCTCCAACATCTTTTCCAATCTATTAAGCATAGCTTCGTCGCCTTGGATAACATGCTTATTGGTAAGAATATAGCCGTCTTGCGTAATAAAGAAACCAGAGCCTATTCCAAGGGAATTCTTTATGGCAACGGTGGCATTGCGGGCCTCCTCCACTTTGTTTTTCGGAGGCGCGGTTTCTGAAAGTTTTTTATGGAGGTCTTTTATCAGTTCAGTACGAAGAGAGTTCCTTTCTTCGGCTTTTTTCAGATCAGGAACAACGGAAGCATCATCGGTAAAAGACCACGTACCGTCTTTATTTTTGTATTTGTATATCTTAGCGAGACAGCAATCGCAGGAAAGCAGATAAAGGAGAAAAAACAAAAAAAACGCCACTGAAATGTTTTTCATCAAATAATCTCTTATAAGACCAAAATAATTTTTCCCCTATTATTAACACGCTAACTTGTGAAAAACCCCACCTCTTTTTGTCAGAAATGGGGTTTGACACTTAGATCATGACACCCTCGACTGGAGGTTACCTGTTAAGGTTCTTTAAATCAAAAAGAACATCTAAAGTCTAGGAAAAACGCTATCTGAGGCTGCCAAGGTCTCAAATTTCAACGATCTCATATGAGGGTGAATTCCAAAAAAGTTGAATGTGGGAACAAAGGAAGCTTTGGAAGGCCAAAAATAAAAAAGGCTTACGACTTGAAAAGCCGCAAACCCTTGACTGTTCTGATGCCGAGAGACGGAATTGAACCGCCGACACGGGGATTTTCAGTCCCCTGCTCTACCGACTGAGCTATCTCGGCTCGATTTATTTTTATACTGTGTGTTCGTAAAAATCAAGATATTATTTATTGGGCTCTCCATCCCCCTCAAGATCCAGGTCCAGCTCCACATCCTCTAGATCTAAATCTAAGTCCTCGGACTTCTTTGGGGCTTCTTGCTTCTCAGCGCCACCTTCGGTATCAGAAACAAAGTCCACCTCCACCCCTTTATCCTCATCAGTCAATCCGAGATCCCCTATGTCAATCTCAGTAACACCGTCTGATTCAGATACAGGTTCCTCATCAATATTTATATCCAATTCTGAGCCATCATCATATATTTCCTCCCTTTCAAGCGTCATCTCTTCCGACCCCGCTTTCATCGATTCAGATACTGTCACTCCCTCACCGCTCTCATTGAGATCGCCAGTCAGAGACCCTAGCACAAAAGGCGGGTTAGGTTTAATGCCGGATATGTTCAACTTGGCTTTTTCAGAGGACATATTCTTGCCGCACTTGGGGCAAGCATCTAAATAGTCAAAGGTAATATACTTGCACTTTGGGCATTTCATGGTGTCTCCACTATAGTTAAATGATCATGGAATAACGGGCTTACTTATAACTATTATAACTATTTATAATAATTGTCAAGTAAATTTATTATAATTATGTATCTCTTGGAAGTAAATAGCCCCCTTCACTTTTTCACATTCTTCTTGATTGCTTCCCGAGCCAGCTTATCACATCGCTCATTTTCAGGATGCCCAGCATGACCCCTTACCCATCGCCACTCAATTGTGTGGGGTTTGCTCACCCGTAATAATCTTTCCCACAGATCCCTGTTTAACACCGCCTCCTTGCGTGAATTTAGCCAGTTTCTCTTTTGCCATGTATGGATCCAGGTGGTGATTCCTTTAGAAACATAATTCGAATCGGTAACTATCCTCACACGTGAGGGCCTCTTGAGTGCTTCCAAGCCCTTTATCACAGCTATTAATTCCATACGGTTGTTGGTAGTATGTGGACAGTGTCCCGATATCTCTTTCTCCTTTTTTGCGTATCTCAATATAGTGCCATAACCCCCAGGCCCAGGATTACCTGTACAGGCACCATCAGAAAATAGTTCCACTATATCGCGCTCGCCTTTCTTCAATTAAGGATCTCCTTGTCTTATATCGACTGTCATGCGTTAGCCTTAATCTTAAGAAATAAGATACTATCCTCTGCGTACGCGTTCACAGGTTCAGAGTTTCCCGATGAAATCGGGATTCAGGGTTACTTTCCGCTATATTGTGCATGGATGAACCCCTGAACGGTTACTGCTCTGCTAACATTCTATATCATAAATTCCAAAATCCTTTTACTTCTATTTTGGCTCGCTCATGTGCCATCTTCCAATCTCAATCTCTTTCACTTTGAGCCTTTCTTTCTCCTCTGCTATGTTGTATAGGTATCAGTGAAATCGAATGCCCTTGTGCAGCCTCCAGGACGAGGCTCATAAGGTTATGATGGAGGAGACTCTGTGGACTGGTTATCGACTCTTATAGGATTGATCATAGGATTTGGGCTCGGTCTAGTGGCCGCACTTTTATTGAGATTTATTCAGGGAAAAACAGCCAAAGAACTTGCTGAGGAATTATTTCACGAGACTGAGGAGCACAAGAAGGCAGACCTGGATACAATAGTTGAAAACATAAAGGCAAGCTTTGGAAACCTCTCCCTTGAAGCACTATCAAAGTCAACAGAAGAGTTTCTTAAGTTAGCAAAAACGCGCCTCGAGTCAGAAAGAGAAATCGGCTTCAAGGAATTGGATGCAAAAAAAGGCCTGATTGACCAACAGTTGCACCAGATGACCTCCAAACTTGCAGATGTCTCCAAGTTAATGAAAGAGCTTGAAAAGGATAGAGTAGAAAAATTTGGAGAACTTGCAAGCCAACTTAAAACAGCAACTCAGCAGTCAGCAGTCTTGATGCAAACCACCAATCTCCTCCGCGAGGCATTGGCAAGCACAAAGGCAAGAGGCCAGTGGGGAGAAAGGATGGCAGAAGATGTCCTGCGCCTGGCAGGTTTTATTGAAAATGTGAACTACTTAAAGCAAAAAACTATCGATGGAGCTGGATCACGACCCGATTTTACATTCATCCTCCCCAAAGACTTGAGACTGAACATGGATGTCAAGTTTCCCTTAGACAACTATCTCAGGTTTCTCGAAACCAACTTGGAACTGGAAAAGGTAAAATTTCGAAATGACTTCTTGAGGGACGTCAAGGCCAGGGTTAAGGAGGTTACTACCAGAGAATACATTAATCCTGAGCAAAATACTGTTGACTATGTACTTCTGTTTATCCCTAATGAACAGATTTATTCCTTTATTCATGAACAGGATAGTTCCATTCTTGATGAAGGAATAAAGAACAGGGTGATCTTTTGTTCACCCATAACCCTTTTTGCAGTTCTGGCCGTCATCAGGCAGGCTGTAGATAACTTTGCACTGGAGAAAACCTCTAATGAGATACTATCGTTGTTAGGGTTATTCAAAAACCAATGGGGTGAATTCTTAAAAAAATTAGATCTATTAGGTAAGAGGATTGAGGATACCCAAAAGGAATATGAATTACTTATGACAACCAGGCGTCGGCAACTCGAAAGACCTCTTAATAAAATCGATGATCTAAGATCACAGAAGGGGTTACCAGTCAGTACTTATGAAGATGAATAGGCTGTGTGAGCCTAGATGTTTTCCATAGCCCCATATGCGCCCTGGATTCTGTCTCGAAGTGTAGAACAGAGCCTCTCCAGAATCTTAAATCCGAGTTGAAAATTACCCAGCATTATCTCTCTTAGCGCTGGACCCTTAATTACAACTACCTTGGTAGCTTTTCTGCACCTTGCAGATGACAATAAGGTATGAGCTTCTCCAAGCAGGGTCGACCAGCAGCCCAGTGCCCTTCCTCTGCCCAGGAGGCTGATAATTGCATTTCCCTTACGTGTGCCTAAATCAATGGATCTCTCTAAGAACACATGCCCTTCAGCGATTATATAAAGGTTATCCCCGAAATCTCCCTGTTGAAGCATATTCTCTCCAGCCTCGTATGTTTCCACGTGACCAAGGCCCGCTATCTTTTCAATCTCATCCCTCTCCAGGCTCCTGAAGAGCTCGCAATTCTCTAAGACATCTACAATCTCTGACATATCCATAATGCTACCTCCAAAAACTACGCATTTACTTTCACCCTATGGGGGTTGTAAAAGTATGTCAATGGAAAAGGAATGATCAGATTTCTCGCTATGAGCTGAGGCTTGGCATAACCTAGTTCGCTTTGCTCACAATTGGATTGGTGGAATAGTAGAAAACTGGAAACTCCACCTTTTCATTATTCCACCATAGCAATTTCCATTTTTTTGATCCCAAGACCCTTGATCCACACACAGAAGTGATCCGTTTTTGACCATCATTCCAGTATTCCATCGTTCCATGTGTATGCCATGTCAATATGATGCCATTTAAGGCCCTCTGATTTCAGAAAGTTATACAGTTCCCGAGATGTTAGTTAACCCCTCAAACCACCCCGCAGTAGCGGGGTGGTCCCAGTTCTGCTATGCGTGTTAGATAGTGATTTGTGATGCCCTATGGAGTGAAGTTCAAATGACAAAATCCAAATGTCAAATCAAATCCAAAACCCCAATGTCAAAAAGGTTTTCCAAAACGATCACTTATTTATCTTTTTCCCATTGTGCATCTTCACCACTGTAGGCTGTGTTTGAATTAATGGGTGGACATATATTTTTTAGCATTTGTCATTTGACATTCATTTGAAATTTGGGCTTTGTCCTTCGTTATTTGAATTCATTTTATTTACATATTTGGACCTTTTTACGGGCACCATTGAAGCCATCCCTTTTAGGGGTGGTAGTTGACTAACCCCCCGATCTTTAAGCTATGAAAGGGCTTCACAAAGCTTTTCCCAAATCATAGGCATTCCGGAGGGCTTCAGGGTGTTCTTCTACGGCCCCCCTGATTCTATCCCTGGAAAAAAAAGACCCCCTGAATACTCAATATTTAAGGCATCAAAAAAATATCTGGCTATCATCTGGGCACCTTTAAAGAGGTTTCTACCCCTCGTTGCTCCTACGGCAATCAGATACCCTCTACCCCGAGATGCATTTTTCTCACCACTTTTACCATTGTCTAACTTTTTCCTGGACCACATAGCCTGGCCCCTGTCAATCAAGGCCTTTACCTGGGACGTCAGACCATAAAAAAAGATGGGAGAGCAAAGGATAATTGCATCTGCCCTATCCAGGAGATGATAGACATCTTGCATGTCATCCTCAACGGCACATGTGCCGCTCTTCTCACATGCACCACACTCTATACAACCTGAAATCTCCAAATCTCGGACGTATATTCTCTTAACTTCAATGTCTTTTTCGTGAGCTCCTCTGAGGGCACTATCAAGCAGTATATCGCTGTTACCCCCTTTCCTAGGGCTTCCATATATCCCAACCACCTTCACCTTCATCTCCCTTTTAGTAAACTTCGATAAATCATTTGCCTTGAGCCCTCTTGCTTGCTATATACCCTTCTTAATATCAATCTACACTGAGTTATCAGAAAAACCAAACCAAAAGCTCAAACCAACCGGATGTAGCTTGAAAACAGTCGCCCTTATACCTGCACGATACCTATCAAAACGTTTTCCAGGAAAGCCGCTCGCCTTGATTTCCGGAAAACCAATGATTCAACATGTTTACCAGAGATCCAGGGCGTGCCCAGAACTGGATGAGACATATGTGGCAACCGATGATCTGAGGATTTACAACTGTGTCAAGGAATTCGGTGGCCAGGCAATCATGACAGCAGCGGGTCACCAATCAGGCACCGATCGGATTGCTGAAGCAGCGGAAAAGCTTAACCTCGACCCTCGAGATATCGTAGTGAATATTCAGGGTGATCAACCTATTTTTCACCCATCATTACTCTCTGATCTTATAAGGCCGCTGACAGAAGACCCGACAATCCCGATGTCTACCCTAGTGTACAAAATCACTGAGGATCGAGAACTCCAAGACATGAATAGCGTTCAGGTAGCTGTCGACAACAATGGGTATGCTTTGTATTTTTCCCGTCTACCGATACCATTTTGTCGGGATCAAGAATCAAAGCTTGCTCACTACAGGCATTTAGGCTTTTACGCGTATCGTAAAGAATTCTTGTTGACCTTCACAAAGCTTCCTTACGGCTCACTGGAGGGAGCTGAGAAACTCGAGCAGCTTCGGGCCTTAGAGCATGGCTTTAAAATAAAGGTTGTAGAGACCCAATTTGATTCTATCGAGGTAGATCTACCGGAGGATGTGGAGGTAGTCGAAAAAAAACTTTCCCAATCAGAAAGCCCTGGGCTCTAAGCCCAGGGCTCTGTCTTTTGTCCTGAGATGCCGTCCCTTTAGGTTTATTCACTCTTTTCTCCTCACGTTTCTTTTAAGGAAAAACCCTTATTTTGTAAGGCGATCATCCCAGACGTAATTCTTAAACAGCAACAATCATGCCGGATAGCATTGGATAGATTTGTCATGAATTTACAATGGGTTATAAAGATCCTCATCCATCAGCACCACCATTCGTGGTAACCCTAACACAGTTTCAAGTGAAAAGACGACACAGTTTTCCCCATGGCGTATTTTACCACGGTTTTGGGAATCACTATCAAGTTGACTCACCGATAGGTACATGTTAAATGATAACCAAACAGAGCACATACCAAAGAAAAATTAACAAGAATCGAAAGAATTCTACGATTTTTGGTTGGATGTTACCACTGCGACAAGGGATACAAGACCGCGAAGACCTCTCCCATTTTATGCGAGAGGCCGTGAGGGAGGCCAAAAAGGCATGGTTGGCCGGAGAGGTTCCGGTCGGTGCCATCCTTATAGACCAATCCAATAAGATAGTGGCCAGAGCACACAACAGATGCATTTTGGATAACGATCCTACTGCCCATGCGGAGATATTGGCTATCAGGCAGGGAGCAAAGGTGTGCAAGAACTATCGATTGAATGGAATGACCCTGGTCGCAACGATTGAGCCCTGCCTCATGTGTATGGGTGCTATTATCAATGCCCGGTTAGACACCCTCGTTTTTGGCGCCTTTGATGAAAAGAGCGGTGCTGCAGGCTCAGTTTACAATTCTGGTGATGGCAGGCTCAATCACCGATTAACAGTAATTCCTGGCGTAATGGAAAAAGAATGCAGACAACTTATGCAGGGTTTTTTCCGAGAGAGGAGATAATATAAGATTGCCCGTTGAAAAAAAACGATAGGTATTAGTTTCATGGAAGCGCTCAGAAATACGAGTACAAATGACAACTGACAACGGACTATTACCGTCATGTGGAGAGGTACCGAAGTGGTCGTAACGGGGTCGACTCGAAATCGATTTGTCTCGTGAATAGCGAGGCACGTGGGTTCGAATCCCACCCTCTCCGCCAGGAAATTCAACCTTGGCTTGATTTCACCACTAGCTTGGGGTACATGCTTCTCGGATGGTCGGATACCGTAACTAACTATTAGGATTCTACTCCAAGCTGAGAAAATTCCATTATGGACCAAAAGTCAGAAGCCTGATGTATTCCGCCCAGCGGAATCCAGGAGAGATGTCCGAGTTGGCTTAAGGAGCGCGACTGGAAATCGCGTGTACTACCAAAAGTGGTACCGGGGGTTCGAATCCCCCTCTCTCCGCCAGCCATATTCTTGATTTCATCATGCCCTACGAAGTTTTAGCTAGAAAATGGAGACCCCAACTATTTGAAGAGGTCTTAGGTCAGGAGCATATTACGCAGACACTTAGGAACGCCTTCCTGTCTGGCCGATTGGCTCATGCCTACCTGTTCAGCGGCGCAAGGGGTGTCGGCAAGACTTCGGTTGCCCGAATCTTTGCCAAGGCCCTCAATTGCGAAAACAACAATGACGGAAACCCTTGTAACCAATGTACCTCCTGCGTTGAGATAACACATGGCTCATCCGTGGATGTGCAAGAGATTGATGGTGCATCCAACAGGGGAATTGATGAGATAAGAAATCTTCGAGAAAATATCAGGTACCTCCCTTCTCATGGCAAGCACAGAATCTATATAATAGATGAGGTACACATGTTGACCCTCCCTGCATTCAATGCATTGCTGAAAACCCTGGAAGAGCCACCAGAACATGCTAAATTTGTCTTCGCTACTACAGAACCGCACAAGGTGCCAGTAACCATACTATCCCGATGTCAACGATTCGATTTCAAGAGGATACCCATAAAAAAAATAGAAGAACAGATTAAAAACATAATAGCAGCAGAGGAGATAACTATAAGTGATACCGGTATTTCCATTATTGCGAGGGAGGCCGAGGGAAGCATGCGAGATGCAGAGAGCCTTCTCGACCAGGTTGTCTCTTTTACAGGCCAGAACGTAGAGGATAACCAAATAGGGGCTGTTCTGGGAATAATAGATCGGGATCTCATCTATAAGATGTCCCGGTCAATAGTTGATGCCGACACCACATTATGCCTCGAGATAATCGATGAGGTATACAATTATGGCTATGAGATCAAGGAATTCTACCGAGAAATAATGAATCAATTTCGTAATCTAATCGTCTCTCTAGTCGCTCCTGACTCTCCCCATCTTCTTGATCTACCTGATAATGAACTGAAAGAAACAAAACACCTGGCAAGAAAGGCGGGGATGGAAAGGCTTGTTCAATCACTTAATTTCCTCATTAGCAAAGAAGCAGATTTGCGTTATACAAACAACCCGCGAATTGCGCTTGAGGCGATCCTCATTAAACTCTCAGAACTCAAGGATTATCTTTCATTTGATGAATTAATTAGAAAGATTGCGGAAATAGAGAAACGAATCAATAAGCCTATCCCAGCAGGGCATTCTGAAAATCTCAAAAATAATTTCGCTCAAAAAGAGCCGGCGCCTAAAACGAACTACCTAGACGATGGCAAGAAATGGGACGAGTTTCTACGCTACCTCGTCACCAGGAATAGGGCGATGGCCAATATATTAAAGGAGTGGAAATCTTGCACACTAACTGCAGACCGACTGGAGTTACCTTACGGAGAAGGGGCTTTTACAGGTGGCTATTTTGATGACCCCGAGCACTATGAGCAGCTCTGTGCGTATGCCCAAGATTTCTTCCAGTCAGATCTTAAGGTGGTTTTCAAAAAGCAAAGCCAACCAAAAAATTTAAAAAAACCCCCGAAACAAGACACCTTACCTGCATCGGTAAGAGACATAATCGATATATTTGAAGGCAAGATAGTGAAGCGAGATTAAGATACTATCAACCGATTAAGGTGAAACCCCTAAATGAATCACTTTATTTACAAAAAAGATGATCTTTACTGCGAGGATGTATCTGTCGCATCCATAGCTGATCAAGTTGGAACACCTTTCTATCTTTACTCCTATGCAACAATAAACAGACATTTCTCCGTTTTTGAAGATGCCTTCAAAGACCTTGCTCACCTCACCTGCTTTTCTGTGAAATCTAATCCTAATCTTGCGGTCCTAAGGGTCCTCGCTTCACAAGGGGGAGGAGCAGATATCGTGTCAGCGGGAGAACTCTTTCGGGCGCTCAAAGCAGGAATTCCACCTGATAAGATTGTCTTTTCTGGCGTTGGGAAGACCTCAGATGAAATGGGGAGGGCCCTTGAGTCAGATATCCTCATGTTCAATGTAGAATCAGACCAAGAATTACGGGTATTAGATAAAACAGCACAAGACATCGGCCGCAAGGCAAGGATAGCCATCCGGATAAATCCCGATGTAGCGCCAAAAACACATCCATACATTGTTACCGGGTTAGGAGAAAACAAATTTGGCATACCAGTACATGACTCCCTTGCTACCTACACATTGGCCAAGGCTCTGAAAAATATCCGCGTAAAGGGTATATCCTGCCACATTGGTAGCCAACTCACCGAGATTGATCCCTTTCTCGATGCGCTGAACAAACTGAAGGCACTCTTAAGAGAATTGCAGGGGATGGGCCTTGATATCGATTTCCTTAATATTGGAGGTGGCTTAGGCATAACCTATGATGATGAAAGACCGCCGCACCCTGGAGAGTACGCCCGGGCACTAAAGGAGACCATGGGAGATAGTAACATCACCCTCATCCTTGAACCTGGCAGGGTTATCATTGGTAATGCAGGTATTCTGGTCACTAAGGTCCTCTACACCAAATCCACAACACATAAGCGGTTTGTCATTGTTGATGCGGGGATGAATGACTTGATCCGACCTGCCCTCTATGATTCCTTTCATGCTGTGCAGCCGGTAAGAGTGACCGATTCACAAATGGTTGAAGCTGATCTCGTGGGACCCGTCTGTGAAACTGCTGATTTCTTCGCTATGAACAGAAAAATGCCTTCATTTAAACCAGGGGATTTGGTAGCTATAATGAGCGCGGGGGCTTACGGTTTTTCCATGGCATCAAATTACAATTCCCGTCCCAGGCCGACAGAGGTAATGGTCAGAGGAAAACGCTTCTCAATTGTCAGAGCAAGAGAAACCTATGATGATCTCATAAGTGGTGAGATAATTCCCGAATTCATTGGTGAAGACAAGGACTGAAATCAAATTCCGGAAGATGAGCGGTAGGAGAAAGGTGTCTCTAAAAACTATACGGTAATCAGAGGGAGAAGAAATGGTCAATACTGTTGTTGCCGGTGCAGCCGGCAGGATGGGTGGGAGAATCACCCAGATGATTCAAGAAAGTGAAGGAACTAAACTATGGGGTGCCTTTGAAAAGCCGGACCATCCGGCAATTGGCCAAGATGTAGGCGATATTGCAGGTCTTGGTAAGACTGGTATTGTCCTCAAAGGAGATATCAGCGAGGTGATGAACGATGCGGATGTCTTGATTGATTTCACGACACCAGAGAGTACCTTACAACATATTAGGTTTGTTGCCAAGACTGGCCAGGCAATGGTCATTGGGACTACTGGTATTACCGGGGAGCATGAAAAAGAGCTCAATCAACTGGCACAGGGAATCAGATGTGTCAAATCCCCTAATATGAGTGTGGGGGTTAATGTGTTATTTAAGGTGGTTGAAAATGTGTCCAGGATTCTTGGCCAGGATTATGATATGGAGGTAATTGAGGCTCATCACAGGCTTAAAAAAGACGCCCCGAGCGGCACAGCAATGCATCTTGCCAGAATTCTCGCCGATTCAACGGGCCGGAACCTGGAGACAGACGCCATCTATGAAAGGAGAGGTTTTATTGGTGTGAGAAGAGACGAAGAGATCGGTATTCAGTCGATACGGGCTGGTGATATCGTCGGTGAACATACGGTTATGTTTGCCGGTCCCGGGGAAAGGATCGAGATCACTCATAGGGCGCACAGCAGGGACAACTTTGCAAGAGGTGCTTTACTTGCAGCCACATGGGTCGTTAACCAGCCCAATGGTCTTTATGATATGCAAGATGTCTTGGGATTGAGGGAGAGAAAAAGTGTTTGAATTGACTGAGAGACTTAAGAAGCTCCCCCCCTACCTGTTTAAGGAGATTGATCAAAAAAAACGAGACTTACAGGCAAAGGGGGTAGATATAATCGACCTTGGTGTCGGAGATCCTGATCTTCCCACCCCGCCAAAGATTGTTAAGGAAATGATACGAGCTGTTCAGGATCCGGAAAACCATCACTATCCCTCTTATTCTGGATCGGATGATTTCAAAGGAGCAGTAGCTGACTGGTACCAAGAGAGATTCTCGGTAACACTTGATGCAGAAAGTGAGGTGATATCCCTGATTGGTGCAAAGGAGGGAATTGCTCACATCCACCTGGCATTCATCAACCCGGGCGATCTTGCCCTTATCCCTACCCCTGCCTATCCAGTGTATAACATTGGAACACTCTTTGCGGATGGCATGCCCTACTTTGTCCCCCTGCTTAAAGAGAACGGGTTTTTACCCGATCTGGATTCTATACCAGAAGAGGCTGCCAGAAAGGCCAAAATGATC
>JAUVXZ010000267.1 GCA_030603345.1 Pseudomonadota bacterium
ATTGCAGATGCTACTAACCTGACTGAAGCTGGTTACGTGGGAGAGGATGTTGAGAGTATCATCCTCAGCCTTGTTCAAATGGCAGACTATGACATCGAAAAGGCATCCAAAGGTATCGTCTACATTGATGAGATAGACAAAATTGCCAAAAAAACCGACAGCCCTTCAATAACCCGGGACGTTTCTGGTGAGGGAGTTCAGCAGGCTCTCCTCAAGATATTAGAGGGAACTGTTGCCAATATACCCCCTAAAGGAGGGAGGAAACACCCCCAGCAGGATTTTATAAAGGTGGACACAAGGAACATCCTGTTTATCTGTGGAGGAACCTTTAATGGCCTGGAAAAGATAATCCGGTCAAGGATCGGGGCCAAAACAATGGGGTTTGAGGCTGACATCAGGGGGCAAGGAGAACTAGACCTCGAAAAAACGCTGTGTCTCGTTCAACCTGAAGATCTCCTCAAGTTTGGCTTGATACCGGAGTTTATTGGACGGCTTCCGGTATTGGCATCCCTCGGGGAATTGAGCCTAGACGCCTTGGTGAGGATCCTGACAGAGCCCAAGAATGCAGTCGTCAAACAGTATGAAAAACTCTTTGAGTTTGAAGATGTAAAACTAACATTCACCAAGGATGCGCTGAAGGGTGTGGCCAAAGAGGCAGTTGATCGGAAATCCGGGGCACGAGGATTGCGGGCCATCCTTGAAAAGGTTATGCTGGATATCATGTATGATCTTCCGTCACGGTCAGGGGTGGCCGAATGTGTCATAGGTGAGGAAGTAATTCTCAGCAACGACCCTCCTCTCCTATTGTATGAAACCCAAATAGAATATGCCTAGCAGGTACCTATGTTTAAGAAGAACGCTCTAGAAAATTTGTCAGGTCAGGGAAAAAAGCAGGTTCCACTACTCCCTCTCAGGGATATTGTTGTATTTCCCGGTATGGTGGTCCCGTTATTTGTGGGGAGGGAAAAATCCATTGATGCACTAAAATATGCATTATCCCAGGAGAAGGAAATCTTTCTGGCCACCCAGAAAAATGCCAAGATGGATGACCCCAGCCTGAGGGACATATACTCTTTCGGTACCCTCGCTGCTGTTCTTCAGCTTCTTAAAATGCCTGATGGAACGGTTAAGGCCTTAGTGGAAGCAAAGGCCAGGAGCAAAATCAAGAATTATCTCCCTGACCTGGGTTTTTTTATGGTCGAAGTTGAGAAAACCGCAGAACACTACGAACCGACCGCCAAAATCGAGGCCCTTGTTAGGAGTATCCATTCCTCGTTTGAGTCCTATGCGGAGCTTAACCAAAAGATCGGTGATGATGTAGCTGACATAATTGCCTCCACATTAGATCCATTCCAGTTAGTTTATACAGTAGCTGGCCATCTCACGGCAAAGATAAGAGAAAAGCAAGCCTTGTTGGAAATAGAAGATGTAGAAGGTATCCTCGAAAAACTATACAAGATACTTACCGCTGAGATTGATATTCTCCAGCTCGAGGAAAATTTGAGGCACCGGGTTAAAAAACAGATGGAGAAGACCCAAAAGAACTACTATCTTAACGAACAGATGCGGGCGATACAAAAAGAAATGGGTACCCAGGATGATTTTGCCAGCGAGCTCAAGGATCTGGAGAGAAAAATAAAGAACAAAAACCTCCCCAAGGATGCTGCAGCAAAGGTAAGACAAGAATTCAAAAAGCTAAAAATGATGACCCCTATGTCTGCAGAGGCCACTGTTGTGCGGAACTATATTGACTGGATTTTGTCACTGCCATGGCTCACCAAAACCAAAGATAAACTGAATATCCAGGAGGCTGAGACTATACTCGAAGAAGATCATTATGGGCTTTCCAAACCCAAGGAAAGAATCGTGGAATATTTGGCTGTTCAGAACTTAACGAGAAAAATCAAAGGCCCCATTCTTTGTTTTGTTGGCCCGCCAGGTGTGGGCAAGACCTCCCTGGCCAAATCTGTGGCACGGTCTCTGGGAAGGAATTTTATCAGGCTCTCTCTTGGCGGAGTAAGGGATGAAGCCGAGATTAGGGGACACAGAAGGACATACATTGGGGCGATGCCTGGAAAGATTATTCAATATCTTAAGAGGGCAAAATCGAACAATCCTGTATTCTGCCTCGATGAAGTAGACAAGATGAGTACCGATTTCAGGGGTGATCCTTCGGCTGCTCTTTTAGAGGTACTCGATCCCGAACAGAACTATGCCTTTAATGACCACTATCTTGATCTCGACTACAATCTTTCAGAGATTCTTTTCATAACTACGGCAAATGATCTTGTTGGGGTTCCTCCGGCCTTGCAGGATAGAATGGAGGTTATTAGGCTCCCTGGTTATACGGAAATCGAAAAGCTGCATATTGCAAAAAGGTTTCTGATAAAGAAACAAATCCAACAGAACGGCCTTTCTGAGGATAATATCGCTTTCTCTGATCAGGCCATCTTAAGCATCATTAGGCACTACACCAAAGAAGCAGGGGTTCGAAACCTTGAAAGAGAAATAGCCGCGGTGTGCAGAAAGGTGGCTAAGGAGGTGGCCCAAAAAGGCAAATCTACCAAGGTGCGGATTAGCATAAATTCTCTTCATCGTTACCTCGGTGTATACAAATTTGAATTTGGCAAGACTGAGGAAAAAGATCAAATCGGTCTGGCTACCGGTTTAGCCTGGACCAGTGTCGGTGGAGAGTTGCTTCACATAGAGGCCACCATTATGCCAGGAAAGGGTAACCTCGAGTTGACCGGTACCCTCGGAGATGTGATGAAGGAATCATCCAAGGCCGCGTTAAGTTATGTTCGCTCACGGGCAAGAAGGCTCGGGCTTCCGGACGATTTTTATGAAAAGGTTGACATTCATGTCCATGTACCTGAGGGTGGCACACCGAAAGATGGTCCGTCAGCAGGCATCACAGTTGCTACAGCGATTGCCTCAGCTTTACTGAGAAAACCGGTTAAGAGAAACCTGGCTATGACTGGCGAAATAACCCTGAGGGGCAGAATTCTCCCCATAGGGGGCCTCAAAGAGAAGATAATAGCTGCTCACAGAGTTGGAATAGAAAGGGTTCTGATCCCTCAAGAAAATAAGAAGGATATCGAAGAGATACCAGCAAAGGTTCTCAAGAAAGTCGAGCTAGTCCTTGTTGACCATATGGATGGGGTCCTTAAGGAAGCCTTCATACTGGTGGAGGGGGAGGAACTTTTTCTCCCAGACAGTAGGTTCCAACCGTTTACGTTACCTATAGAAGAGGGCAAACCCGAGGTTACTGCACATTAATGACGGGCGGGTAGCTCAGTGGGAGAGCATCGGCCTTACAAGCCGAGGGTCACAGGTTCAAATCCTGTTCCGCCTACCAGGGGACGTAGTTCAGTTTTGGTTAGAACGCCGGCCTGTCACGCCGGAGGTCGCGGGTTCGAGTCCCGTCGTCCCCGCCAGAAAACATAAGGGGCCGGCCGTTTTGGCTGAGCCCCTTTTTTAGTTGCGGATGGGTGAGTTTAAAAGGGTCTGCTCCAAGACTGAACCTTACAGTTAGTCTGGCCCTTCCCTTTTTTCCTCCAAGCCAAAAGATGCAAAATCAGGCTTAGGAAAGAACTCTAATAGTATCTCCAAGTCCTCGATAGTGTCCGATTCCCTGAGGGACTCGGGTACTTTCTGTAAAGTCTCTATTGCTAGGGTAATGGCTCTAAAGACAATATATTTGCCTCTATGAGAGTATAAGAGTTCTTGAGCAACATCTTTCTTGTCCTGCGGGGTAAGCGATTCCCAGTTCTCAGGTTTCATTTCTTTCAAGCCCTCCTTTGTAGAAAAGTTTAGCAAAACCCTTATACATCGGATGATACCCTGTTTGCAATACTTGTTAAGGGGTAATAGTCAGCAAAATTGCCTCATCAAGCTTATTGACCGTACATTGATTCCCTTCTGATAATTCATGGCAAAACAGAGGGCAATTTAGGGTGATTTTGAGAAGAAAAACCCTTAGTACATTTTTCTCTTACCCAAAAGGGCTTTTTCGTTTAGACTTCATAAGGCAGGATGGGCGGATCACCCTTCACTGCCTTTGGGAAATACAGATGACAATCCCGATAGAATCTTTTACAGTAGTAAATTGGCAAAAGCATAAGCTGTGGTAACGGAGGATTCTATGAAAGCCGTAAGAAGTACATGTGGCTTCTGTTACGCTGGTTGTGGCATCCTTGTTCACGTAGAAAATGGCAGACCAGTACAAATAGAAGGTGATCCGGAAAGCCCGGTGAACAAAGGCCTTTTGTGTGAAAAGGCACTCGCCTCTCTTGAATACCTGTATCATCCTGAACGGCTGCGATATCCGCTCAAAAGGAAAGGAGATCGAGGAGAAGGGAAGTGGCAAAGGATCTCTTGGGATGAGGCCC